>CAMBVX010000239.1 GCA_945871085.1 Opitutus sp. GAS368 | reverse complement strand
GAATTTCATGGGATGAATTTATCGCATGCCTGAGGCAGGCAAAATACCATTCAAGCCAAGCGGTGATATTCAGGTCGCCACGCTGACTGGCCTCGAGAATGTCGTAGTAGGCGTTACGCTCGCGCTGAATTTGCGCGGACATGCTGTAGGAGCGCTGCGCGCTGTTTTCAGAGCGCGCGAGGATCATATCGGCGATGGCGCGGGCGATGCGCCCGTTGCCGTCGTCAAATGGATGGATCGTCACGAACCAGAAATGTGCGAGCGCCGAGGTCAGGACCGGATCGGTCGCAGGACCGGCGTTCAGCCACGCCAAAAACCGGGTCGTTTCTGCGTTGAGCCTGTCATTAGCCGGGGCCTCGTAATGAACCTTTTCCCGCCCGAAGGCACCGGAAACAACCTGCATCGGCCCTGATTTATCGGTGCGCCAGTCGCCCACGGTAATTTTCCGCATGCCGCTGCGCCCGGTCGGGAACAGTGCCGCATGCCAGCCGAACAGCCGATCCTGATCGAGCGGCTGCTGATGGTGGCGCGTGGCGTCCAGCATCACTTCAACGATACCCTCGACGCTGCGATCCATCTGCGGAAGGGCCGCGATCTCGATGCCCATGCGCCGCGCGATCGAGGAACGGACCTGCTGGGTATCCAGCGTCTGCCCTTCAATCTCGCTCGTCTTGATCACGTCCTGCGTGAGCGTGGCCAAGGTCGCTTCCTCGCGCAGATGGAAGCCCAAGCCTTCCATCTTCCCGAGCAAGCGCCCCTGAGTATGCCTCACGTCACTCAACAGCGGAGTGATGGCGGCATGGTCCCAAGTGAAGTCCGGCCAGTCCTTTCGTTCGTGGATATACATTTAATCTCCGCAGTTTATGCGGTGAACCTACCCCGCATTCTTCGCACAGCAAGGGATAATCTCCGCTTTTCATGCGGAGAATAGGGGCGCTATTCTCCGCAGAGGGCAAAAAGCCGCTATTGGTGAAGCGACGATCCAAGCTATGTCCATTCATCCCGGGCTGTTGCTCATGCAGGCGCAGGTCACTCGCTCGCGAAGCTGTCTTTCCACCACTTTCAGGCCAGTGGCCGAAATGGCGCGAGTCCATCCTCAACCAGACCCTGAAACGCCCGTGTCTTTTCGCCGAGCATTGCAGCGGGGGCGGCAAAACCGCGGCAATTCTCGCGGAATTCTCCTCTGAAAATCACTTATTAGCGCCACTTTGGTTCGCGTTGAAATCCCTCTTCCTCCGCCAGTTTTCCCGTATCAAGAACCTCTTGGTGCGGGATTAAATTTTGCAGACGGCCTGCACCTGAGGGAGAAATGAAATGGGCGAGTTAACCTCGCAGAAAGGCCGGGCCGACGGCCGCATTGCCCCGACGCGCAAACGACTCAACTGGTCACTGCGGTGAGTCGGTGGAGTGCCCAATCGCTGGGGACCGTGCTGGTCGGGGCCACGAGCACTGAGATTCGAGCCGCGCGGTCCTTGTTCGCCACGGTCGCAGCGCTGGATGAAAAGTGGTCATGCTCGGCGTCTCGCACCTTAACCACGAGATCCAACCACGAGACCCGGCGAGTCATCCACCAGCACCTTGGTGCCGATTTTCTGCTCCCGGTGAAAGGTGACCACGAAGCACTCCCCAGGCGGCCGAACACTACTTTTCCGCCCATCCTGCGCCTCCGCCGACCGACCTGACGCCGCCACCAGCACCGCGTCGCACCACATCAAACGCACGGCCCACTGACTCCGCGCGAAAATCCGTGATGACGCTTCGCGTTAGGTTGATGGTCCGAGCGGTGCGACGACTTCAAAGGCAATGGCCGGCACGGCACCGAGCGGGACGCGCTGCACGCCCTTGGCTTTCGTGGTGGGGTTGGGCCGTTCGCCGAAGCCCGTAAGCAGGAGGTTGCCCTGCATGCCGGGCTTGGCTTTGGCGAGGTCGCAGGTGACTACGACGGTGATTGTATCGCCCGTGCGAACGAGGGGGCCTTCGACGGAAATTCCCTCGGGCGGGTCGATCAGTTCGAACTGCACTTTCCCGGCGCTGCGTGCGGCGGGTGCCGCGATTTGCACGCGCGCGGTGCCACCGGGGGTGAGACGCAAGGGAGCCTTGGTGATCACGCGAAACGGCGCGCCGCGTCCGGCGACATTTACCATGAGCTCTTTTGAGGCGACGAGATGCTTGTAGGCGAACGCCTGCATCATGTCTTCCGCGGGCACGGCCGGGTGGCCCACGAGCTGGCCGTTGATCGTGGCGAGACCGACCATCGAAATGGTAAACACCTCGTCGTTCGCGTTGAACGGGGCGGTGACGGTCACCTGGACTTTGTCCTGACCGGCCGGGATGCGCCCACCGCTGAGGCCGAAACCCCACGGGGCTTCGCGCAGTTGCAGCTGAATCTCACCGTTGAAGCCAGCGTCACGTAGGGCAAAAACGGTGACGGCGGTGCTGGCACCGGCGCGGACGTTGATGCTCGACGGTGCGATGCGTAGCGCAAAATCGGGCCGGGGTGGGCCGACGCACAGACGATAGCCGTAGTCTGCGCCGCCTTGGTGCTGGGTGTCGGCAATCGTCAGATAATAGGCGCCGTCCGCGGGGAGTTTGCACGTGAGACGGGAATCGGCGTGATGGGTGAGCAGGGCGGCGGCCTTGTCCTCGTGATCGTCATTGAAAGCGAGTTGTTGGCCGGCTTCGTCGGTGAGCTTGAGAACAGAGTCGAGCGGTGAGCCGAGCCGCCGGGCAAACACCTCGGCGACAATTTCATCGCCGGCTTTGCCCGCAAAGCGAAAGACGTCTTGATCGCTGCGCTGTCCGATGCGGCCGTTGATGGTGAGGGGCAGCGAGATCAGTTGAGGAGCGACGGCGCGATCATTCGGTTCGGCTTCGGACGCGGCGCGCTGGTGGTCGAGGGTGAGGCGCACGGAGTTCGAGACCTGCTCGTGGCGGCGCACGGAAACGAGGAAGGTGCCCGGGGGCTTGTCCTTGGTGTCGAGTACGAGTTTATCGGCTGGCAGGTTCCAGCCGGTGAGATCAAAAGAGACGCGATCACCGCAGGTCGCACCGAGGGGGAAGATGCCGGTCACAAATGGCAATTCGCCGAGGGTAATGCGGTAGACAAAATCTTCGCGCCCGCGGAAAATCGCGTCCTTGATTTCGACGACATAGGTGCCGTCCGCGGGAATATCGTAGCACAGGACAGGATCTGGATTGAAGCGGTAGTCGTCCGCGAAGGCGAGTTCGCGGCCGTGAACATCGAGGAGGCCGAGCGTCGCCTGAAACCATCCCGGCACCGCGTCGGCGAGGTACGGGAGGAGCGAGCGGGCGCTGGCCACCATGACGAGGCGTTGTCCTTTCGTCGCGGAGAAAGGGAAGCGGTCGACCTCGCCGGGCAAAATCTGGCCGTTGACGACGGTGGGGAGCGTGATGGCGATTTCGGTTTTCGGCCGGTGAGTGCGTGGATCGATCTCGCGATTGGGTTTGGCGGAGTTCGGAATTGCGGTCGCGATGCGGACGGGCTCGCTGATTTCTGGCAGCTGGCCCACAGAAAATACCAGCGGGTTCGAGAGGCCGCTGGGGGTGCGCAGACGCAACTCCCGCTCACCGAGCGGCGCATCGGGAGCCACGGTGATTTCAAGCGTGACCGTCTCGGCCAGAACCGGACTGATTTGGCGGTTACCGCGACTGGCTAGGAGCACGCGAAGGTCGGTCACGCGCTTTTCATCTTCCGCCGTGAACGGTGGTTTTGTGGGGTCGGTGCGGGGCGCCACGCGTTTGTCCTGCAAGGCCTGCTGCTCCTCGCGGAGATCGTTGATTTCTTTTTGCGTCAGCGGACGTTCGTAACCGAAAACTTTCGCGGTGAGGCCGCGACCCGAGAAGTGGGCGGCGGCCGTCGCGTTGAGATGTTGACCGCCGACGGAAACCTTCACGGTCGTTCCTTGCTGTCCGCCAGCCGGGTAAGTGAAGGCGAGGTGGGGAGCGGGGCGATTGCCCGATGGTTGCGCGTGCACGTCGGGAGGGAGCGAGAGAGCGACGACGGACGTGATGAGGAAAAATAGCCACGGATCGAGAAACTCGATACACGGGGCGATGGCTGTGCTGAGTGAGCGCATGGGAGTCTCCGGGGTTTACATGATTTCGGAGAGACGGCTGGGGCGTCGACCGTGGTTGAGCGCCGCCGGCATCGCGCGAACGTCGGTCCCCTCGGGATGAGGGAGCTTTGCCTGGCCGTCGATGCCGAGGCACTCATACACACTGGCAATGACCTCGCTGGGTTGCACCGGGCGCTCGGTGACTTCTTCGCCGCGGGCGTCCGTCTGGCCAACGACGTGGCCGCCTTTGAATCCACCGCCGGCGACCAAGAGTGAAAACGCCTTGCCCCAGTGGCTGCGGCCGCCGTTCCAAGGCGACTCCCACAAGACCTTGGGGGTGCGGCCAAATTCGCCGCCGGCCATGACGATCGTGCTTTCGAGCAAGCCGCGTTCCGCCAGGTCGGCGAGCAAAGTGGCGAGCCCGCGATCAAACTCGGGGAGCTTGCGGCGCATGATCGGGAAGTGCTGTTTGTGGGTGTCCCACCCCTTGTAGTTAATCGTGACGTAAGGGACGCCGCGTTCGACGAGGCGGCGAGCCATCAGGCACGATTGGCCGAACGTGTTGCGTCCGTAACCGTCGCGGATCGCGTCCTTCTCCTGAGAGAGATCGAATACTTTTCCGGCGTCGCCCAAGATCATTTCGTAGGCGTCGCTCTCGCATTGACCGAGCGCGGTGAGGCGCGGGTCTGCTGATGGCATGGCGCGTTCAAACGTGTTCAGCTGGTGCAGGAACTCGCGCCGCGCGCGCTGACGCTCATCGGAGATGCCCTGCGCGATGACGCCCTCCACGATGAAGCGGTTGGCCCCGGGATCGCCGCCGGTGGCGAACGGCTTGTAACGACCACCCAAGAATCCCGCTTCGGAGAAGCGGCCCTGCAATTCGGTGAGCACGATGTAGGGCGGGAGCAGGCCTTTGTAGCCGGCGTCGTAACCTTTGAAGAGCGACACGACGGCCCCGGTGCCGGGAAACACGTCGCGCCCGCCCGACGCCCGGCCGGTCTGGACGGTGTAAGAGGCGGTCTCATGACCGTTGATACCGTGGGTCATGCTGCGGATGATCGAATATTTATCGGCCTGTTTAGCGAGCAGCGGCAGCAGTTCGCCGATCTGAATGCCGGCCACGTTGGTGGGAATCGAGGTCTTGAGTGCACCGGAGTAATCGTAACCGGCATCAGGCTTCGGATCGAAGGTATCGAGGTGGCACGGGCCGCCCCAAAGCCAGATTTGAATGACGGACTTCGCCTTCGGTGTGACGGGAAGTGGCGCCAGGGCCGCATCGCTCATGGCGGCAGCGCGCGACGCAAGGTGGCCGGAGAGGGCGAGGCTGGCGGCGCCGAGCAGGCCGTCGCGAATGGCTTCGCGGCGGGTCAGGGGCGGACCGCTGAGGCCGAGGAGACGGAGTTCAGTGCTGAGGTTCCAGAGGCGGGGATCGACGCTATGATGGAGGTTCATGGGGATCGCTTTCCTTGGGTGGACGAGACGCGGACGGCTTAGTGGCGGTAAAGAAATTCGGCGCTGTTGAGCAACGCCCAGGCGAGGTCGATCGAGGTCGTGCGGGCGTCTGCCCCGGCAAGCGCGCGGGCGGTGATGATCGTGCGCTCCCCGGCGGTCGGCGGGCGCGACAGGATGGTGACGTAAAGACCTTCGATGATCTCGCGGGGCGCGGCACGATTGCGGATCAGCGCCTGGATTTTCGGGCCCTGCTCGAGTTTGCGCTGAATGAGCGTGGAATTCAGCAGCGTCAGACGTTGGGACGCCGTGATGCGATTGTTGCGCTCTGACTCGAGGCCGGTGTCGCGCGAGGGACGGCCAAAGTTTTCCAGAAATGAACTCGTGATGCTGCCGTCGGGCAGCGCGATGGACCGCAGGTCCTCGGGCACAAAGGTGAAGGGCTCCGGAATCGCGCTGGAATATTTCTCCGTCGTGCCGGTGATCTGGTTGATTGCGTCAATGAGAACCTCGGCGTCGAGTCGGCGCGGAGCGTAGAACGCAAAGTTCGCCTCGGCTTCGGGTCGGGTGCTGCGCGCGATCGACGAGAGCTGATAGGTCTGGGAATTCAGAATGAGGCGCATCAGTTGCTTCACATCGAACCGGGCCGCGATGAGCTCGCGCTCAAGATACGCCAGCAAGGCAGGGTTCGCCGCAGGGTTGTCCGGCCGGAGATCGTCGGTTTCGTGCACGATGCCGCGGCCGAGCAGCCACGACCAGACTCGGTTGGCCATGGCCCGCGCAAACCACGGGTTTTTGGGATCAAGCAGCCAGTCGGCGAATACCTCACGCGCGTCGCGGTCGGCGACGAGCGTAGCCATGGTGCCGTCCGGGAAGCGGGCCGTCGTCGTGTCGCCGACGGGCTGAGGTTTGTGGGGATCGAAGAATACGATTTCTTCCTTCCACTCGCCGGTCGCTTTGTAGGTGAGCTGAGTGAAAAAGCCGGCTAGGCCGGCGAGTTGAGCGGCGGGCCACTTCTCCGCGCGCTCGCCCATGAAGGTCAGCGCCACGGTGCGCGCGATGGACGCCGGTTCTTTGTTTTGCAGGGCGCGATAGAAGTTCACGGGGCCCACGCGAAAGTTGCTGCCGTTGGCCGTGAGCAGCTCGCGGGCGAACTGGTCGTAGGGCTGGTTGCGGCGGAGCGCCGCCACAATCCAACGATGATAAGCTTGGGCAGCGTTCGGCCAGAGGTTGACGGGGAACTCGGCTTTTACGCGAAGGAGGTCGCTCCATTTCATCGCCCAGTAGTCGGCGTATTCTTCGCGGGCGAGGAGGAGATCAATGAGGCTGGTGCGCCGCTCTGGCGATTGGTCTTGGAGAAACGCCCGGGTCTCGGCGGCGGTCGGCAGGGTGCCGATCACGTCGAGGAAAACTCGGCGGACGAACACCGCGTCGGTGCATCCGTGGGTCGGTGCAATGCCGAGCTCGTGCAGCCGCCTAAAAACCAGTTCGTCAATTTTTCCCTGCGGCCGGGGCGCAGTGTTCAGTTCAAACACGCTGGCGGGCGTCGCACTTGGACTCGGTGTTTTAGCTGTGAGTGACTTTCCTGATACGGAGGCGCTGGTCGTTTTTGGACGCGGATCAACCGCGAAGGCGACGGCGCTGAGCGCAGAAATGGCGAGCGAGAAAGCAGCGCTAATCAACGTCTCGCGCCGCAACAAAAAATGCGGCACGCGCAACAGCCGCTGACTGACGTGAGGAATTTTACAGAGGTAAAACATAACAATCCTTGGAGCGATGACGCGCGCGGCGCGCGGGCGCTACGAGCGGGGCATGCAATCAACGTCGGCTTATCGCGCGCATTCCAAAGTGTATTAAGCCGGCTTGTTCACACGTGGGTCGGGCGCATTTTGTAACGAGCACGAAAGCGTGACGTCTGCGCTCCAATGAAAACACCCAACCCCGATGGAGTAGTGGCTGTGAGCAACGCGTCGGCCCCGGCGCCGAGCGTGGGTCGATTTGTTCCGGCCAGGAAAATCGCGCCCGAGTTCGTGCTTACAGAAACCATGCGGGCCGGTGAACCGATCGCGGCGGTGTTCAGCCGCCTGGCGGAAAAAATCACGGCGACCGAAGCGACTTTGTTGAGTGTCATGCTCTACGGTTCGTTGGTCGCCCGCAGCGAGATCGACGCAGCGATGCGCGCGGCGTTGGGCGAGACGCAATGGCCCGTAACGTGGGTCGAAGGCCTGAGTTGTGACGGGGCGCCCATGGCCGGCGTGCAGGCCTTCGCGGTGAGCGGCCGACAGGTGACGCGCGTCCGGCTCGGAAGCCGAATTGTCGGCTCCGTTTATGAAGATGCCGGCGCGCGCCATTGCCTGCTGGGCGGACTCGGGCCGACGGCGCGGACGTTGGCGGCAGGTGCCCAAGTGCAACAAACGTTCGGTAATATGGAGTGGGCGCTCGATCAGGCGGGCTTCGAATTAGCCGACGTGGTGCGCACGTGGTTCTATAATGACGACATCTTGGCGTGGTATGGTGAATTCAACCGCGTGCGTTCCGCGCACTACGCGAACGTGAAATTCCGCACAGGTTCACTGCCGGCCAGCACAGGGATTGGTGCGCGGAATGCCGACGGCGCCGCGCTCACGATCGCTGCGTGGGCGGTCCGGCCGATTGGTGGAGGTGAGCGGGCGAAGGAAATCGGCTCGCCGCTCCAATGTCCCGCGCCGTCCTATGGCAGTGCATTTAGCCGGGCGATGGAGATTAATTCCGGCGGATGGCGACGGCTCCTCGTCTCGGGCACCGCGAGCATCCATCCCGGCGGTAAAACGGCCTGGGTGGGGGATGCCAAACGGCAGGTTGATCTCACCATGGAGGTGATTGGGGGCATCCTCCAGTCGCGTGGGATGGACTATCGGGCTGTCACGCGTGCGACCGCTTACTACCGTGATCCGTCGTCTCTACGTTTCTTCAATGCCTGGCGGATCGAACGTGATTTGCAGACGATGCCCGTGGTCAATACTCACAGCGTGGTGTGTCGGGACGACCTGCTCTTCGAGTTGGAGCTCGATGCGGTTGCCGAGGACGAACGAGGGATGTCACCGTCGACGTGAAGACAGGGCCACGCGAGTTTCGCGGAGATCGCATAACGAACCCGCACGCGCGAAGGATTGCGTGAACGTTCGCGCGCCAGCTTGCCCGTGCCAGCGTATCCACGGAATCAGCTGCCCTTGGATTTCTCGGGAAACAACGCGCTCAGCGCGGCGGCATTTGCGGCGCACACGCCGCGCTCCGTGATGAGGCCGGTGACCAGACGGGCCGGAGTGACGTCGAACGCCGGATTCGCAGCGTGACTGCCCGCGGGGAGGAGTGCGACGGTGGCGACCGTTCCGTCGGGCAGTCGACCCGTGAGATGAGTGACTTCCCGGGCGGCCCGTTCCTCGATGGGGATTTCGTGTAGCCCATCCCGCAGCGTCCAATCGATGCTCGGCGAGGGTGCCGCGACGTAAAACGGCACATGGTTGTCGTGGGCGGCCAGGGCCTTCAGGTAGGTGCCAATTTTATTGCACACGTCGCCGGTGGCAGTCGTGCGGTCGGTGCCGACAATGACGAGATCGACTTGGCCGTGTTGCATCAGGTGACCGCCGGCGTTGTCGGCGATGACCGTGTGCGGCACGCCGTGAGTGAGCAGCTCCCACGCGGTAAGGCTGGCACCCTGATTGCGAGGCCGAGTTTCGTCGACCCAGACATGGAGAGGAAGGCCGGTGTCATGCGCGGCGTAGATCGGTGCGGTGGCGGTGCCGATGTCGACGGTGGCGAGCCAGCCGGCGTTGCAATGCGTGAGCACGTTGATGCGTTCGCCGGGCGCTTTCCGTGCAGCGATTGCCCGGATGAGAGGCAGACCAGCGACCGCGATACCGTGGTTAAGGGCGACATCTTCATCGCAAATATCGATCGCGAGCAGCCGCGACGCGGCGGCGCGTGCAACCGGGGCGAGGGGAGCGATGTGTGTGCGGACGCGGTCCAGCGCCCAGCGCAGGTTGACGGCGGTTGGTCGAGTGCCGAGGAGGGTGGCGTAGGCGTGGGCGAGAGCGGCATCGGAGGCATCGGCGCGGAGTGCGAGCCACAGGCCCCACGCCGCAGTGGCACCGATGAGCGGGGCCCCACGCACCAGCATCGCGCGGATGGCGTGGGCCGCATCATCGAGGGTGGAGAGCCGCGCGGTGACGAACGCGTGGGGAAGGCGTGTTTGGTCGATGATCTCGATCGCGGTGCCGTCGTCGGAAGGCCAGAGAGTGCGGGTAGGACGGCCGAACACATTCATGGGGCGGGAAACTTGGCGGGACTGTGGCTGGCGGCAAGCTGTTGCTCCTGGCCCCTCCGAACCGACGAAACAGCCATTCCGCGGCCCGGTGGTCTGGTCCGCGCATTCGAGCGAATCTCAATCGTGAAAATTCAGTTGCGAGCGAAGAACTGAGCGCTCGATCTTCACCGTAAAAGTTGGCTGCCGCAGACTCGGAATTGAGATTCACCGTTTGTTTTTTCACTCAGATTTCGGCACGCGCGTAGTGGGCGCACCGTCACGGCCCAAGGGGAGCCAAACCGGTCGAATCAGGGCGGGATTTCAAGAATTCATCCTTTCTGCTTGCCGACGACTTTGAACGTCGCGTAGTAGTCTCCCTTCTCAGGGTTCTTTAGAAGTCTCCGGGCTTGCTGGTGAAGTCCGAGCCTTTGTTCTTCGCTATTTGCTTCTCGGGGTTCAGGTTATTCGGCGGCGAGTAATCGGTCCTCCATCGTTTGGGTAAAAAGCGGAATTCAATAATTTGCCGAGCTAGCTCAGTTGGTAGAGCAACGCTTTCGTAAAGCGTGGGTCATCGGTTCAATTCCGATGCTCGGCTCCATTTCTACCTAGTTAAGACCGATAAACTCCTGACGAATTCCAGTCAGGAGTTTTAGTTTTTGGGCAGCCTTGCGTATCGGCGAATCCCATGATTTCCGCGATCAGGCCCCATGAGTAGGGTGAGCGTCGGGCTCTTTTGGATCAAGTCGCGGGGTGCGGGTT
>CAMBVX010000238.1 GCA_945871085.1 Opitutus sp. GAS368 | reverse complement strand
TTTGCCGCCATGGCCGGCGTCGAGCGTCTCGCCCGCTACCATCGCGACCTGCGTTCGCTCCTCCATAATTTCGTCAACTTCGCCGATTTCTACTCGCGCGACCGTTGGGCGGTCTTCCAGGCCGGCACCCTGTTCCTCGACAGCCGGAGCACCGAATTCTGCGTGCGCATCGACGCCCCGAATCCCTTCGCCGTGATGAGCAAGGCCTACATCGCTTATTGTTCCTGCACGCGCGCTGGCAGCCCGCCGATGAACATCGCCGCCTGCTTCACGCAGGGCGACAGCGACTACCTTTTCGTCGGCCGCCACGGTGTTTTCTACGATCGCGCCGGTCGTGATTGGGATACCGTCATCACGGGCATCGTCGATAACCCCATCAGCATCCGCCAAGCCTTCTGGTCGCCCTACAAAAAATTCCTCCGCATGATTGAGGAACAGGTCGCCAAGCGCGCCGCCGCCGCCGAAGCCGCCAGTAACTCCCGGCTCGCCACCGCCGCCGAAAAGACGGCCAACGCTGATGCAGCCAAAGTGGAGCCACCCAAGAAGGTGGACGTCGGTGCGGTCGCGGCCATCGGTGTGGCGATCACCGGTGCCATCAGCGCGCTTACCCTCATCCTCGGGTACGTCTTCGGCCTGAAGCTCTGGCAATATCCGCTGGTGCTGGTGGGCCTCGTGGCCGTCATATCCGGTCCCTCGATGCTCATCGCGTGGCTAAAACTCCGCCAACGCACCCTCGGCCCCATCCTCGAAGGCAACGGCTGGGCCGTAAACGGCCGCGTGAAAATCAACATCCCCTTCGGCACCGCGCTCACCGATGTCGCCGTGCTGCCGGCCGGCTCGCACCGGTCACTCGAAGATCCTTACGAGGACAAAGAAGCCGCGAAGCAAAAGCGCCGCGCCACCTTCTTCATCGTCGTGCTGCTGCTCGCCGCCGCCGCCATTTGGGTCCGCTGGAACCAACGCCAAACGGGACGTTACTTCTGGAAGCCTGCTCCCGCGACGGTTGCGGCACCCGCGGCACCGACCGAAGTGAAAAAGTGAGGTCGCGATCCCAGCGCCCCGTCTGTTCCGGACTTTCCCGTCATAGGCTCGCCCGGTGGGCGGGCCAGCCGGCTTAAAACCAAGAGACGTTGGGCTGAGACGGAGTCGTCCGGCTCCCCAGCAATCCTTGGAGGCCATGCAGTTCGTCAGCTCAGTGGAGCGGCAGGCGTCCCTGCCTGCCTGGTCTGGCGGGCGTGTCGCCGTGTCCCACAGGTACGGAGGCCTGTGGCGACCGCTGGCCAAATCGCTCACCCAACGGAAACAGCGCCGAACGAGTCGGCGCTCACCGCGACTCCGTCCACTCCGCTGAAGCATACTGGTCCACCAGACCAGCCAGTTCGTCTTCGTGCAAATCCGGCCACGGCGTTGCTTGGGCCTCCCCGCCCAGCGTCACGGCGAGCCGTGCCACGAAGTCTTCCTCGAATTTTTCCCAATCGACCGCCGCGCCGCCCACGTTTGCGGCCGGCCGCCAGAGTGAACCTTGGAAGAGGAGCCCGTGCTTGTTCCGCTTCTGCGCCGCACCCGCGATTTTTTCGCCGGTGTCCCCGTGCACGACATCGTAAATTTCCGCGCGCTGAAAACACACGCCCGCCGGTCCCGTCGGCGCTCCCTCACTCCCCGGTTCGTTCACGCAAGGTTTCGTCACCGCCGCCACGCCTTGCGCTCGTAGCGCCGCCGCGAGCGCTTCGTGCACCTCGCGATAGCTCTGCGTCGCCCGCAATTCCTCCAACGGGTGCCCGCGCGGAATCACCAGGGCAAACGTCCAGTCGTCGCGATGATCGACCACGCCGCCGCCCGTCGCCCGCCGACACAGCTCAAAGGGTGGCTCCACCGCTGCGAGGGACTCGCGCACGAAGACGATCTTCTGCGAGTAACCAAACGTAAACGCCGGACCGCGCCACCCGTAGTGCCGAAACCGCGGCGTCGCGCGCGGATAGCGCTGCAACAGCAAAAAATCGGTGGCCATGTTTTCGGCGGCACCGCTCGTGCGGGTGGGGAGAATCTCCAGAGTCATGGACCGCCAAAGAGGCGCAGAACCCGGAAAAACACCAAACTCAATTTGCGCCTTCACCGCATTTCGCCGCTTTTTGCCGCTAATTTTTCGGGAGATCTAAAAACCACTCCCGCACCGGCACCGGCACTTTGAGTCCTTCGACTTGCTCCGCCACCGCCTGCGGCCGGGTCTTTAGTTTTCCTGCCAACGGCGAAATATCCAGGGCGAGACACGCTTGCCGCTTCTTTGCCGCGTCGGGTGTTTCCGCCCGTGTCACCGCCGTGATCGGAGCCTGCCTCGCCGTCAGCTTGAAGCGTTCGCGAATCTTCACGCCGAGCGCATGCCGCGAGAGAAGCTCTGTGCCGGCCCAATGCATCACGCCGCTCACGTCCCGCCGCTCGCACAGCTCGACCATGACCTCGGCGAGATTGTCGGCCGCGCACGGCTGGCGGAATTCATCGGTGTAGAGGCGCGGCGTTTTGCCCGCCGCCCAGTCCGCCAGCAGGCGTTCGTGCAGGCTGCGCTTTCCGCCGGGGCTGTCACCCATCAGCAACGGCACGCGCAGGGTCACGGCAAACTCCGCCGCCGCGGCGTGCACCGCGTGTTCACTCTCCTGCTTTTGTCGCGCGTAGAGATTGATCGGCGTCGCGCGATCACTCGGCGTGTAGGGCGCTGTGCGGGTGCCGTCGAACACCTGCTCGGATGAAATATGCACCAACCGCGCGCTCACGTGATGCGCCAGGCGGGCGAGGGTAGCCGGTAATCCGACATTCATCGCCTGCGACCGTACGGGGTCCGCTTCGCATTGTTCGGGCACCGACACCGCCGCGCAGTTCACGATCGCCTCGGGAAACGCGTCCAACACCGCCGCGCTCGTCGCGGTTTCATCGGTGAGATCCACCGTTCGTTTCGCGGCCAGACCGGCGATCTCGCCGAGGTAGCTCCCGACGACCCCGACCACGCGATGCCCGCGGCGGGTCGCCGCCTGCGCAAAGACCGATCCCACCAAGCCCGACGCTCCGGTAAGAAAAATTGTCATGGGCCTGAAGTTGAAAGGTGAAACCAGCCTGACGGCCAGCGGTTCTTTTGTCAGCCCACAGCCTCCGTCCTCAGCCTTCAACTTCCAACTTCCAACTTCCAACTTCCAACTTCCACTGGCGCGCCCCGCGCCTACGCCTCACGCATCCAACAGTTTTCTCGCCGTCTTCAACACTTCGCTCAGCGCATAGGGTTTGCTCAAACGCACGAATTTCCCGGCTGGCACCCATTTGGGCTCACTCGCGTCTGCACTCGCGGTGCACAAAATCCGGAGTCCAGGGTAGCTGCCGAGGAGCCGGCGCGCAAATTTAGCTTCATTGCCGGCGATATCAGCGATCAAGAGCTGCACCGGCCGCGCCAGCTCCTGCACTTCCCGCGCGGCTGCGGTCGCCGACTCGGCTTCCATCACTCGATAGCCATCCGCCGTGAGGATACCGGCGACCATCTTCCGCACGACCAGATCGTCTTCAATCAGCAAGACCGTTTCCGTGCCGCGCGTAGACGGCAGCGGTGCCACAGTGGCCGGTGGCGCCTCGACGGCCTCGGTCACCGCCGGCAACAAGATCTCAAAGGTCGATCCCACCAACAGCGCGCTTCGCACCGCAATGAACCCGCCGCTCTGTTGCACGATCCCGTAGACGAGGGACAGCCCGAGCCCCGTGCCTTTGCCTTCGGGCTTCGTGGTGTAAAACGGCTCGAACAGGTGTTTCTGCGTCTCGCTGTCCATTCCCGTGCCATTGTCCGTGACGGTGATGGCTACGTAGTGACCCGGCGGCGTGTCCGACTGCCGGCGATTCATCGATGGAGTGATTTCGCGATTTTCCGTGCTGACCACAATGCGCCCTCTGTTCCGGAGCGCGTCGCGGGCGTTGATCACGAGGTTGAGCAACACTTGCTGAAACTGCGCCGGGTCGGTGCGCACATTCGCGAGCCCGGTGGCCAGCTCAAGATCCAGTTGCCCGGCTTCACCGAGCAGTCGCCGGATGATCGCCGCGTTCGAGTTTACGAGCTCGTTCAGGTTGATGACCCGGGCGTTCAACGGCTGCCGCCGGCTGAACGCCAGCAATTGCTGCGTCAGCGCTGCCGCTTTGCGGCCAGCGTGGTGAATCTCCGCAACCTCGCGCAGCGCCTGCGGATTGGCCGCCACGTGAGCCGTAAGAATTTCACAGTAGCCGTTGATCACCGAGAGGAGGTTATTAAAATCGTGCGCCACGCCCCCGGCCAGCCGGCCCACCGCATCCAACCGCTGGGCGTGCACCAGCGCTTCTTGCAAGCGCCGCTTCTCCGTCTGGTCGCGATAGGTCGCGACGATGTGCGTCACGCGCCCCGCTGGGTTGCACAACGGATCAAAACTCCACGCCGCGCTGACCGAGCTGCCGTTCGACTGCCGCAAGAAGCCCTCGCCCACCAGCGGTTGCCCCGGCTTTGTTTTGGGCAACCAGTGCCGCAGCCGTTCGATATCCACGCGTTCGAGGTGCAGGAAGCCGTGGGAGCGATTCACCAGCTCGCTTTCACGATACCCCGTCATCGCACAAAAACTGTCGTTCGCGAACAGGATCTTCAGCCCGAGCACGCCGCATTTGCGGTCGGCGATGAACACCCCTTCGCTCTGCGCGCGCAGCGCGGCCGCCAATAGCGTCACGGGTGCGGGCTTCGCTGCGCGGGCGCGTGCCGTCGGCCGTCGCCCGCCTCGTTGGGTCTTTTTCATGGAGCGAGTCGCTCCACCGACCAACGGCCGTCTTTTCCGCGCCGAAAGCGCAACCGATCATGCAGCCGGCTCCGCCGGCCCTGCCAGAATTCCACCGTTTCCGGTGCCACGCGCCAGCCGCCCCAATTTGCCGGCAACGGGACTTCCCCGCCCGCATATTTTTTCTCCAACGCCTTCATCGTGTCTTCCAACACCGCGCGCCCGGTAATGACCGCACTTTGTTGTGCCACCCAGGCCCCGAGCTGACTCGCGCGCGGCCGGGCATGAAAATACGCCTCGCTCTCCTCCCGCGCTACCTTGGTCGCTGTGCCTTCGATCAGCACCTGCCGCTCGATCGCGATCCACGGAAATACCAAGGTGACGTGCGGATTCGCTTCGAGCTCACGCCCTTTGCGGCTCTCATAGTTCGAATAAAAAACAAACCCGCGCGCATCGAGGCCCTTGAGCAACACCGTGCGCGCCGAAGGCCGGCCCTCGCGGGTCGCGGTCGCGAGCGTCATCGCATTCGGCTCGGCAATCTTCGCCGCTTCCGCTTCCTGAAACCATTGCTCGAACTGCCGAAAGGGATCCCGCGCGAGATCCTTCTCGGCGAGACCGGCGAGGGAATAGTCTTTGCGAAGATCGGCCAGCGACATTTGCCTTGAGGCTGCCCCGCCAGTTCCCCCCTGTCAAAAATCATCTCGTCAATCTGTCGATGTGATCGCGCGCCGCGGGAAACTCCGCCGTCAACGCCGCGCGCGGGCCGAGCGCAAATTCGTGCTCCACCCATTGAGGTGCCATCGTGCAACTGAGCAGCGCCCAGTCGCGGCCCCCGTCGCCCGCCGCGAGCCGCGCGCCCTGCCACACCCCGCGCGGCACGACCACCTGCGGTGTTTCGCCGGCCAAGACGTCGCTGCCCAGCCGCGTGACGGTCACTGCGCCGTTCGCCGAATCGAGCTGCACGTGCTCCAGCGCATCACCCGCGTGAAAGAGCCAGATCTCATTTGTCTCCAGCCGATGCAGGGCCGAAAAACCTTCCGGCGTCACCAGAAAATAGATGACCGCCCAAGCTGCCCGACCCGGGCTGACTGTTTCCGGCGTCTGCCACGTGCGTCTAAACCACCCGCCCTCGTGGGGCAGCGGCACGAGCCCCAGTTTCTTGATGATCGCTTCGGCCTCGGCATTCATGCGCACCACACAACACATTTGCCCGCCCCGGCGAAGCGCAGAATCCGCCAAACTGAACCCGGATGCCCTCCCGCCCAGGTCGCCCCGCGAGGGAACCGGAGTGTTTTCGGGATCCTTTCCCCGGCCTTTGCGCCCGCCGCGTCCTGGGCGTGAGGCCCTCCACCTCCGCTCACTCCCGGCCCAAATTTTCCGTGTCTTCCGTGTGTTCTGCCGCACCCTCCGCACCGTGACTCCCTCGGCCTACATCGACCTCCACTCCGCCGCTCTCCTCACGCGCCTGCAACGGCTCGTGGGTATCTCCACCGTCAACCCGCCGGGCGAAAATTACGCCGCCATCACCACCGAGCTCACCCGCGATCTCACCGCCCTCGGCCTCCGCACGCGTCGCTTCACGATTCCGCGCACCCTGCTCCGCCAAACCCTGCCGCCCGCCCAGCACGCCTTCCCGCGCTACAACGTCCTTGGGAAACTCGCCGCCCCGGGCGCGAAAAAAACCCTCCACTTCAACGCCCACTACGACGTCGTGCCCGTCTCCGGCCTTTGGCGACATGGCAGCGCCTTCAGCGGCACCGTCGACGCCGGTTGGATCTACGGGCGTGGCACCGCCGACATGAAGGGCTCCATCGCGAGCCTCCTCTTCGCGCTCCAGGCCCTCCGCGCCACCGGCACCACCCCGCGCCTCAACGTCGAGGTCTCGTTCACCGCCGACGAGGAAACCGATTCCGTCCTCGGCACCGGCTGGCTCGTCGAGCACGCGCCCATCAAACCCGACTACGCAATCGTCATGGAAGGCGGCGAACTCGACCAGGTCTGCTGCGGCCACAACGGCACGCTCTGGCTCGAAGTGACCGTCCACGGCCGCGCCGCTCACGGTTCCATGCCGGAGCGGGGGATCAACGCCCTCGAGAAAATGTCCGCGCTCGTCCTCGCCCTCGGCGATTACCAACGCCGCCTCGCCCGGCGCACCTTCGTCACGCCCGAGGGCAAGACCATGCGCCCGACGATCAACCTCGGCGGCGAGTTCTCCGCCGGCCCCGGCGGCAAGATCAACACCGTGCCCGCCCTCGCGCGCTTCACGATCGACCGCCGCGTCCTGGCGGTCGAAGACCAGTCCGCCGCCGAACGCGACCTGCGGGCCTTCCTCGCCGCCGCCGCGCGCAAAATTCCACAGTGCAAAATCTCCGTCGCGAAGATCTCCGAGAACTTTTCCTGTTTCTCGCCACCGACGCATCCCTTCTTCACCGCCATGGCCGGTTGCGTGACCCGCGTGCGTCAACAGCCGACCGTTTTTAACGTGTCGACCGGCTTCAACGACATGCATTTCTTCTCGCACCACCTGAAAATCCCCACGCTCGGCTACGGCCCCGGTGGCGAAGATTTCCACGCCGTCAACGAGCGCGCCAAAGTGAAAGAACTCCTCGCCAGTGCCAAAATCTACGCGGACATCCTCACGCGCTTCGCCGGTTGATCCGCCTCGTCGCGCCCGCGCTATTTCAGCCCCTGCCGGATCATATTCACCGCGATCGCGGCGAGCAGCAGCGACACAATTTTCGAAATCGCGCGCATCCCCGTCGGCCGGATGATCCGCCCGATCCGTTCGCTAAAAGCGAAGGCCATCACGACGAGCACGAGGTTCGCCACCAGCGCGGCAAACGTCACCCCCACGCCCAGCGTCTGCGCGAGTAAAATCAGGGTCGTGATCGACGCCGGCCCCGCAATCAGCGGCATCCCCAGCGGCACCACGCCAAAATCATCCGCCAGTTTCGCCGGCTCCTCCGCCGCCGAATGCACCAGATCGCGCGCCGCGAGGATAAATAGGATCAACCCGCCCGCGATTTGAAAGTCGCTCGGCGTGATCCCCAGCGCCGCGAAAATCGTTTGGCCGAGAAACAAAAACAACAGCGCCACCGCGCCCCCGGTCCACGTCGCCTGCGTGGCGATCTTCTTCTTGGTCGCCTCCGGCACGCCGGCCCCCATCGCCAGGAAAATCGCCGCCAGCCCGATCGGGTCGATGGCCACAAACAGCGGAATAAAGGCCTTCAGAAAACTCTCCAGAATCGGCGGCATGGCCCGACTCTCCCTCTCGGCCGCCCCGTGGGCAAGCCTCCGCCGGCTCCGCCCAAAATTCTTTCGTGTGTTTCGTCCATTTCGTGGTTCGCTCCCCTTTTCTTTCTATGAAAATCAACGCCACGCTCACGCCGCAGCGCCTCACCAAAAAAACCGCGCGCGTCTTCGAACTCGCCGGTCAGAAGATCCGCGCCATCGACGCCACCTGGGATTCCGCCCAGGGCACGCCCGTCTTCACCGTCGCCGGCAAATACACGTCGCGCGGCTGGACCGAGTGGACCCAGGGCTTTCAGTTCGGCCTGGGCTTCCTCCATTTCGACGCCACCGGCGACGTCGCCTCGCTCCAGCTTGCCCGCGAGAAGACCGTGAAGTTCATGGCCTCGCACGTTTCGCACATCGGCGTCCACGACCACGGTTTCAACAACGTCTCCACCTACGGCAACCTCCGCCGTCTCATGCTCGAGGGCAAAGTTCCGCACAACCAGGACGAGCTGAACTTCCTCGAGCTCGCCCTCAAAGTTTCCGGTGCCGTCCAAGCCGCCCGCCACGCCACCACCAATGTGAAAACCCCGTGGTCCCCCGGGAGCGCGGGCAGCTCGCCCGCCTCCGTGGGCGTTGTTCCCAGCGGCTACGTCTACTCTTTCAACGGTCCGCAATCCCTCTTCGCCGATACGATCCGCTCGATGCGTTCCCTCGTCGTCGCGCACCAGCTCGGCCACTCATTGATGGGCGAGGGCGACAAGCCCACCAATCTCCTCCACCGCGCCATCGAACACGCCGCCACCACCGCCCGCTTCAACGTCTTCTTCGGCCAAGGGCGCGACAGCTACGATGTCCGCGGACGCGTCGCCCACGAATCCGTCTTCAACCGCAACGATGGCCAGTTCCGTTGCCCTTCCTCCCAACAGGGTTACTCGCCATTCACCACCTGGACGCGTGGTGCCGCCTGGATCATCGCCGGCTACGCCGAGCAGCTGGAGTTTTTGGATACCGTCAAAGGCACCGACCTCGACGCCGTCGGTGGCCGTCGTGCCGTCACCGATCTCTTCCTCGAAACCGCCCGCGCCACGAGCGATTACTACATCGACGGCTACTCCTCGAAAGACGGCGTGCCCTACTGGGATTCGATGGCGCTCAACAGCCACCAGCTCGGTGACATCACGAAGAAAAACGCCGATCCTTACAACACCCACGAGCCGGTCGACAGCTCCGCCGCCGCCATCGCCGCGCAAGGTTTCCTCCGCCTCGGCACCTACCTCAGCGCGAAAGGGGAAAAAGCCGCCGGCCAGAAATACGTCCAAGCCGGCCTCACCATTGCCGACACGCTCTTCGCCGAGCCCTATCTCTCCACCGATAAAAAACACCAGGGCCTCCTCCTTCACAGCGTCTACCATCGCCCGAACGGCTGGGACCACGTCGCGAAAGGCCAGAAGGTCCCCAACGGCGAATCCTCCCTGTGGGGTGACTATCACGCGATGGAGCTCGCGCTCCTGATCCAGCGCCTCGCCGAGGAGAAATACTACACGTTCTTCTGAACAATCGTTCTCGTTCCTCGTTCTCGTAATCGTTCTCTCTTCCGTCCTTCGGATCGAGAGAACGAGGAACGATTACGAGAACGAGGAACGACTTTCCGGAAGTCCCGCCACCCGTGCCCACACCACTTCTCTACGAATCTCACTGTCACACCCCGCTGTGCAAACACGCCCATGGCACGCCCATGGACTACGCCGCCGAGGCCCTCGCGCGCGGGCTGAAGGGCATCATCTTCACGTGCCATTGCCCGTTGCCCGACGGCATCTCGCACGCCGTCCGCATGGTGCCTGAGGAGTACGACCGCTACGTCGAGTGGGTCGGCGAGGCTCGTGATCAATTCGCCGGCCGCCTCGATGTGCGCCTCGGCTTAGAGAGCGACTTTTATCCGGGCGTCGAACCGTGGTTGGAAAAACTCCACGCCCGCGTGCCCCTCCATCACGTCCTCGGTAGCGTTCATCCCCAAGTGCCCGACTACCGTCTTCAGTATTATCGCGGTAACTGGTTTGAGTATCAGCAAACCTACTTCGATCACCTCGCCCGCTCGGCCGAGACCGGTCTCTACGACACCCTCGCGCATCCCGACCTCATTAAGAACGAGTCGCCGTCCGACTGGCACTTCGAGCGCATCTTGCCGTTTATCGAACGCGCCCTCGACCGCATCGCAAAGACGGGCGTCGCCATGGAGCTCAACACCAGCGGCGTGAACAAAGCCATCCGCGAGATCAACCCGAGTCCCACGATGCTCGGCCTGATGCACGCCCGCGGCATTCCCGTCGTGCTCGGTGCCGACGCCCACCGCCCCACGCGCGTCGCCGACGGCTACGCCGACGCCCTCCGCACGCTCCAGACGGTCGGCTACACGGAGATCAGTTTCTTCCTCGATCGTCGTCGCCAGACCGTCCCGATCTCCGCTGCGCTCGGCTCGTTGGTTTGAGTCGGTCGCCTCGCTTCTGAACATGCCCGTCGCGCCGCTCAACCTCTACGACCTCACGCGCGAACAGCTCCGCGTGCAGCTTGTCCGCTGGGATCTCAACTCCGTGCACACCGCCCGGCT
>CAMBVX010000237.1 GCA_945871085.1 Opitutus sp. GAS368 | reverse complement strand
TCCCTTGACCCCACCATGCGTTTCGCCGCTTTGCTTTGCCTCGCTCAGATTGCCATCGCCGCTCCGCTCCTCGGCCAATCCGCCCCCATCGCGCCCAAGCCCGATCCCGCGCCTGTCGTGCCTGCCGCGCCTGTCGTGCTCGAGCAGTTCGAGGTCAGCGCGCAAGGTGACGATGGCTACAAGGCCGCCAACGCGATCTCCGGCACCCGCTTCAACGTCCCGCTCCTCGATCTCCCGCGCCCCATCGAGGTGATCACGTCCGAATTCATCGAGGACATCGGTGCCCGCGAAATCGGCGACGCACTGAAATACAGTGGCAGCCTGGCCGACAACGGCACCGCCACGCCCGACGACGTGACCGGAAACAATTTCTACAACCGCGGCTTCCAGTCGTTCACCACCTACCGCAACGGCTACCGCTCTTTCGGTGTGGCCGACACGCTCTTCATCGATCGCGTCGAAATTATCAAAGGCCCGTCGTCCACCTTCTCCGGGACCATCGAGCCCGGCGGCACCATCAACATGATCACGCGGCGGCCCGGCCCGAACCGCAGCGGCCACGTGCGCCTCCGCTACGGCGCCCACGACAGCGTCCGCACCGAATTGCTCTACAGCACGCCCATCGACGCGCGGAAAAAACTGCGCGTGCTGCTCGGTGCCGCCTATGAAAACTACGGCAGCCAATACGACTTCGCCGGCCGCGAGCGCAAAGTCTACGGCGGCAACATCCAATATGAACCCGCTCCCCGGACGCGCCTCAGTTTCGATTTCCAGTGGCAGACCACCCGCGGCGTGCAGGCCGTGCCGCCGATCTACTTCGCGTCCACGACGTCCTTCTACGTCCGCGATGTCCCGCGCAGTTTCAACCGCGCCGGCTCCGAATCCGCGTCGTCGCTCGTGCAGTCGCAATTCGCGGCGGACCTCAGCCAGCAGCTCACGCCGCACTGGGTGTTTCGCACCGGCGCGTATTTCCGCGGCCAACACCAGGGCCGCAACACCATGGCCGGTTCCCAGCAGCTCGTCGTCAACGCCACGACCCGCGCCCGCACCGTCGCGCGCATTCCTACCCTCCAGTTCACGGGCAACGACAACTACATCGTCCAAGGCAGCCTCCTCGGCGATCAGACCTACGGCGAGGTCCGGCACAAAGTCTTCCTCGGTTTCGAATACCTCGGCGTCGTCGATCAGCGCAGCCAGCAATTTCGCCGCCCCACCAATCCGCCCAACCTCAACGTCGATACCGCCGGTCCCGCCGACTACGCGTTGGGCGCGTGGTCGACCTACACCACGCGGTTCGCCGACACGGTCCTCGATTCCGGCCAGCGCGGCTACACATTGAGCAACATCGTGCAGCTCTTCCGCAACCGTCTGCTGCTGATGCAGGGCTATCGCTACGGCCAGTTTTTCCAAAACAACGAGAACCGCCTCAGCCGCACCTCCAACTCCACCTCGCAGAGCGCCGACGTCGGCAGCTACGGCGCCTCGTATCGGCTCGCCCCGCGCCTCACGTTTTTCGTGAGCTACGCCGAGTCGTTCTCTCCGCAGACCGCGACCGATTTTTCCGGCCGGCTTTTCGCACCCGTCACCGGCAAGGGCTGGGACCTCGGCCCCAAGTTCGACCTGATCGAGGGTCGCCTCGCCGGCTCCATCGTGGCCTTCGACATCGAGCGCTCGAATGCCCTCCAGCCCGATCCCGATCATCCCGGTTTCAACATCGCCTCCGGCCTCGACCGTTCGCAGGGCGTCGAGTTCACGCTCAACGCCCGCCTCATCCGCGCCTGGCAGGTCGTCTTCAGCTACGCCAACCTCAACGTGAAAACGATCAAGGATCCCACCCGCCCCGCCAACGTCGGACTCTCGCCACCCAACGTCGCCCGCCATCAGGCTAATCTCTGGAACCGCTTCTCCTTCTCAGAGGGCCTGCTCAAAGGCCTCGGTCTCGGCGTCGGCGTGATTTACGTCGGCGAACGCCGCGGTAACGGCAATCTCGTGAACATCCCGGCGTTTCGCTCACCGGCCTACACGAAGGCCGATGCCAACTTCACCTACGCCCGCCGGCTCTTCGGCCGCAACACGACCTTCGGCCTCGCGCTGCAAAATCTCACCAACGCGGACTACTACGCGAGCTTCTCGTCTCTCAGCGAGCCGCGCAGCGCGACGGCGTCGGTGACCGTGCGCTTCTGATTTTCCGGGCCAAGCCCGACCCGGTCATTTGCCCCGCCGCTCCCGATACTGCGTCGGCGTCATGCCCGTGCACCGCACAAACGCCCGCGAAAACACCACCGCGCTGTGGTAGCCTACGCGCGGCGCGATCGCGTCCAACTTGTCCTCCGTCGTCGCCAACAACGCCTGCGCCCGCTGCACGCGCATATACGTGACGTGCTCCATCGGCGTGCGCCCCAGTTCCTTTCGACACAGGCGCCGCAAATGCTCCGCGCTCAGCGAGCACTCCGCGGCCAGCGTCCCGAGTTTCCAGTCCGTCGTGAGATCGCGTGCGACGGTTTCCCACAGGGCGCCCACCCGGGAACCACTCTGCCACGGCCGCGCCCGGCGCACCGCCAACCCGTGCGCCAAGCCCACCCAGTGCCGCACCATCTCCGCATTGCGTTCCCCTTCCCATTCCGCCCGTAACCCCGCCAACACCCGGCCCAATTCCTCCGCCCCCTGCGCGAGCCGCAGAGGTGACCCCGCCCCCACGAGCGGCTTCGTCCACGGCGCTTCTTCGTAACGCACCCACCCGAACGTCCACCGCTTCCCCGCCACCGTATGAAACGCATTCAACACCCGCGGCGGCGCGAGACACAACGATCCCGCCGTCACCCGCTGCCAACGCCCCTCCAGCCACACGCGCCCTTCCCCCTCCAGCGTCGCCAGAAAAAAACTCCCCGACGGCGCCAATCGCACCCGACTGTAGGGCGAGTAGACCGTGTCGATCCCCAACCAGCCGATGTGCTGCGTCGCCAACTCCGCACACTGCGCCGCCGCCAGCGACCACCGCCGCGTGCGCGCCCCGTCCACCGTCGTTTCCTGCCAAACCGGATTCATTACCACCACCCAAAACGTTTTCACCGCAGATTACACGGATGAACCCCAATCTCATTTCACAGCCCCGGGTTTTATCCGCGCCATCCGCGTAATCCGCGGTTAAAAATTTCCGACGCTCCGTTCACGCCATGTGGAAATTCATCACCCCAATGTGTGAACTCCACCCTTCCACCTTAGTCATTAGACATTAGTCATTGGTCATTGGTCATTCGCCCCCCTTGGTCCTCGGTCATTCGTCCTTGGTCCTTTCACTTTCACTTTCACTTTCACTTTCACTTTCACTTTCATCCTCACGCCCCCCCACTATGCCCAACCCTTGGACCGGAAAAGGAAACCCCTACACGCGCGAGGAAGTGCGCGCCCGCCTCAGCGCCACCCTCGCCAAGGGTGACGCGATCATCGCCGCCGGTGCCGGCACCGGCATCAGCGCCAAGTTCATCGAGAAAGGCGGCGCCGATCTCATCATCATCTACAACAGCGGCCGCTTCCGCATGATGGGCCACGGCTCCACCGCCGGCATGATGGCCTACGGCGACGCGAACGCCATCGCCATGGAGATCGGCGAATACGAAGTGCTCCCCGTGGTCGAAGAAGTCCCCGTCATCTGCGGTGTCCACGCCACCGACCCGCGCCGCCGCATGTGGCACTGGCTCGGCCAGGTCAAAGAAATGGGCTTCTCCGGCGTGAACAATTTCCCCACCCACACCATCGTCGACGGCCACTTCCGCGGCGTCCTCGAGGAAACCGGCATGTCCGTGAAAAAGGAATACGAGATGATCGCCCTCGCCCGCCGCATGGACCTCTTCTCTGTCGTTTATGTCGGCAGCCCGGAGGAAGCCATCGAGATGGCCAAAGCCGGCGCCGACGCCATCATCGCCCACGTCGGCACCACTGTCGGCGGCAGCATCGGCGTGAAGAACGCCCTCGTGAGCTGGGACCACACGATCAAGGTCACCCAAGACATCATCGACGCGGCCTCCACCATTAGGAAGGACATCTTCTTCCTCTGCCACGGCGGCCCCATCAACACCCCCGAAGATGCCCACCGTGTAATCTCCGCCACCACCTGCGACGGCTTCGTCGGTGCCAGCAGCCTCGAACGCATGGGCGTCGAAGAATCGCTCACCAACCTCACCCGCAAATTCAAAGCCCTGAAAGTGCCCGCGAAAAAATAATCTCTCCCCATCCTGTTTCACCACAGAGACCCAGAGGCACAAAGAAATCCCCGAACCGCCCGGTCTTCTCCGTGCCTCTGTGTCTCTGTGGTTAATCCGGCCCTATGAATCCCCAAACCCGCCGCTTCGTCCAAATCGCCGACGCCCTCCGCGAGCCCAACGCCTGGACCAACAACGAATGGCTCTGCCGCCCCGACATTGTCGCCGCCGAGAAACTCCTCCTCGTGCGTGCGAACATGGACCCGCTGCACTGCCATCCGTTTCACTACCATCCGCACCGCGAAGAAATCATCTACGTGATCTACGGCCGCGCCGAGCAATGGGTCGGCAACGAGTATCGTATCCTCAGTGCCGGTGAGATGGCGCACATTCCGGCGGGCACGGTGCACGCCACCTACAACCCCCACGCCGAGCCGCTCGTCTTCCTCGCGCTGCTGTCCCCCGCCAAACTCCCCGACGAACTCGCCATCGTCCCCGACCCCTTCGACGTTTCCACCCAAGAACCCTGGGCCAGCCTCCGCGACAATCTCACCGCCTGCCGCACCCGCCTCTGACTTTCTCCGAATTCAAACCCCAATCCTTTGAACCGCTAATTTTCGCTAATCCGCGCTAATCTCAGAAATGCTCTCCGGCCACGCCGCCTCGATTCGCCGATTAGGCGAATCTTCCGAGCCCGAGAAATCAGCGGAGATTAGCGGTTAAACCCTCTGGTCCCTTCGTCCCTCGCCCCCTCCCCGACATGAAACGCATCCTCACCCTCGTTACCCTCCTCGCCGTCGCCCTCACCTCCGCGCTCGCCGCGGCCGAGCCCCTCCGCGTCTACCTCCGCTCCGGCCCGAAATCCCACGGCCCCGGCGCCCACGACCACCCGCGCTTCCTCGCCGATTGGGTCCCGCTCCTCAATTCCCGCGGCGCCGTCGCCTCGGGCGGCAACACCTTTCCCACCGCCGCCCAACTCGCCGCCACCGACGTCCTCGTGATCCACGCCCAGGAGGGCGGCAACATCACCGGCGCCGACCGCACGAACCTCGAGGCCTATCTCGCCCGCGGCGGTGGCATCGTCATCGTCCACGCCGCCGCTGTTTCAAAAGACACCGATTGGTATAAATCCATCGTCGGCGGCTCGTGGCGCCAGGGCACCACCAAGTGGCTCGAAGCCCCGATGCACCTCTACTTCGTCGACCGCGAGCATCCCATCACCCGCCACGCCTCCAACTGGCAGATGAACGACGAGATTTACTACGACATGGATCTCCTCCCCGACGCCCACGTCCTCGCCACCGCCTACACGCCGAAAGCCATCGACACCGGCGGCCGCGGCAACCGCGAAGCCCAGGCCCGCGCCGCCGAGGCCGTCGCGAAAAACAAAGCCGTCAACATCTACGACATCCAACCCCAGATGTGGACCTACGAGCGCACCCTGACTCTCCCCGTAGCGGCGAGCGCCAGCAACCCGACCACGAGCCCCAGCAAGCCGACTCCCTACCGCGCCTTCGTCTCCATCCCCGGCCACCTCTACGTCAATTTCGACCGCCCCAACTACCGCGCCATTCTCCTCCGCGGCATCGCTTGGGCCGGCCACCGCAAAAACGCCGACGAACTCTGCCGCGCCGACGAACTCGGCGACGCCCTCCGCTACCCCGAGGGCGGCCCCACCGCGCCCGCGAAAGCCGCCGCCAAAATCCAGGTCCACCCCGCGTTCAACCTTTCCCTCGTCGCCTCCGAGCCGCTCATCAACAAAGTGATGAATATCGACTGGGATGAAAAAGGTCGCCTCTGGGTCTGCGAGACGCCCGAGTATCCCAACGGCCGCCGCAAACCCAACACCCCCGCCAACTCCGCCCTCCCCCGCTGGAAAGACTCCGGCTCCCACAAACCCTTCGTCGCCGACCGCGACCCCGAAGATTCCATCTCCATCCTCACCGACACCAACGGCGACGGTCTCATGGACAAGAAGCAGGTCTTCGCCGACAAACTCGAGCTCGTCACCAGTTTCGTCCTACACCGCAACGGTGTCATCGCCGCCACCTCGCCCGACATCTGGTACCTCGAAGACACCAACGGCGACGGCGTCTGCGACAAACGCACCAAGCTCTACACCGGTCTCGGCATCAACGACACCCACGCCGTCATTAACAATCTCCGCTGGGGCCACGACGGCTGGATCTACGCCACGCACGGCTACTCGCGCGGCGATGTGACCTCCGGCGACGGCACCAAGAAATTTGGCCCTGACGGCTCCGGCGTCGTCCGCTTCAAGCCCGACGGCTCCGCCTTCGAGCAATACTCCAGCAAGAACGGCAATACCTGGGGCCTCGACATCACGTGGGATGGCCAAGTCTTCTGGACGCAGCCCACCAGCGGCACCGTGTTTTTCCACTCCGTGCTCCCCGAGAGCATCCTCGCGAAGGGGAAACTCCCCGGCACCACCTCATGGAAAGGCATGATCACCAACCAGCGCTCCTTCCCCGCCATGGAGTGGCCCGAGCAAGCCTACGTGCAGATCGACCAAGTCGGCCGCTTCACCGCCGCCGCCGGTTGCGCGATCTACGAAGGCGGCGCCTGGCCCGCCCAGTGGAACTACAGCTACTTCACCACCGAGCCCACGCTCAACATCGTCCACCACCAATTCGTCCGCCGCGACGGCGTCAGCTACTCCATCGAGAAAGAAAAAGGCCGCGAAGAAACCGAGTTCATGCGCAGCACCGATCTCTGGTTCCGCCCTATCGAAAACCGCGTCGGCCCCGATGGCGCCCTCTACGTCGTCGATTTCTACAACCAAGCTGTCATCCACAACGACACCCGCGGCCCCGTCCACAGCCAGACCAACGCCGCCGTCCGCCCCGACCGCGACCATTACTTCTCCCGTATCTGGAAAGTGCAGCACAAGGAGGCGAAGGTCCTCCCCGCCGTTGCCCTCGACCGCAAAAACCTCCCCGGCCTCGTCGCCGCCATCCAGACGAGCCCCAACGCCCACGTGAAAAAACTCGCGCTCCGTCTCGCGCAGGAAAGTCACGCCGGCTCCCCGCAGCTCACCGCGCTCTCACCCAAGATGGGCAGCTCCGCCCTCGCCCGCTACGAAGCCGCCCTCTCCGCGACCACGCCCGCCCAACGCACCGCCGTCCTCGCCGACTTCGCCGCCGCCACCGATGATTGGACGAAATCCGCCCTCATCGCCGCGGCCAGCGAACACGCCGCTGATTTCCTGACCGCTGCACTCGCCACGAAAGACACCGCCAAGTTCGCCCCCTTCGTCTCCGCCGTCGCGTCCTCCGTCGCCTCGGCCGACGTCGCCCGGCTCATGACCGCGGCCGCGGCCTCCCCCACTCCCCTTGCCGCCGCTCTGCTCCGCGGACTCGCCGCGTCCTCCGTAGCGGCGAGCGCCAGCGAGCCGACCCTCGCCGCCGCGCTCAAAACCCTCCTCGCCGCACCCGACACCACCGCCGCCGCCCTCGGTGTCGCCGCGAAATGGGACACCACCGGCACACTCACCGAAGCCGTATCAACCGCCGCCCGTCGCGTCCTGGCCGACCTCGCTGCTCCTTCGACCCCCGCCACCACACGCGCCGACATCGCCACCGCCCTCGTCGCTCTCCCGGCTCACCGCTCCGCCGCCCTCGCCAAAATTGCCACCCTCCTCAGCGACCCCGCCACTCCCGCCGCCGTCGCCGCTCCCCTCATCGCCACCGTCGGCGAACTCGCCGGTCGCGAAGCCGTCGATGTGCTCATCAACGCCTTCGTCCAGACGAAGTCCGATCCCATCTTCGAGCAAATCCTGAAGCGCCAGGAATCCGCCCTCGCCCTCGTCGCCGCGATCGCCGCCAACCGCGTCAGCCCCTCCGCCCTCGGGCCCGCCAACATCGCCCGCCTCCGCCAACACCCCACCACCAAAGTCGCCCGCGAAGCCCTCGTCGTCCTCGGCGCCACCAACACCTCAACGAAAGCCAAGGACGATCTCATCGCCCAGCTCCTGCCCGAAATCCAAAAGCCCGGCGACCTCGCCAACGGCCGCACCCTCTACGCCGCCGCCTGCGCCATCTGCCACAAACTCGGCGACGTCGGCTTCCGCGATGTCGGTCCGCCTCTCGCCGGCATCGGCGCGCGCACCGCCGCCGAATTGCTCACCTCGATCGTCGACCCCAATCGCCAGGTGGAGCCCAATTTCTGGCAGTGGAACATCACCACGAAAAAAGGTGAGACCTTCTCCGGCGTGATCGTTTCCGAAACCACCGCCGCTCTTGTCGTCCGCAACCAAGGCGGCGACACCGAAGTCAAAACCGCCGACATCACCACCCGCGAAAACACCCGCCGCTCCCTCATGCCCGATGGCTTCGACGGTCTCGGCGCCACCGGCCTCCGCGACATCATCGCCTACCTCGCCGCCAACTCGAAACCCGCCACGCCCTCCGTTACCACCGCCGCCCCGGCCGACCTCACTCCGAAAGCCGGCGGTCGCGGCGATGCCATGCTCCCCGAAACCACGCCCGTCATCTGGGAGCCCGGCAAGACCCGCGTCCTCATTATCGGCGGCGGTAGCTCCCACAAGTTCGGCGAATTCTTCGGCAAAGCCGACAGCGCCATCCTCCGCGCCGCCGGCTATACGGTGAACTACACCGAAGACCGCGACCAAGCCGCCGCCGAACTCGCCGGCGCCGACGTCGCCGTCATCAGCGTGAATCGAAAATTCTTCGACACCCCCGCCTACCGCAAGGCGCTCATGGCCTTCGCCGCCGCCGGCAAAGGCATCGTGATGCATCACCCCGGCACCTGGTTTGGCTTCGCCGATTGGCCCGAGCTCAACGCCCAGATCGTCGGCGGCGGTGCCCGCGGCCACGACAAGATCGCCAAATATTCCGTCAACGCCCTGCAACCCGCCCACCCGATCCTCAAAGGCGTGCCCGCCACTTTCGAAGTCGAAGACGAACTCTACTACATCAACGCCGAGCCCGAAAAAATCCCCCCCGGCACCTCCCCCATCGACGTCCTCGCCGAAACTTCGCCGTCACTCAAATTCAAGAAACCGCACCCCGTCGTCTGGACCACGAAACACCCCACGGCCCGCATCGTCGGCCTGACCATCGGCCACGACGGCCGCGTCCACGACCTCGCCCCCTTCAAAACCCTCCTCACGAACGCCGTGAAATGGGCCTCCGGAAAGTAGCCTCGTCATTGCGAGAAGCGCAGCGACGAAGCAATCCATCTGCCCAATCCTCCAGCGCGTTTAGCGCAACGCCCATCGCTCGACCCGCCCTCGTTCTGACCGGAGCTCACCACAGAGACACAGAGGCACAAAGAAAACACCGACCATCCGAGGCCTTTCTCGGTGCCTCTGTGTCTCTGTGGTTCAAAATTCTTAGTCTTATGTCTACCGCCACCATCGCCGTCCTCGGCACCCTCGACAGCAAAGGCCCCGAACACACCTTCATCGCAGACGCTCTTCGCCGCGCCGGCCACACCCCGCTCCTGATCGACGTCGGCAGCCTCGACAGCCCCACGACCACCCCCGACATCACCCGCACCGAAGTCCTCGCCAGTTTGGGTGAAGAGTGTTCGGCCATCCTCGCCCGCCGCGACCGCGGCGAATGCGTCACGCTCATGGCCCGCGCCGCCGCCGCGTGCGTCACCGCGCTGCACGCCGCCGGCCGCATCGATGGCATCATTTCCCTCGGCGGCGGCGGCGGCACCGCGATCGCCACCGCCGCGATGCGCGCGCTCCCGATCGGTTTCCCGAAACTCATGGTGTCGACACTGGCCAGCGGCCAGGTCGCGCCCTACGTCGGCACCACCGACATCACGATGATGCCCGCCATCGTCGACGTCTCCGGCCTCAACCGCGTCTCCCGCGCCATCTTCACCAACGCCGCCGGCGCCATCGCCGGCATGGTCACCGCCCGACTCGCGTCCTCGTCCCAACCCGCGCCCGACAAACCCCTCATTGTCGCCAGCATGTTCGGCAACACCACCGCGTGCGTGACCGAAGCCAAAAAAATCCTCGAAGCCGCCGGCTACGAGGTCCTCGTCTTCGCCGCCACCGGCAACGGCGGCCGCGCCATGGAAGCGCTCATCGCCAGTGGCCTCGTCTCTGGCGTCCTCGATATCACGACCACCGAGTGGGCCGACGAACTCGTCGGCGGCGTCCTGACCGCCGGCCCCGAGCGCCTCGACGCCACCGCCAAGGCCAAGATCCCCGCGATCATCGCCCCCGGTTGCCTCGACATGGTCAACTTCGGCGAACCCGCCTCCGTCCCTGCCAAATTCGCCGGCCGCCTCTTCTACCAACACAACCCGCAGGTCACCCTGATGCGCACCACGCCCGATGAGTGCGCACAACTCGGCCGGATCCTCGCCGAAAAAATCAACCGCTACACCGCCCCCGTTACGGTCCTGCTTCCCCTCCGCGCCATCAGCGT
>CAMBVX010000236.1 GCA_945871085.1 Opitutus sp. GAS368 | reverse complement strand
GGATCGCCGTTGGACCACTTGGCCGTCGTGCGCAGAAAAAACGTATAGACCCGCCCGTCCTCCGAAATCTCCCACCGCTCGGCCACACCACCTACCGTGTCGGAACCGGTAGGTCCCTCGGCCACGAGTCCTTCAAAGAGCGCGTTGACGATCTTGTTCTCCGGCACTCCCGTGACAATCTGCGGGTCGAGATCCTGCGGTTCGGTGCCGTTGCCAAAGTTCAGCACCGTGCGCGGCCCGGTGCTGACCGCCGAAGCACTCGAACCGGCCTTGGGTTCTGACTTGCTGCATCCGGCCAACCAGAAAAGCCCGACGACAGAACAATAAAGCCAGGGGGAGCGGCGAGTGGTCATGGCCCTACGGGAAGAATCCTCGCCGCGAGCGCAAGGCTGCGCCTCAAAATTTGGATACTTTCGAACAAACGCCGAGGTTTCTCGTCTCCACTTTTCGCCCATCCTCGTCCCCGCCCTCGTCCCCGCGACGGCATCGCCGCCGGATTCCCGCCATTCAATATCTCCGCACGATCATCTCACCATCCGTTTCATGTTCGTTACTTCGAGAAAACCAGCGAGGCGTTCCGGGCAAACGGGGCGGTCTCCTCGGCTGCGTCCACCGATCTGAGTCGGCGGCCATAAACCACGCCTCCGTCGCCGACCTCAAAACGCGGTTGAAGTCACTTGTCACTTACCTCCAGCTTCACGGCCACGCTGTTACCCACCGTCACCGCACCGCCTCGATGAAACTATTTTTCTTCGCCTCCCTCGTCACTTTCTCGTCCGCCTTCACCGCGCACGCTCTCGCCGCTCCTGACGGCCTCACGACGCGCAACCCGAACGCCACCGCGCCCGCCGCCAACACCCGCGCCAGCACGGCCTTCGATCCCGCCAAAGAACTCCCGCGCTACCCCGCCGTCGCGCCTCAAGACGCCCTCGCCACGTGGAAGGTGAAGCCCGGTTTCAAGGTCGAGTTCGTCACCCACGAACCCCAGGTCCGCGATCCCATCGCCATCTCCTTCGACGAAAATGGACGCATGTTCGTCTGCGAAATGATCGACTACTCTGAAGAACGCGACCGCACGCCCCACCTCGGCCGCATCTCGCTGCTCGAGGACAAAGACGGCGACGGCTTCTACGAAACCAGCACCATCTTCGCCGACGACCTCCCTCTCCCCACCGGCCTCATTTGGGCCAACGGCGCTCTCTTCGTCGCCGCCTCGCCCAACATCTGGCGTTTCGTGGACACCAACGGCGACGGCCGCGCCGACGTGCGTGAGATCGCGTTCGCCGGCTTCGGCACCGGGCTGAAAGCCCTCAACGTCCAAGGCATGCTCAACAGCTTGGTGTGGGGTCAGGACAACCGCATTCACGTCCAAGGCGGCCCCGGCAATCGCGGTAAAATCTCCAGCCCGAAACGCCCCGCCCAGCCCGCGGAAGAAATCGCCTCACGCGATTTTTGGTTCGACCCGCGCACCTACGAATTCGGGTTCGAAGCCGGCGGCGCCCAATTCGGGATGAGCTTCGACAACTACGGTCGCAAATTCGCCTGCTCGAATTCCGACCACCTCCAGTTCTTCGTCTACGACGACCGCTATGCCGCCCGAAATCCTTTTTTCACTCTGCCGCCCACCCGCCAGAGCATTGCCGCCGACGGTGGCGCCGCCGAGGTGTATCGGATCAGCCCGGACGAACCCTGGCGGATCGTGCGCACGCGCTGGCGCATCGGTGGCGTCGTCAAGGGCGCCGTCGAGGGCGGCGGGCGCGTCAGCGGCTATTTCACCGGCGCCACCGGCACCACCGTGTTCCGCGGCGATGCCTATGGCGATGACTTCGTGAACAACACGTTCACCGGCGATGCCGGCGGGCAGCTCGTCCATCGAAAAAAAATCTCTCCTGACGGCGTGAGCCTCATCGGCCGCCGCCCGGCCGACGAACAAAACTACGAGTTTGCCGCCAGCACCGACACCTGGGTCCGCGTCGTGAATTTCGCCAACGCCCCCGACGGCACGCTCCACATTTGCGACATGTATCGCGAAGTCATCGAGCACCCGTGGAGCCTCCCCGAAGAGATCAAGCAACACCTTGACCTCAACAGCGGCCACGACCGCGGTCGCATCTACCGCCTCGTCCCCACCGGCTCCGCGTGGCAACGTCGCGGCCGCGTTTCGCTCGGCACCGCCACCACCGCCGAACTCGTCGCCACCCTCGCCCACCCCAACGGCTGGCACCGCGACACCGCCTCACGCCTCCTCTACGAACGCCAGGACAAGTCCGCCGTTCCCCTCCTCGCCCGACTCCTCCGCGATCCGCAATCACCCCTCGCGAAACACCACGCACTCGGCGTCCTCGACGGCCTCGGCGCGCTGGCGGAAGAGTCCGTTCTCCCCACCCTCGCCGCCCCCGACGCCCGTCTCCGTGAGCACGCGATCGTCTACGCCGAAAAACTCATCACGCGCGGTCCGCTCTCCCTTGCCCTCACCGCCAAACTCTCCGCCCTCGCCAACGACCCCGACGACCGCGTGCGCTTCCAACTCGCCTTCACCGCGCAGTCCTCGCCGGGCCTCGCCACCGCCTACGCCCAACTCGCCGCCCGCGATTTCTCCCATCCGTGGATTTCCGCCGCGCTCCTCAGCGCACCACCTGCTGTCGTCAACGCCACACTCTTCCCCGCAATGACCCGCGACCTCGCCACGGCAAAAAAAGCCGCACCGTTTGTCGCAAAACTTATCGAAATCCGCGCCGCCTCCGCGTCCGCCGCTGACCGCGCCGCGCTCATCGATTTTGTCGCCCAACCCGGCACGAGCGCACTCTGGCTCCGCGCCCTCGGCGAAGGCCTTCGTCGCGCCGGCACCACCATCGCCAAAGCCGACACCACCCAAAAACTCACCGCCGTTTTCACGCGCGCCGCCACCACGACCGCAGATCCCACCGCCACTCCCGCCGCCCGCCTCGCAGCCATCGAACTCCTCGCTGTTGCCACCTACGCCCAGTCGCGCGAGTCGCTCATGTCCTGCCTCGCTCCCGGCCAACCCGCAACGATCCAGTCCGCCGCGATCAAGTCGCTCGCCCAGCACACAACCGCCGAAATCACCGCCGCGCTCATCCGCGCCTGGCCGCACTACACCTCCGCCGCCAAGGAAACCGCCCTCGCCACGCTCGTCGCCCGCGAGGACCGCGCCACCGCGCTCCTCCACGCCATCACCGCCGGCACGATCAAGCCCACGGAATTGCCCGCCACGCAGGTCCAAAGCCTCACCCACCACAAAAGCCCCGCCGTCGTCGCGCTCGCGAAGAGCGCCCTCGCCTCCGTGATTCCGCCGTCACGCGCCGAGGTCACGATCACGTTTCAACCCGCCGTCACCGCCACCGGTGACGCCACTCGCGGCCGTATCCAGTTTCAAACACGCTGCATCGTCTGCCACCGCGCCGGCAGCGTGGCAGGCATCGTCGTCGGCCCCGATCTCATCACCGTGAAAACGCGTGGCCGCGACGGCCTGCTCACCGCAATTCTCGAACCCCACAAAGAGGTCGCGCCCCACTACATCGCCTACGATGTCACGACGAAAGACGGTCACGCTTACACCGGCATGATCGCCCGCGACGACGCTACCGGCCTCTCGCTCAAAATCATGGGCGGCGCCGAAGTCACGCTCGCCCGTGCCAACATCCGCGGCAGCAGTTCCACCGGAAAAAGCCTCATGCCCGAAGGCCTCGAAACCGGCCTGTCCGTGCAAGACATGGCCGACCTCCTGACCTTCATCGAGCAACTGTAGCGCCGGCGCTTGCCGCCGGGCCGTCACTGGATTTGCCGTGTCTAACGGTGGGTGATTAATTGTGGGGCAGGTTTCCCGCCTGCGATGGCGGAATAAAATCAATCGGCGCTCAAATTTTCCCGGCCGACGATCGTTCCCACCTTGGTAAATTTCGTGGTCGTTGTGAATTATGGGCCAAGGAATGAAACCCCCAAGAAATTTATTCCTCTGCCACCCATTCCCTTGCCCTCCTCCCCAGAGCCCTCCGGCGATTGTGCACCCGCAAGACCATCCACAAAAAAACTGTCACTATTTCCGATGCGCCCTTCGGAAAACCCACGCCCCCCAATCGGAGCCAGCCCACCTCAAAACCGCACCGTCTGCGTCACCTCGCGCTGAGTCGCGATCTCCCGCGCGACCACCGTCGCCGTCCGCGCTCCCACCGCACCGCCACCACCATCAGACAGCGCATAAAGGTGATACCGATCCGCGAGCCCGTTCCCGTTCGGGCGTTTCCGCTCCACCAAAGTCGGCCCCACCTCAGCGCCACCCACCATCAACTTCACGAACTCCGCGAGCGGCGTCTGCGGCATGCCCTGCGGCGTATTTTTCCACGCACAGCGCACGCGCAACGCGATCCCCTTCGCGGGACGCGCCACCTCAAATTCATCCTCCGGCCGCAGCACCACGAGCGACACCAACGGCCGCCGCGCCGCGGTCCCCGCGTTGTCCCACCACCGCCACTCGCGCTCGCGCGCTTGCACGAAGTCCCGCACCTCGTCCGACCCGCTGTGCATCCACGTCTCGCCACGACTCACCTCATCGTGCCGCACGGCCACCACCCAGTTTTGCTTCAACGCCTGCAGCCAACCGTCCCACGTCGGCTCCGTCGCGAGGAAGAGTGTGCGATAGCCCGTCGTCTGATCCGCAAACCACCACGGCTCCGTCCCGTGCGCATCCTGTAATCCGATATACGGAAGCTGCCCGCGCCACCGCTGCAAAAACGGCTCCGAGTTCAGGAAATCGGGATTGCCAAAGTGAAACGTGCTGATCGCCGCAAACCCACCGCGCTCGACCGAATCGTCGAGCAGCGCGCGCACGAGTTCCTCGTTCTCACCAAACTGCCACACCATTTTTCCCTGCCCGCGCTCCAGCGGTTCGATCCGCCGCCGTCGAAATTCCGGCCACGACACCGGCGGCGAGACCTCGCCGCGCGTGCCGAGCGGCGGCCCGATGTCGGTGTGGGCGGGCGCGATCAAATCGCTCATGTGGCTGTAAGTGCCGAGCCCGGGCACCTCCGTCCACGTGCCGTATTCTTCGTTGGCCCGGAAAAACTGCACCGGCACTTTTTGCTCCGCTGCGATCTCCCGCACCCGCGCCATCCATTCGGACTTCGCGTTTTTCGCGCCCCACAGATCGATGCGCAACGCCGCCGCCAGCGCCACCGCCTCGGCCGGGCTCCCCGTGCCGTGTGATTCGATCTGGATCGACCACACCTTCAGATTTCCTGGCAACACGAGCTTCGCCGTTGCCGCGCGCCGACGCATCGTCGCCACGGTCTTCACCTCACCCAGCGCGGCCAACGCATCGAGCGCGTAATAGGTCGCGAGCGGATTGCTCAACCAGCCGGGCCGATCGGCAAACCCGCCATCCGCGTTCGCGAGCGACTGCAACCACGCGAGACAGGCCGCGCGATTCGCCACTTCGCCCCCGAGCAACACGAGCGCCTGCAACGCCGCCCGCGTGTAGGCCACATCGTCCACGCCCCCAAACGCCGGACTCGGCTGATACGTAAACCCGCCGCTCGGCAACTGACACGCGCGCAACCACGCGATCGTCTCCGCTTTCTTTTCCTCGGACAGCCCGAGCACCCGCGCCGCCTGCAGGCCCCAGAGCGTGTTCATCACATGCCCGTCCCCACCGTCGGCCGTCGGAGTATTGTTAAAGCTCCCGTTCGCTCGCCGTCGCGCCGTCACGTAATCCGAAAACGCCGGCTTCAACGGCTCAATGTCCATGCCCAGCAACGCCCGGCACTGCACGAGCCCGAGCTCCGACTGGAAGACCGGATAGCCGTGCTGTTCGTATTGTTTCAAATACGGCAAGGGTGCCGTCCACGTTTTCAACCGCTCGCGAAATTCCGCCGCCGGATCGCCGAGCCACACGAGCGCCTGCACTTGTTGAAACTCAAAGATGCGCCGCTCCTGCTCCAATTTCTTAAGCTCCCGCGGATGGTGCGTGCGCACGTAGTCCACGAGTGCCGCTGAGTTCGGCGGCGTCTGCCCCAGCAACCGATACGCCCCGATCACCGCGTAGGTCGGCGTGAGATGCGAGCGCTGCTGATCCGAAAACGCGTAGCCACCGTCGACCCGCGCATGGGACGCAAGGTAATCGATCACCGCGCTCGCACTCGCCGACGACTGCGCCCCGAGTCGGCCCGCCCATCCGCCAACGACCCCGATCGTTGCCAGGGACTTCAGCAGCTCACGACGAGTGAGCAACGGCGGCGTGATGTGACCGGGCATCGGCAGAAACCTTATTGTGACGCACCGCTTCGAACGCGCATTCGCCGCAGGCACGCGCCTACTTGGCCTTCGCCCGTTTTTTCTTCGCGCCGGCTTCGGCCTGACCGCCGACCACACGCTCCGGCCAGTTTTTCGCGACGAGCAACTGGTGTTCGGCGATGACCGCCACGTGCTTCGCATCGGCCGCGAGATTCTTCATTTCCTTCGGGTCCGCGTCGTGGTCGTAGAGCTCCGCGCCCTGTTTGCCCTCGTCCCACTCCGTGTAACGCCAGCGCGGCGTGCGCACGCTGCGCCCGGGGAAACCGCCCCGCTCCACTTGCGTGAACGCCGGACGATTCCAGGCCGCATCGGGTTTCACGAGCAGCGGCCGCAGGCTCGCTCCGGCGAGATTCGCCGGCGCCTTCAACCCCGCGAGGTCGGCGAGCGTCGGATACACATCCACAAACTCCACGATCCGCAGTGACGGCGTGCCGGCTTTGATCCCCGGACCCGCGAAAATCATCGGCACGCGGGCGGCGTCCTCGAACAAGTTCTGCTTCATCCAGAGCCCGTGCGTGCCGAGCGAGTAGCCGTGGTCGCTCCAGAAAACGATGATCGTGTTCTCCCGCAGCCCGAGCCGGTCCAGCGCGTCGACGACTCGGCCGATCTGTGCATCGACGAACGAAATCGCCGCGTAATACGCCTGCTTGGTCAAGCGAGCCTGCTCCACCGTCGTGCCGAAGTTCGGCCACGGTTTCGTCGCGGACAAGGCCCCCGTGGGCACGGTCTTCTCATAGCCGGCCGGCAGCGTCGGGATGTCGATTTTCTCCAGCGGATAGAGGTCAAAATATTTCTTCGGCGCGACGTAGGGCGTGTGCGGTCGGTAGAAACCCACCGCGAGAAAGAAGGGCTCGCCCTTGTGCTGCTCAAGGAGGCGAATCGCTTCGGTCGCGACCTTGCCATCAGTATGGTCTTCATCGCGCCCCTTCGCATCGCTCAAGAACGACATCGCCGAACCGAGTCCGCGCTGCGGCGTGAAATTTGTAATGTCCGGTTCGAGCGCGGTCTTGTCGACGCCCGCCGGATTAACGACTTCCTGCCATGAAGGCGCGTCGTCGAGGCCGCTTGTGCCGATGTCACCGGGATTGCCGTAGTGAAAAATTTTCCCGACGCGCGCGGCATAGTAGCCGTTCTGGCGGAAGAGTTGCGGGAGCGTCACGACGTCCGGCAACCCTCGGCGAAAGTGATACTGGAGGTTGAACACCTTGGTGGTATCGGGCCGCAGTCCGGTCATGATCGACGAACGACTCGGACTACATAGCGGAAACTGACAATAGGCGCGGTCGAAGCGCACGCCGCGCGCCGCCAGTTTGTCGAGATTCGGCGACTTCACGAGCGGCGTGCCGTAGCAGCCGAGGTCGTTGTTCATGTCGTCGACGGCGATGAAGAGGACATTGGGTTTGGCGGCCGCGGCTTGGCCGGACAACGTGAGCAACCCAGCCGCCAGCAGCCGCACCGCTAGACGGCCGGGTTTCGTGATCATGGTCAGAGATCCCCCTGTTTCGCCTGTTTCTTCTTCTTTCCGCCTTCACCGCCTGCGCCCTGATTGCCGTAGAACCGCGCCGGAATTTCGGCCGGAACTTTCAGCTCTTGGCGCAGACGCGTGAGTTCCTTTTTCAGCTCGGTGATCGTAGCGGCATACGCGGCCTCGCCGTAGACGCTCTTCATTTCATTCGGGTCTTTTTCGCGGTCGAAGAGTTCCCAATACGCTTCACCCATGCCCTCGTAGTGCACGAGTTTGTAGCGGTCGGTGATCACGCCGTAGTGCGGACGCACCCGGTGGGGCGACGGATACTCGAAATACTGGTAATAGAAAGCCGCGCGCCAGTTGGCTGGCTTCTCTCCGCGCAACAGCGGCTGCAAACTACGGCCCTGCATGTCGGCCGGGACCGGAACGCCGGCCACGTCGAGAAACGTCTCGCCAAAATCAAGGTTCGAGACGAGCGCCCTGGTCGCCGTGCCGGGCTTGGTCACACCGGGCCAGCGCACGATGAGCGGCGTGCGGACGGACTCCTCAAAGATCCAGCGCTTGTCGAACCAACCGTGCTCACCCAGATAAAACCCTTGGTCGCTCGCGTAGACCACGACCGTGTTTTCGGCGAGGCCTTCTTTGTCGAGGTAGTCGAGCACGCGGCCGACGTTTTCATCGACCGCTTTCACCGTCGCCAGGTAGTCGTGCATATAGCGCTGGTAGCGCCAGCTCACGAGGTCCTTGCCTGCGAGATTCGCGGCGCGGAACTTCGCATTGCGCGGCCCGTAATACGCATCCCACACCTTTTGTTGCTCGGGCGAAATCCCCGCCGGCAACGCCAGCTTGGCGTCGCGATCGGTAAAAGTTTTCGCGATGGTCATGTCCTGATCGCGCACCGCGACACCGCGCCCGGAATAATCGTCGAACAACGTCGCGGGCTCGGCGTAAACGCGATCTTGGTCGAAACCGAGGTGGCGCAGCGGCGGCGCCCACTCGCGATGCGGGGCCTTGTGCTGGCACATCAGCATAAACGGCTTCGTTTTGTCGCGGTTCTTCAACCACTCCAGCGACACGTCACCGATGATATCGGTCACATAGCCGGGCATCGCCACCCGCTCCCCCATTTTGATCATCGGCGGATTATAGTAAACGCCCTGGCCCGGGAGAATCTGCCAGAAATCAAAGCCCGTCGGATCGGAACCAAGGTGCCACTTGCCGATGATCGCGGTCTGGTAGCCGGCCTTTTGCAGGAGCTTCGGGAACGTCTGTTGCGCACCGTCGAACGTCGAGTTGGAGTTATTCGGGAAGCCGTTCAGGTGACTATATTTTCCCGTGAGAATCGTCGCACGCGCCGGGCCGCAGATCGAGTTGGTCACCAGGCAACGGTCGAAGCGCACGCCCTGTTTCGCAATGCGATCAATGTTCGGCGTATCGAGCAGCTTGCGGGCATCACCGTAGGCGCTGATCGCCTGATACGCGTGATCGTCGGAAAAAATAAAGACGATGTTCGGCGTCTTCTGCGTGGTGGCGGCCCGCGCAATCGCGGCCAGAGCGAGGAAACAAAACAGGAGGTATTTCATGGAGCGTAGGACGCGACTCTGCCGAACTGCGCGCCCCGCCGTCGAGCTTCCAATTCCCCTCTTTCGGCACCGCCTCCGGATCGAGTTCCGACAGAAGCCCATGCTCCGACCGGCCCAGGCCCACTTCCCACCGACCGCGTCATGCCCCCGATTTTTGTTTGCCCTCCCTCGTCTCACCGCGTTTCACCTTTTCGGCAACAGGGGACGTTCCACCCTCCGGTCCGACTCGGTTGCACTCGCCTCACGCAACTCATGTCACTCATCCCCTTTTCCAGCCAACTGATCGCCGACGTCGGCATCTCCCTCGGTGACGAAGGCAAAGGCCGTCTCATCCCCGAAGTTGCCGACGAACTCCGTGGCACCCGCGCCGCCGTCTCGGTCGTCCTGAAGGTCAACGGCGGAGCCAACTCCGGCCACACCGCCGGAGGTATCAAGCTCAACCTGCTTCCCGCCGGAGTCGTCGTCCGCGACGCCGCGCATCTCTGCATCGGTGCCGGCGTCGTCGCCGATCCGCGCAAGATCTGGTGGGAGACGAAACCCCTCGAACTCAAGGGCCACGCGATCCTCTCCCGTCTCCTGATCGACGAGCGCACGATGGTCTCCGACCTCACGCACCGCCTCCTCGATCTCGCGACCGAAGATTACCGCGTCAACGTCCTCGGCGAAGAACCGCGCGGCTCCACCGGCCGCGGCATCACCCCGGCCTACCTCGACGAGGTCGGCCAGCAACAGATCACGTTTTCCGATTTCCTCGCCGGCCCGAATTTCTTCGCCCGCAAACTCGCCCAGCGGGCCGACCGCGCTCTGCGCACCATCCAGCACGTCTACCGCGTCAGTCCGGAGACTTTCGCGAGCTTCTTCCACAAACTCACGGTCGCCGAAACGCGCGCCAATGCCGAGGCGATCGAACTCGGCGTGTTCACCGCGGACGAATTCGATTTCACTAAATTCAGCGGTGCTGCGCCCTTCACGCTCAACCTCGACGCCTTGACCGCAACCTACTGGGCCGCCGGCACGGCCCTTGCCAAGAACATCGGCGAAGTGCGCGAGCTGATTCTCCGCGAATTCCACGCCGGCCACACGATCATCGGCGAATTTGGCCAAGCCTACTGGCTCGACAAACGTCACGGCTATTCGCCCAACGTCACCGCTTCGCACACCTACACACCCGAGTTTTTCGAGAGCGCCGGAATCCCCGTGCAGCGCATCCACACCTTCGGCGTCGCCAAAGCCTACGACACCAAGGTCGGCACCCACACTTTCCTGACGCAGATGGACGATGCCCACCCGCTCGCCATCAAACTCAAGCAGATTGAATTTGGCACGAGCACCGGCCGCCAACGGAT
>CAMBVX010000235.1 GCA_945871085.1 Opitutus sp. GAS368 | reverse complement strand
ATCCCGGGAAATCAGGCCGCGCATGTCGCAGTCGGCGCGAAGTTTTTGCCCCACTGGGCCGCGCAGCTCTTCGTCGGTTTTGAGACCGTAGAAACCCGGACGATCATCGACCTCCTGATACTTGTTACTCGATGGTCCGAACAAATTTTTCCACTCGAGGATATCATAGCTAAACTGACATGCGGTCGCACCCGCGGCCGCGAGCCGCGACGATTCGCGTAACACGGGATCGCTGCTCGCGGGATCGGCCAGATCGTCGTGAAATGCGAGCCAGAGCGATGCACCCGCTCCCGCCGAACCGCCGTGGGCCGCCAGGCGTGTCCGATCCACATTCCAGTCGCTGGCCTGGCTGCGGATGAACTGGATCGCGCGCGCGCAATCCCGTAGCACGTCCTGAATCGGCGCGCTGCTACGATAACGGTAGTTGATCGCGGCATAGCTCACGCCCGCCTCCAAGCAATCGCGGAGCATCCGGTCACCCCGTGCCTTGGATTTGTCTCCGGCCGTGAACCCGCCGCCGTGAATGAAGACCACCACCGCCGTGGGCTGGTCCGACTTTGCCTTCCAGAAATCAAGCACGTTGCGCTCATGCGGCCCATAGTGCACGTCGGCGAAGGTCGGCTCCGGTGCGGTCGGCGCTGCTGCGGTCGAAACCGGCCCCGGGTTTTCCACCTTTTTTCCGCCGCGAATTCTTTTCAAATGAGCCCGCGCTTCCGCTTCGCTCAAGACGCCATTCTTGTCCGTGTCCGCTTCCGGGAAGCGCTTAAGCATCTGTTTGAGCCGGTCGTCTGTGGCCGGAGTCGTCTGGGCTGGCGAACGCTCGCCACTAAATATTCCACAGAGAAAAACGGCGGTCCAAAGGAGACGGTGAGTTGTCATCGGATGAAAAAATTTCGGGCAAAGTATGACGGCGATATCGGGGTAGCGAGCGCGAGCTCGGCAGACCAAGTGGCGTGGGGTTGCTCGGCGGACGCAAGATGCCCGAGTCGACTGGGGCGAGTCGAATTGATTTCTAGGCGTGCGGAATGTGAGGTGGCCAACTACGTCTCACTACCTCCGGAATAGCCCACCCGTTCTACCCCATGAAATCTGCCCGCCTTTTCGCGCCGCTTGTCGCGGCGCTCACCCTCGCCGTCTTCGCCTCCGCTCAGACCGCCGCCCCAGTCGACGTCGCCGCCCTCCTCGCCCGTCCCATCGTCGATCCTGCGCTCCCGCTCGCCGAAGTCCGCGCCTACACCGCAGGCCGCGTGCCCGCGATGCCCGCCGTCACGACCCTCGCCGATTGGCAAACCTTCGCCAACCACACGCGCCGCGACGTCCTCGAAAAAATTGTTTTCCGCGGCGAGCTCGCGCGCTCGTGGCGCGACGCAAAAGCCCGCGTCGAGTGGCTCGACCCCATTCCCGGCGGCCCCGGCTACTCCATCCGCAAGCTCCGCTACGAAGCTCTTCCCGGCCTCTGGATTCCCGCTCTCCTCTACCAACCCGACCACGTCTCCGGAAAAATTCCCGTCCACCTCGCCGTCAACGGTCACGACAAAGACGGCAAGGCCGCCCCCTACAAACAACTCCGCTGCATCGCTCTCGCCAAACGCGGCATCGCTTCCCTCAACGTCGAGTGGTTCGCCCAGGGCCAGCTCCGCACCGACGGCTTCACCCACTACCGCATGAACCAGCTCGACCTCTGCGGCGTGAGCGGTCTCGCCCCGTTCTACCTCGCGATGTCGCGCGCCCTCGACGCGCTCCTCGCCCTCCCCTACGCCGACGCCACCCGCGTCGCCGTCAGCGGCCTCTCCGGCGGCGGCTGGCAAACCATCGTCATCAGCGCCCTCGATACCCGCGTCACCCTCTCGAATCCTGTCGCCGGATACTCCAGCTTCCGCACGCGCGCCGAATTCCCCTCCGACCTCGGCGACTCCGAGCAAACGCCCAACGACCTCGCCACCGTCGCCGACTACACGCACCTCACCGCGCTCCTCGCCGGCCGTTCCGCCCTCCTCACCTACAACGCCAAAGACAACTGCTGCTTCGCCTCCGACCACGCTCTCTCCCCGCTCCTCGCCGCCGCCGAGCCCGTCTTCCAACTCTACGGCCAGCCCCACCGCCTCCGCTCGCACATCAACGTCGACCCCGGCACCCACAACTTCGAAGTCGATAATCGCCAGGCCTTCTACCGCATGGTCGGCGACACCTTTTTCCCCGGCGATCCGCGCTACCGCTCCGAGGAAATCGACTCCACCGCCGAACTGAAAACCGCCGCCGACCTCACCGTCCCGCTCCCCACCGACAACCTCGATTTCCACCAACTCGCCCGCGCCGCCGCCACCGCCCTCCCGCGCACCACCACCGCCACGCGCGAATCCCTCGCCGCCCTCGTCCACTACCAACCGCACGCCGTCACCGCTCCGCCTCCCGCCACCGAGACGCGCGGCGACACCACCGCCGCCTTCTACGCCCTTCGCGTCGCCGACACGTGGACCGTCCCCGTCGTCGCCCTCACCCGCGGCACCCCGCGCGGCACCACGCTCGTCGTCGCCGACGCCGGCCGCAAATCCCTCGCCGCCCGCACCGAGTTCCTCCTCGCCGCCGGCCAACGCGTGCTCGCCGTCGATCCCTTTTATTTCGGCGAATCGAAAATCTCCCAGCGCGATTTCCTCTACGCCCTCCTCGTCGCCGCCACCGGCGACCGCCCCCTCGGCATCCAGTCGAGCCAACTCGCCGCCGTCGCCCGCTGGGCCCGCACCGAATTCAAATCCGCCCCCTTGACCCTCGAATCCCACGGCCCCCGCCTCGGCGTCGCCGCCCTGATCGCCACCGCCCTCGAACCCACCATCACCACGCTCCACCAAACCGACGCACTCCCCTCCCTCCACGAGGTCATCCGCCAAAATTGGTCCGTGGACAAATACCCCGAGCTCTTCTGCTTCGGCCTTCTCGAACACTTCGACATCTCAAACATACAGTCGTTGGTCGTGCCGCAGCGGCTGTAGTAGCCCGAAGCCCTCGGAGGACGAGGTCTGGGTGACCGCCGCCGCTGCACTCCCGACCGCCGACGTGTGCCTCGGGCAATGGCTGACAAGAACTGGCTGGGTTTTCAACACCTCCATCCTTGCGTCACGCCGCGAGGTTCTGCACCTTTGGAATCATGGAGCCGCGCACGATGCCCGCCTACAGTCTGAGCGATGCCGCCCGTTGCATCGGCGCGCACCCGGCCACCCTGCGCACGTGGTTCAAGGGCCGCTCCTATCCCACCAAGGACGGACCGCGACGCTCACCGAATCTACTCGTTCCGGCGGCAGCGGACGCGCTTTCGTTCCAAAATCTCATTCAGGCCCACGTCGTTCAGGGCATCCGCAAGCGCTACCACATTCCCATGCATCGGGTCCGCGATGCGCTGAAGTATCTCTCGGAGAGCGTCGGTAATCTCGACCTCCTTGCCTCGGAAAAATTCTACCACGATACCGAGCACCTGCTCCTGAAGGTTGAGGATCGGCTGATTTCGCTTTCGGAACACGGGCAGACGGTCAGCGAGACGGTTCTCGCGCAATACCTGCACCGGATCGACTACGGCAAGGATGGTTTCGCGTCGCGCCTCCATCCGTTTCTTTACACGGCGACAGGCCAGCTCTACGAACCGCAGCATATCATGATCGATCCGACGATCGGGTTCGGCAAACCCTGCATCGAGCGGTTGGGGGTCAAGACCGATATCATCGCCGAGCGCTTTCTCGCCGGAGAACCCATCGAGGAACTCACGGCGGACTATGGAGCCAAGCCCGAGGAAATCCAGGAGGCCATCCGCTGGTCCGCCCGCAAGGCCGCCTGAGGCTCCGGTCTTTTTCATCGACCGCGACACCGGCGGACGACTGCTGGCCGTGGCGTTGCGCGCCGCGGGCTACCGGGTCGAACTGCACGATGAACATTTCGCGCAGGACACGCCGGACCCGTTCTGGATTCGCCGCGTCGCAGAGCGCCCGTGGGTCATCCTGACTTGCGACCGCAACATCGCGCGCAAGGAGCCGGAGCGCTCACTCTTCTCCGCGGCGCGGACGCACACGTTCATCCTTTACGCGCTCTCGCACGTTCAGCGGGAGCAGCGCGTGCCGCTCGTGCTGGCGGTGTTGCCGAAACTCTCCGCGCTGGTGGCGTCGGGCGCGGCGCACGGCATCTACCGCGTCCACACAGACGGGAAGATCGAGCACCTGGCGAACATCAGGGCGCGATTTCGGCTGGAGGACTTTTAGCCTCCGGCGGCGGGAGGAAATCGAGCCGGCTGATCCACCCTTGGCCTCTGTAGTAGTTATCGGGACCTCCGGGTATGTCCGAGTTTATCACGACTCTTGCTCGATGTCATACCAAGCTGTCATACGCGAACGATGACTCGCCCATGACTTGCTAACCAAAAACAGAACCCTCCCGCTACCGCTCATATGACCATCCTAGAAATAAAAATTGAGAACGAGAAAACTAGGAGAGTGATCGCAGCGATAAAAAAGGCCCGAACGGCTGCCGAAGCTGCGCACAATGCTGCGATAAATCTCAATAACTTGATCCTGGAATACCGGCCCGCTTTTGCTCCCGAAGCTGCGCTCGCGCGTAGTTCGTCCAACCTCGTCCAGCACATCGTGCAAAACTCCGCCCACCGCTTGGCCCCAACCTTAAAAATCATCCCACTTCGGCACGCCCGGCAGACGTCAGCCGCGCGGTCCTGATTTCAGCCAGATTTCGTCGGCCCGTGATCGAGAGAAATCTTCCCTCCATTCATGTTGCCGTTCGACCGCACGTCGCGCGGTCAGACCAATCACCTCATGCCCCCACTCGCCGTCCCGCTCTATACGCTCCACCTTGGCTCCCGCGACGGATTTCCCATCTCGCGCGCTGAAATCATCCCGCCCGTCGCCAAACGGTTTGTCAGTTTCAGCGTGACCGAGGGTATCGGCTTCTTCGAGGGAAAGACTGACCCGGGCTGGAGTATCCGCATCGCGACGGACGACATCGCGACCTTGGTGGCTCTGGCGGAGGACCTGCGTTCTACCTTCCAACAGTTCGGCGTCGGGATTGAAGCGTTTGGGCACTACCACCGTTGCCGCGAGGCGAACCGCGGTGACGAACTTATCGCTCAACTCTGGGGTTCACGACATGGCCTCGAACCGACCTACTTCCAAACCATTTTCCTGACGCCTGAAAAAGCAGCAGTCTGGCCCGAAAATTTCGCCATTCTTACGGCCTACGCCACAACTGGCGAGGTCTGGAGCGATGAGCGCAACCACGAGGCCGACCAGCGACTCCACCAGCAATTTTTGGCTCTCGGGCTCAGTCCCATTCGTATCATAGGAAGTTCACCCGACCGCGGACATCAGGAGCCCAGTTGGGCTGTGAAGATAAATCGGTTCCAAGCACTAACTCTGGGCCGGGAGTTCCTCCAAGACGCCATCTACTGGGTTGAGGGCAACCAACTCAGCGTCATTTCCTGCCACGGCCACGGTAAGCCGGTCCCAGTAGGGACATTTCGGGCACGGCTGAAGTAGTTGATCCGAGTGCAATCCCGTCGGCGTCGCCGAACATCAGTTACAGTCAAACTGTTCCACCGAGTTCCTCGGCAAATCAGCCCCGAGTTCGCCCCACGTTTCGGCGGTGAGTTCCCCCACTCGTTCGACATTCGCCAACAAATCGGTGACCCGCTCCGTCGTCGTGCACACCAGCGCAAAGCCGATGCCCCGGCAAACGACGAAGGCCAGCGACGTAAACGTAGACGATCAGGAGCAGTTTCTTCAGCAACTTGCTGAAGAAGTTTCTTGGGGCACCGCTCGATTGCGTGAAAAGATCGCGGACCGCGCCGCCCACCCCTTGTTTGTAGCCAACCACTGCGCAGGCCCCGCGCCCACGCCACCGTTGCTCACCCGCAAAATTCGTCGCAAAACCTCCCCCGTGATCCCTACCCCCTCCAAACTCATCCGCCGCGTCCACCTGTATCTGGCGCTGTTCCTCACACCTTGGATGCTCATCTACGCGCTCAGCGGACTTGTCCTCAATCACGGCGAACTCGTCCGCGGCTGGCATGGCGGAAAATTCAGCGACTTCGAAAAACTTGAGGAGCGCCCCTACACCGCCGTCTTCTCCGCCGACGCCACCGCCCGCCTGATCGGCGCGCAGGTCCTCGCCGACCTCGGTCTCGCCGGCTCCTTCAACGTTCAGGGCACGCCCGCCCAGCCGAAACTCGTCATCACGCGCAACGCCGCGCTCACCGCCCACCGCGTCACCTACTTCCGCGCCGAAAACCGCCTGCTCATCGAAAAGCAATCGCTCAGCACTCCGGTCATTCTCAACCGCCTCCACTTCCGCCACGGCTACGAGCAACCCTTCGTCTCGGCCAAAATCTGGGGCTTCATCGTCGATCTCGCCGTGATCGGCATGCTCTTCTGGGTCGTATCCGGAATTTGGATGTGGTGGGAAATCAAACCCGCCCGCACTGCCGGTGCCGTCGTCGCCCTGCTCGGCTTCGGCGCCTTCGGCCTCCTGCTCGCGACCATTTGAGGAACCCCCACCATGCCAAACTGGAACCTCCTCTTCCGTCGCACGCACCTCTACCTCGGTCTCGTGCTCATCCCGTGGATGCTCATCTACGCGCTCTCCACTTTCGCCCTCAACCACGGCGAACACTTCCGCGCCTACCGCGCCACCGAACCGCTGTGGCTCCCGCTCTGGGAAAAAGATTACGCCTTCGAAGCCCCACCCGACGCCGCCGGCCTCCGCGCCGCCACTCAAAGCCTCCTCGCTGACCACGGCCTCTCCGGCGCCTTCTTCGCGCGCCACCAGGGCCAGCGCCTCAACATCAACGTCCAAAATTTCTGGCACCCGCTCCGCGTCACCTACGATTTCACGACGAAGAAACTCCGCGCCGAGGAGCGCCGCTCGACCCCGCTCGACGTGCTCATCCGCCTCCACGAACGCACCGGCTATGGCCAGGGCGGACCGCTCAACAACCTCTGGGCCTTTTTCGTCGACCTGTTCTCCGTTGCGACCCTCGCGTGGATCACCACCGGCCTCTACCTCTGGTGGAAACTCAGCGCCACCCGCCGCTGGGGCTGGCTCGCTCTTGGCGGCGGTGTCGCCACCCTCCTCACGCTTCTGGCCACTCTCTAATCTCTCCTCATCCCATGCTCCACTTCCTCCGTTCGCTCCTACGCCACCTGCCGCTCGCCGTCGCCGCCGCCGCACTTCTCTCCCCTTCACTTCGCGCCGCCACCTCGCCGCTCGAAACGTTTTTCCGCCGCCACCTCGACGAGCGTTTCGCGCTCCACCCGCTCGAGGCCACGCAGCTCGGCGATCACCGCTTCGATGACAAACTCGACGACCTCTCGCCCGCCGCCCTCGCCCGATCCCTCGCGCACCTGAAAGCCGCCCTCACAAAACTTCCGCAGACCATCGACCGCGCCAAACTCTCGCCCGACGAACGGATCAACTTCGATCTCTTCACCCACGAACTCACCGCCGCGATCTGGCTCCACGAAAACACCCGACCCTACGCCACCAACCCCCGCATCTACACCGACTACATCGGCGACAGCGTGTTTCTCCTCCTCTCACAATCGCGCCTCCCGAAAGAAACGAACCTCGCCCACGCCCTCGCCCGCATGCGGCAAATCCCCGCGATCATCTCCGCCGCGAAACAGAATCTCACGAACCCGCCGCGCGTCGTCCTCGAGACGGCCATCCGCCAAAACCAGGGCTCCATCGGGTTCTACGAACGCGATCTCTTCGAACTCGTCGGCACCACGCCACAACTCGCCGCGCTCAAAGCCGAAGCCGCTCGCGTCGTCCCCGTCCTCAAAGATTACCAGCAATGGCTGGAGAAAAATCTCCTGCCCCGCGCAACCGGCGAGTGGCGGCTCGGCGCGCAGAAATTCGCGCAGAAACTCGACTACACGCTCAACGCCGGCCTGAGCGCCGACGATGTGCTGCGCGCCGCCGAGTCCGAGTTCACCCGCGTTCATCAGGAACTCTACGTGATCTCCCGCCAGCTCTGGTCGCGTTATTTTCCCACGGCCGCGCTCCCCGTCGCCGACGAAGCCGGTCGCCGTACCACCATCGCCCGCGTGATCTCCGCCGTATCCAAAGAACACGGCAAACCCGAAGAGCTCGTGACCGACGCCCGCGCCACGGTTGACCGCATCAAGACGTTCATCCGCGAGAAAGACATCCTCCGCCTCCCCGAGCCCGACCGTTGCCAGGTCATCGAGATGCCCGAGTTCCAGCGCGGTAATTCCCTCGCCTATATGAACGGCGCTCCACCCCTCGATCCCGACGCCCCGAGTTTTTATGCCATCAGTCCGCCCGCGAAAGATTGGGACCCCAAGCGCACGCAAAGCCTCCTCGAAGAATACAACCGCCACATGCTGCAGATCCTCACCATTCATGAGGCCTACCCCGGCCACTACGTGCAGCTCGAATACTCCAGCCGCGCCCCGTCCTACCTCCGCCGCGTGCTCCAATCCGGCGTCATGATCGAAGGCTGGGCCGTCTACACCGAGCAGATGATGCTCGATCAAGGCTACGGCGGCGGTGACCTCGCCCTCCGGCTCAACCAGCTGAAGTTTTATCTCCGTGCCGTCTGCAACGCGATGCTCGACCACAAGCTGCACGCGCAAACTATGGCCGACGCCGACGCCATCCGCCTCATGGTCGACGGAGCGTTTCAATCCGAGGAGGAGGCCCGCGCGAAACTTATCCGCGCCAAACAAACCTCCACGCAACTCAGCACCTACTTTGTCGGCCGCATGGCCCACGTCCGCCTACGCGAGGAAATGCAGCGCACGCTCGGCGAAAAATTCAGCCTCGGCCGCTACCACGAAGCCGTCCTCTCGCACGGCTCGATCCCGATGAAATACCTCGCCGAGCTCGTCCGCGCGAATCCCGGCGCCGCGACTTCAAAATAACCGCCGGCCATCGCTCCCGCGCATGCGCCTCCAGGTCCGCTCCGCTTTTCGCCGCATCACGCTCCGTGCGCTCTGTGCCGCGCTCACCCTCGCCCTCCCTTCCTTCGCCGCCGTCCCACCCCTCGACCTCGGCAACCGCTGGGAACTCTTCGTCGACGAATTCCTCGTCGCCGCGAAAAAAGACCTCGCCCTCAAACTCCACGAGCCCGTGCGTCGCGAGATCGTCCTCGCCACCGATCGCGCGTGGGAAGGTCCGACCAGCGCGTATTTTTCCGTCATCCCAGAAGGCCAAAAAATCCGCCTCTATTATCGCGGCTCCGCCGCGGTTTCCGACCATAGCGTCGAGCAGTTCACGTGCGTCGCCGAGAGCGACGACGGCATTCACTTCACCCGCCCCCGCGTCGGCCTGATCGAGTTCGCCGGCTCGAAGGACAACAACATCGTCTGGCGCGGCGTTGAGTCGCACAACTTCGCGCCCTTCCTCGATCTGAATCCCGCCGCCCGCCTCGACGAGCGCTACAAGGCCCTCGGCGGCATCAAGGACAAGGGCACGAACTGGCAACAGGGCGAGACCCCCGGCGGCCTCTACGCCCTCGCCTCCGCCGACGGTTTCACTTGGCGTAAACTGCGCCCCGCGCCCGTGCTCACCCAAGGCGCCTTCGATTCCCAAAACCTCGCGCTCTGGGACGTTACCCGCGGCCACTACACGAGCTTCACGCGCATCTTCGCCAACCGCATGCGCGCGATCCAGAGCGCCACCTCCCCCGATCTCCTCACGTGGAGCGAAGGCACCCCGCACCGCTACGCCGCCGGCGTGCCCGCTGAGCATTTCTACACGTCCGCCACCATCGTCTGCCCGACCGCGCCGCACCTCTTCCTCTCATTCCCCAAACGCTTCGCGACAAACCGCACCAAGGTCCCCGGCCACCGCGGCGGCCCCGGCGTCTCCGACACCGTCTTTATGACGAGCCGCGACGGCGTCACGTGGGACCGCCCGTTCCTCGAAGCGTGGGCGCGCCCCGGCCCCGACCTGAAAAACTGGACCGAACGCAGCAACATGGTCGCCTGCGGTCTCTACGACGACGGCGGCCCCGAGTGGTCGCTCTACATCAGCGAGCACTACCGCCACCCGGACCACCGCATCCGCCGCCTCACCGTGCGCCGCCAAGGGTTCGCGTCGATGCACGCCGGCGTCCGTATCGGCGAGTTCACCACGCCGCCGCTCGTGTTCTCCGGCCAGAAACTCCAACTCAACTACGCCACCTCCGCCACCGGCAGCGTGCGCGTCGAGCTACAAGACGAGTCCGGCCGCCCGCTCCCCGGCTTCACCCTCGCCGACATGCCCGAACTCTTCGGCGACGAATTCGCCGCCACCGTGAAATGGAAGGCCGGCTCCGATCTCACCGCGCTGCGCGGCCAGACCGTCCGCCTGCGCGTGCAACTCAAAGACGCCGACCTCTACGCCCTCCGCTTCGCCGACTGAGCGTCATCAACTTCCGGTCACCCCACGAGGATTCGGCGCGCACTGCAAAGCCACTTCATCTTCAGCACGGGTGAAAAACGGCCCGACCGACTCGTCGCCCCCAGAAGCGCGCCTCCGCCGCCTAAGAGGAGACCACGGCCCGAACGTTAACCAAGCACAGAGCCCAAACACCAGAATCGCCACCCCGTGTAACTAGGCCAACGATACGGCAGCTCACCGTGCAGAAAAAGAATGATCCGGGCGACATGTTTGCGGCCTTCCGGCGTGAGGCGATCCCGACCTGTGAGGTTGTAATCGCGCAGGTCATCGTAAAGCGGCCACGCCGTTTAAGTCAGAAAAGTCAGAAAATGGGGTCAGGCTTTGAGAAAATGGGGTCAGGCTTTGGGGTTTGGGGTTTGGGGT
>CAMBVX010000234.1 GCA_945871085.1 Opitutus sp. GAS368 | reverse complement strand
GTTTCCAGTCCAAACGCGGCCAGCAGTTTCAGGCACAGCCACTCGTTCTCCACTGAATCGCTCAGGTCGACCTGCAGGTTGCCGACGACGCCGAGCGGGAGCTTGAAAATATGCGTGGTCGGCGTGGCCCCGAGGGGACGGCACCAGCGCTCTTTGTGGCGGAGGAGCGCGGTTTTTTCCTGGGCTCCTGCGAGGGAAATGCGGAAATCATCGTCGTCGGCGCTGCCTAACACACGTCCGTCAGTGAGCGCTGCGCTGATCGCCTGATCGACCTCGGCATCGTCCAGCGGCTCTGCTTTGATTTTTTCCACGCCCGATGGTTCATCCCCTTCGGGCAGCAGCTGCACGGCGCCGACGCAGTCGCGGCCGATGGCGGCGAGCAGATCGAAGGCGTCGCGGGAGTCGGTCCCGAAGCGGGTTTGGAGCCGTTTGCGGATGAGTTCGCTGTCCGGCAGGAGGTTGTCGAAGTAACTCTCGACGACCGCACCCTTGTGCGGCGCATTGCCGGGTTGGAAGTCGAGTGACAGCGACAACCGCCGGCGGTCGGTGGCGGCAGCCCAGACCGGATCGTAGTGGAAATTCGACGTGCCGCGGGTGTGCGTCCAAGTGCCCACGTATCGGCCGTTCATCCAGACTTTAAGGGAGGCAGGCATGGGCTACCAAGTAGACTTGGACTTGGGTTGCTTGGCGTCAGTTTGTCCGTCGTCGATGACGAGCCGTCCGCCAAGCAGGGCGACGAGTTTGGCGATCTGCGCAACGCTGGTGCTGCCGGGCGCGGCTTCGATGCGGGCGATGCGTTTCTGATTCACGCCCATCAATTCGCCGACCTGCGCCTGGCTCAGGCCCCGGGCGGCGCGCAGGGCCTTGAGCACGGCTTGGGCTTGGGCCGGCGTATCGAGGGGATAATTCATGGCAGGGTGATTACTACTCAAAGGTAGTAATGTCAATTTACTATCTTTGAGTAGTAAATTGTATTTACTATCAATCGGTAGTAAGACGGGTGGGAGCGATTGCCGTAACCTGTCGTCGGGAATGGATGAAGGTGGGCTTGCCGGATGCAATCGGCGATAGCACGGTTCGCTCATGCCTCAGCTACTTGTCCGTGATATCGAAGCGTCCGTCGTGAAAAAGTTGCGCAGTCGCGCGGCGGCGGACCGCGAGCCGAAGGGTGCGGCGGTGCGAGCCGAAGGGGTCAAACTTTGCACGTTGCACTCGCTGAGTCGCAATGAAGCAGCTGCACAGGACACCCCAGCTGCGAGACGCGACCATGAGGCGGGTGACGAGGGATACCTCGATCCAGCGAAGGTCCAGAAATCACGCGGCGAGGGCGTCGTCGGCCCTTGCGTCTCCAGTGTGAACTTTGCTGCGGCAACGCTGGGGGTATGGGCTCAGAACGTGCCTTTGAGGCCGAGGGTCCAGAGGGAGCCAAATTCGGCGCGTTGACGGAATTGGGCGGCGGCGGGCGTCGTGGGGCCGTGGATTTCCACGTCGTCGGTCGGGTCGTTGATGTTGCGGAGATTCGCGAAGACCGAGAGACGGCGCGTGAGGGAATACTCGCCGGTGACATCGATGTAGCTGCGTTTGCTGCCCCACGTGTAGGTGCCCGGCTCGATGCTGCGGCCGGTGACGATGCCGCGGCGCTGGCGGCCGAGGTAGTTCCAATTGAGGCGGACGTTGTAGCGCTCGCGCGAGAGGCTAATGCCCCAGCTGCCGGTGCGCGGGATGTAGCCGTTGAAGTTGGTGGCGGCATCACCGATCACGCGCTGGGCGCTGCCGTTGGCAAAGAGCTGCACGCCGCGCGCCCAGCGAGGGAGAAACGTGAGCGCCTGGCGGTAGTTCACATCGATGCCGGTCATGCGCACCGAGGTCTGGAGATTCTCCTGGGTGGCGACGGTGAAGGGATCGTAGAGCGCGGGGTCGAGCCCGTAGAGCGCGAGGAATTCCGGCGTGGCGTCAAAGGTCGTCTGGCCGAAGAAATTCCGGATGTCGCGGCGGAACGCACCGACGGAAATCTGGCCCACGCGCTCGAAATAATATTCGAGCGAGACCTTGGTGGACTGGGCGGTCCAGGGCTTGATGCCGGCGTTGTTGACGGTGATGCGGTTGGTCAAGGCATCCGCGGGCGCTTCGAGGTTCGGCAAGGTGACGCCGCCGGAATATTGGGTGAAGGCGGGCCGGCCGACGGAGGTGTAGGTGGCGGCGCGGACGATCAGGTTTTCGCGCAGATTGTAGCCGGCGTTGAGGCTGGGGAACCAGCGGAGGTATTCCTTCTCCACCTTTGTCGCGCGGTCGAGGAGCGTGAGCTGCGAGATGGCGAGGGCGTTGGCCGGGGTGGCGGGAAAAATAAGGGCGGGCGTGCGCGCGTTGGGATTGGCGGGCGTGGGGGCGGCGACCATGACGACGCGGCCGGCGGTGTCGCGCAGGAAGTTGCGCGTGGGATCGCTGAGCGATCCGCTGGCGGTGATGTTGGTCTGTTCGGCCCGCACGCCGCCCGTGAGCTTGAGGCGGCGGTCGAGGAATTGCGCGTCAGCGCGGAGATAGGCGGACGAGATGATCTCCTTGGAAATGCGGGAGGCATTGACCTCGGCGCGGTAGCGCGCGTTTTCGTCGGACGTGAACCACGCCGGGTTGGCGCGATAGGCGTCGAGCACGGTCTCGTTGCTGACCCACTGGACGCGCGGCACGCCAAACAAGCCGGCGCGCTGGTAATAGAAGTTGTCGTAGACGGCCGCGGCGCTGTCGTCGCTGCCGAGTGGGGTGGTCGAAGCGCGACCGTCGGGACCGACGAAGTTGACGGCGAGGTTTTGCGTGCGGTTGTCGCTGCGGGACGAACGGGCATCGAGGCCGCCCTTGAGCGTGAGCGGAAAGCCCGGATTAAAATCGCGGCGGAGGTTGGCGTAAGCGGTGTTCTGGACGTTGCGCGAGCGTTGCGGGCTGGCGCCGGCGGTGCTGAGCGCGTAGGTGGCGATGTTGAAAGGATCGACGGCTGCGCCGGTCGCGGGGTCGGTCACCGTGATGGTATTGGGGCGCAGGTAGAAATTGTCGGCGAAGGAAACCGTGACGCCCGTGCGGCGCGCGAGGGTGCTGCCGAAGCGGCCCTTGTCCAGGCTGCGAAACTCGTTTTGCGCGTGGGAGGAGCCGAGGCCGGATTCCATTTTCCAGAGCGGGCCGTCGTGCCGCCAGGAGAGGGTGGGCATGAAGGTGCGCGAGTGGCGGTGGTTGCCGCCGTTGGAGAGCCGCACCTCGCCGGCGCCGGTCGTGCCGCGGGTGAACGCCGGGGAAAAATTACCCGCGCTCGTGCCACCGACCGAGAACGTGATCGAGCGCTGGTTGAAGTCGGTGTGGAACGTGCCGTATTGGAGCGAAAACGAGAACCGATCGGTCGGGCTGAGCTTGTAGTCCACCGTGGTGGCAAAAGACGTGCGGTCGGCGATCTTGGATTCGATGCGGACGAGAAAATCGCTGCGGTAGGGGCGGTCCGGCGTGGTGTCGGGGAAGGTCGTGCCGTTGGTCGCGGTGCCGGAGCCGCGCCAGGTATTCTGCAGGAGCGGGCCCTCGACGTATTGGGTGGAGGCGCCGGCGGAAACAGTGAAGCCGAAGCGTTTGTTCACCGGCACGATCCAGGAGAACTCAAAGCCGGGGCGGACCTTCCACGTGGGCGTGTCGCGCCGGCTCGGACCCTCGGTGCGACCCTCGAGGGAACTGTCGCGCGCGGTGAGGTAGACCGAGCCGTTGAAAATCGGCCGTGAACGCTCGAAGGCGGAGCGCGGGATCATGTTGACCGAGCCGGCGAGGGCCGAGCCGGGCGTCTCGGGCGTAGGCGAGTAGACGGCCTCGATGCGGGAGAGATTGTTGATCGAGATCGCGTTGAGCTCGACGTTACGGCCTGCACCGGAGACCTCGGACGACGCGAGCGCGAAGCCGCCGATGGTCACGGGCACATTGGCCGACGAGACGCCGTTCATCGAGATTTCGCGGGGGTCGCCGCCCCGGTAGTCCATCGTGATTCCGGGAAGCATTTTGAGGAACTCGCCGATGTTGCCGTCGGGCACGACGCCGAATTCGTCGGCGGCGACGACGGTGACGATGTTGGCGGCGAAGCGTTGTTCGTTGATGGCGATGGCCGCGCCGTCCATCTCGCGCGAGGCCGAGGTGACGAACGACTGGAGCTTCACGATGTTATCGGCGGCTCGGCGGGAGGCGCTTGAGAGATCGAAGTCGCGCTCGAGCGTCTGGCCGGCGGCGAGCGTGAGTGGGGCGCGGAGGGGATCGAGGCCGGTGAAAAAGATTTCGAGGACGACTTCGCCGGCGGGGACGACGGAAAGGCGGAAGGTGCCCGTCTCGTCGGTGGGAGCGACGAGGTTGGTGCCGCGGACGGTGACGCGGGCGTTGTTCACGTATTGGCCGGTGTCGGTGTTTTGCACACGACCGGTGATGGAGCCGGTGGGTTCGGCGGCGGGCGCAAGGGCCAGCAGGGACGCGAAGAAGCAAAGGAGGGCGGTGAAACGTGACGAGCTCATGGTGGGTTGGGTGACTGGTTTCTGCCGCCCCCGAGACGGAAACAGAAGAAGAAACTGCGGGTGGCGGGCTGTGGCCGATCCGCCGCAGCAGCGAAGGGGAAGATCAAAAACGAAACGGACTCCAGGTGCGACAAGCGGACGCGGACGATGGCGGATATTTCACACTGATGTTTGTCATCGCGAGCCCGAGGAACGAGGGCGTGGCGATCCAGCTAGATGGATTGCTTCGTCGCTGCGCTCCTCGCAATGACAAGACTTGGAGTGGGTGGTTAACGGGGTGTAGTGGTTTCACGCGTGGGTGTGAAATTTTCGGGCTTGGGCCACGCGGCTCAGAACACGCCCTTGAGGCCGAAGGTCCAGAAGGTGCCGACGCGCGTGTCCGACGTCGGGTAGCTGGGATCGATCTGGTAGCGGTATTCGCCGATGTTGAAGAGGTTTCTGACCTGGAAAAATACGCCGGTGCGGGCCGTGAGTTGATAGCCGCCGTTGAGGTCGATCATCGTGCGGGCCTTGCGGTAGGTGATGACGCCGGTGGTCGTGAACGGCGTGGCGTCGGTCCATTTGCCGGCGACGCCGAAGGTGAGGCCGCGGTGGCGATAGCTGAGCGTGCCGCTGATCATGTGCGGCGTCATCGAGGCCCGCCGGGTGCTGGCGTAGGTGCGCGTGTAGCTGGCGGAGGCGTTGAGCCCTTTGAGCACGCCGGGGAGGAACGACAACGCCTGGCTGTATTCGATGGTGCCACCGCGCACCCGACGCATCCCGGAGAGGTTGCCGGTCGAGACGAAGCGGTAGTTCCCGTAGAGCGGATCGTCTTCGTAGCCGAAGGCCGACGCGGGAAATTCCTGCGTCGTCACACTGTTGGAGATGTCGTTTTGGAAGAGCGTGAGCGCGAGGTTGCCGACCGGCTCAAAGTAGTAGGCGAGGCGGCCGGAGAAATTTTTGGAGCGCTCGGGCAACAGATCCGGGTTGGGCACGGAGGCGGTGAGCGTGGTCTCGTTGAACTCCAGTACGCCGCCGAGGTTGCCGATGGCGGGGCGCGAGAGGGTGGAGCTGTAGCCGAGGTGAGCCTGGAGGTTTTCGTTGAGGTGCAGCTTGGCGCTGACGGAGGGGAAGAAATTGTCGTAGGCCGAGGTGCGCGTGAGCTTGGGCAGGCCCATGAACTGATACGTGAGGCCCGGCACGGTCGTCGCCCGGCCGTTGGCGGGCGTGACGGCGAAGCCCGCGGCGCGCACCTCGGCGGCGGTGCGGGCCTGAAACTCGCGGAGGGCGATTTCGTTTTCCTCCCAGCGCAGGCCGCCTTGGAGCTGGACGCGGCCGAGGCGGACGTTGGCGAGGCCGAAGCCGGCGAGGCGCGTTTCCTTGATGTAACTGGCGTTGTCGATGTAGGCGGTGTAGAAATTTGCCGGAGTCGCGAGGCTGGTGAAGTACGTGTTCTGTTCGCGGAAAAGCGTGGCGATCCCGGGGCGGTTGGGAAAGACGGGCGGCGAGCCCGAGAGGGAGGTGACGTTGACGCCGTTCGCGAGCTCCCAGCGGTTGGCGGGAAACGCGAGGTTGGCAAAGTTGCCGGTGGGGCCGCCGCCGGGGCCGTCGTAAAGCCACGAGAGCGCGGCGTTGGGGTTGCGGAAGCGATGGTAGTCCTCGGTGGCCTTGGCGCCGAACTTGAGCCACGTGGGCAGGCGCCACGGCGCGTTCCAGCGGACGTTGGCCTGGCCCTGCCAGACTTCCTGCTCGGCGAAACGCGCATCGTCGGCGAGGCGCGGATTGGTGAAGTTCGCCAGGTCGGCGAGATCGCGGCCGGCGGTCTGCGTGATTTGCCAATCGACGTCGTTGAGGGCGGAGCGGCGGAGCTGGACGGTGAGGCCGGTGAGCGCGGCGGTGGTGAGGGTCTGCGGGCCGACGCGCGGGAGGGCCACGTATTGGTTGGTCGAGATGGTGTAGTGCAGGCCGCCGTCCACGAGCCACGCGCCGCGACGAAATTCAAACTTGGGTGTGACCGTGCGGGTCTGCGCGTATTTGTGCTCGTGGTTGGTGGAGAGCGCGACCTGGGCGTTGTTGAACGTGAAATTGTTCAGCCCGTCGCCGGTCACCGAGGCGCGACCGCCGGGCACGCTGAACGCGGCGGTGCGGTTGTCGAGGAAGGCGTCGAAGTAGTTATACATCGCGCTGAGCGAGAGGGCGAGCGAGGGCGTGGCTTTCCAGTCGAGGGTGAGCGAGGGCGTGAAGCGCTCGGTGAAGCGCGGGTTGGTGATCGCCGTAACGTTGGTGAGCACACGCGCGCGCGGATCGGCGGGAGTCGCGACGGCGTTGTAGGTGTGGTCCACGCGGCTTTGGACGATGTATTGGTTGGACTCGCTCACGTTGAGCACGAGGCCGAGGCGGTTGCCGAAGAACACGTCGGAATATTCGAGGATGGCGCCGGGGCGGAATTTGTGGGTCTTGACGTCGCTCGGGGTGTAGCTGCGGCGCCAGTCGAAGTTTTCGCCGTTGGCCATGACGTTCACCTGCCACGAGAGGCGGCGGCCCTTACGTTCGAAGGCGCGCTTCGTCTTGAGATTGATCGTGCCCGCGGGAGCGTCGGCGTCCTGGTCGGAGCTGGTGGTGTAGTTGACCTCAATGCGGTCGAGGCTGTTGACGGAGACCTGATCGAAGCTGAACGAGCGCGCACCGCCGGCGAGCCCCTGCGAGCCGTCGGCGCTCGCGAGCGTCATGCCGTCGACGCTCACACCCACGTATTGCGGGTCGAGTCCGCGCAGGCGTGGACCGCGGGCATCGGGGCCGACGTAGTCAACGTCGACGCCGGGGACATTTTTGAGAAACTCGCCGACGCTGCCTTCGGCGACGTCACCGAAAACATCGGACGAAAGGCTGTTGGTGAGGTTCATCGAACGGCGCTGTTCCATGAGGGCCTTGGCGTTGCCCTCGCGTTCAGAACGCACGACGAAGGCGTCGAGCTTCTGCACCCCGGTGCCTGCGGCGGTTTCGGCGACGAGCGGTGTGAGTTCGAAATCGCGGCGCGCGTCGGCGTCCGCGGCGACGGTGATCGTGGCACGTTCCGGGCGCAGGCCGGTGTAGGTGACGACGAGCGTGTGCGTGCCGGCCGGGACGTTGGCGAGGCGGAACGAGCCGTCGCCCTCGGAGATCGCGGCGAGCGCGGTGCCGGCGATGCGCACCTCGGCGAAGGCGAGAAATTCGCCGCGCGTGGCGTGGAGGACCGTGCCGGTGATGGTGGAGGCGTTGGCGGTGGCGGCGAGCAGCGCGACGCTACCCAGCAACGCCGCAAAACGGGCGCGAGGAATTGAGTTCATAGGTGGGGGGCGGGGGGCATCGCTCGCAAGCGGGACGAGGCCAGAGCCGGGCTACGGCCGCAGATCGCGGACGCCGTTTTTTAAGGCCATGAGTTGTTTCACCTCGGCGTCAGTGAGGGCGCGGTCGAAGACGGCGAGATCGTCGAGGTGGCCGACGTAGGCGGCGCCGAGCACGAGGTTGGCGGCGTCGGCCTTCCAGTCGAAGGTGAGATTCCAGTTTTCGATCGCGCCCTGGAGTTTGCCGTTCAACCAGAGGCGGCCGGTGGGTTTTGCGGACTTGTCGTTGATTTTTTCGAGCGTGAAGACGGCGTGGGTCCACGCGTCGCGGGAGAATGGTGCGCGGGCGACCTGCACCATCGGGCGCTGCTCGAAGGGCAGTGAGCCCCAGCCGACGTTCTTTGGATCCCAGATTTGCTGCAGCGGGCGGATGGCGAAGCGGAAGAAACGTGGCGTTTCGTCCTTCGACCACTCGAGGAAGATGAAGCCCTTCTTGCTGTCGTCGCCGACAATCTGGACAGGGTCGCAGTAGCCGGGCTCGAGATCCTTGTCGGGGTCGAGGCGGAGCCAGACGGAGACCGTGGCGGACCAGCTCGTGGCGTTGTAGCCGAGCACGCCGCCGTCTTTGAAGAGCGGGCGGGTGTTGCCCTTTTTTGGAAAATGCAGCGCGCCGCCGAAGCGGCCGGCGCCGGGTGCGAGCTTCACGTCGTCATTGAGCGCGGCGGGCACGAGGCCCGTTTTCGTGCGGATGTAGCAGGTTTTCTCGCCGCGCGAGAAATCGGCATCGAGTCCGGTGTCGAACGACGCGTGAAACGTGAGCGCGCGCGCGAGGGTGGAGTTGGCCGCCGCCGGCGCGGCGAGGGCGGTCGCGGGGAGGAGAAGGGCGAGGAGGAGCGGGGATTTCATGGGGAGAATGAAAAAAGGAATCAGCGGGGCGAAAGGCGCGCGACGTCGGCGGCGGTGAGGGCGCGGTGGAAAAATGCGATCTCGTCGAGGCGGCCTTCCCAGCTGGAATCGCCGTCGCTGCGGCCGCCGAAGAAAAAATGATCCGCGGCGGGCGCGCGCGGCGCGGCGGTGCGCGTCTCGATCTCGAGCTGGCCGTCGAGGTAGATGCGCACCGTGCCGCCCTCGCGCACGAGCACGACGTGCTGCCACGTCCAGCGTGGAATCGCGGTGCGGCCGGCGACGGCGGCGGCGGAATCGTCGCCGGTGAAGAAGACGAGCTTGCCGGCGTGCCCGGCCGTGCCGCCGACGCCGAGGTGATCGCCGTGTGGTGCGAGACCGTGATCGGGGCCGCGGGAGAAAAGCCAGCCGCTCGTTGCGCGGGCGGCGGCGGGCAAGCCATTCCAGAGCCACAGCGAGACGGAGTAGCGATCGCGGACGCCCTCGAGACGCGCGCGGAGCCGGCCGCCGGCGAAGTGCGGCGCGCGGTTTCTCTCGTCGGCGGAGCAGAAGTCCGCGGGCCGCGGGCCGTCGAGGTAGAATGTGATGCCGGGCTCGTAGGCGGCGTCGCGGCCCTGGCCGGCGTCGTCGGCCGCGAGCGGGCCGGTGAATTCGTTGAGCCGCCAGTAGGCGTGGGGTTTGGCGTCGAGCAGCGCGCGGGCGGCGGGGCCATCGGCGAGTTTCCACGGGCGGCGGGGGCGGCCGGAGACTTTTTCGAGCAGGCCGATCGCGGCCTCGGCGATTTTCGGCTCGGCTTGGACCTCGAGGCCGGCGGAGCGCGCGGCCCAGGTGTTGTAACCGCCAAACGGATGCTGCTCGGGGGGCGGGATGTAGCCGTCGCCGCCGTTGGCGAGCTCAATCACCATCGTCTGCCGCACGGGGCTCGCGGCCTTGATCTTCAGGCCGGTGACGGCGTAGGTCTCGGTGGGCGTCGTGGCGATCGCGATGTCGCCGAGGCGCAGGGCCTGCACGACGATCTCGGTGCGTTGCGCCTCGTGGAGGAAAATCTGCTCGCGGGCGTAGATCTCGGGCTGGGTCTTGACAGGGCGGTTGCCCGTTTCCTGCACGACGCGGCGCGACCACTCGAGGCGTTGCGCGTCGGGCACGCGGTAGTCGAGCGTCAGGCGGCGCTCGGCCATCGCGAGGTCAATGTCGCTGCGGTGGCGGATGCCGGCGAGGGCCTTGACCGCGAGATCCACGAGGCCGGCGGCGTAGTGCTGGATGGTGGGCTTGGGGCGGTCCTTCTCGGGGATGCGGTAATCGGTGCGGTAGATGTCGCCGCTGCAGCCGTGCGACATGATGCCGACAAACGCGGGCTTGCCGGCGGGCGCGGCGGCGGCGAGGCGCACTTTCAGGCCCTCGGCGAACAGCCCGAAGTAGTCAGCGCTGATGTCCTTGTCGCCGAAGTAGTGCATCGAGAAATTCCCCAGCACGGCGAGCGGGCGACCGTCGCGCGCCTGGATGGAGATGAGCGTGAGATCGGGATCCTCGGGGCCGGCCTCGCCGGTGACGTCGTCGAGGTTGCGTGCGGCGTGCATGTTGGCGCGGAGGGTCTGGTTGCCGAACGGATCCTCGGCGAGGCGGTCGGGGCGGCGGATCCATTGGCGCGTGGCGTTGAAGGCGTCGGCGTCGGTCTTGGCCCAGCCGGCCTGCGCAGGCTCGAGGTTGGCCTGCGCGGCGGCGATGACCTCGACCAGTTTCTCGCGGAGCAGCGGCACGTAGCGCGGATCGGCGTCGGTGCCGAGGCAGCCCATTGAGGCGGGCGCGCTGTGCGCGTGCGTGGCTGAGATCAGGATGCGCTCGCGCGGGATGCCGGTGCGCGCGGCGGCCAGGGCCTTGGCCTCGTCGAGCAGCGGCCGGCCCATCATGCAGCTGTCGACGACGACGATGACGATCTGCTCCCTGCCGTCGGCCAGCGCGAGGGCACGGGCGTGGACGCGGGTGTTTATCTTGTCGACCGAGCGGCTGACCATGGAGCCGTTGACGAGCACGGGGAGGACCGTGGGCGTGACGTCGACGACGGCGGCGCCCGCGCGGAATTCGGCGCGGACGGGGAGGG
>CAMBVX010000233.1 GCA_945871085.1 Opitutus sp. GAS368 | reverse complement strand
TCCCCTCCGAGGTCGAAGCGACGCTCGATATCCGCGCGTTGCCCGACGAAGACATGGTCCGCTTCCTCGACCAGCTGCGCCAACTGATCAACGATCCCGCCGTTGAGGTCATTCACGCCCCGGGGCACAGCCGCCCCGGTGCTCCGCCCTCCCGGCTCCGCACCGAAGCCTTCGAAATCCTCGAAGCCGCGATCAAGCGTCACTACAATACCATTACGCTCCCCACGATGAGCACCGGCGCGACCGACATGGCCTATCTCCGCGCACACGGCATCGACTGCTTCGGCATCGGCCCGATGATCGACAGCGAAGACGGCCCCAAGGGCTTCGGCGCCCACAGCGATCAAGAACGTATCCTCGAAGAAGCACTCTTCGCTTTCACCCGTTTCAACTACGACGTCGTCCTCAGACTCGCGGCGACGAAACCCTGACGACCTGGCACGCGCGCCGTTTGCCCCGACTCTGCGCCCGCGCCATCCGCCCTACCCCGCACCCGCGCCGCTCCCGGCACCTTCGGCTTCGCCGGGCCGTTGGCCCGAACGATTTCTTCCCATCGGTAGAATTCACTCAAGTCCGCTCGAATCGGGGCGATGGACTTAATCTTAAGTGTCCGTCCCCACCCCTACCACCTCAGTCATCGACACCGCTTCCATCGATCATGCGATTGCCCACGCGATGACCAACGTCTTCGACATCATGCTGCATCGCACCGTGCACTTGGTGGAAAAAACTGCGGTGCCTTTGCCTCGTCCGGACGGGGCCGATTCAATGGTGATCGGCAATGTGGGCTTCGTCGGCCGCGTCACGGGCACGGTCTATCTCTGTTTTCCGGAAACGTTCACCCAACACGCCGCTTCCCATATCCTCGGCATGAGCCCGGCCGAGCTCGAGATGGAAGGACCCGACGTGATCAAAGACGTCGTCGGCGAGCTAACCAACATGACCGTCGGCGGTTTCAAAAACATTCTCGCCGACCTTGGGTTTCCCTGCCGCCTCACGCTGCCCGTCATCATGCGCGGTCACCACCTCAGCATCTCCGCGATCAAGAGTGCCCACCGTGAAATCTACCACTTCCAGAGCGACGCCTACCGCATCTCGACCGACATCCAATTGATGCCGGAATAGCCCGTGGGCAGATCGTCCGGCTCCTCCCGGCTCTCCGCACCTGACCACCTCCTCCTGTGGTGGACGGTCGGTTGTCCGGCGCGTCGACGAACGACGCGTGGCGGGCGCAGTTCACTTGTATTACATGGTTCGTGGTTCGTGTGGCGCTGCGAGGAATCTTCCAAGGCAGATTCGCCACAAAAAGGACAACGGAGCACAAAAACACCGGTTCTTTTTTTACGTCTCTTGGTGCTTTTTGTGGCCATCCCTCCGTCGATTGCGGTGGGGTTGCGGCTCCGCCGCACTAGGGCAACTTCAGTGCGCCGGGCCCTGTAGACCGCTATAGGGTTGCTGGCGGATTCCTGTCCGGCGCTGGGAGCGTGCTGTCGGGCGCTGTGGGATTTCTGTCGGGCGCTGTGGGGCGGGGTTTATCCTCGCCATGGCCCGGCGAGCATCAGGCCCGCCCCACCCTGGCCGAAAACTACGCAGCAAGCCATGCGCGGTGTTTTTCCACCTCCGAGATTGCCGCCCCGATTGGCCCGATCTTTGCTCTTTCGTCACGCGCATAAACGCCACCACCCATCGTCCACTTTCGCATGCCCTTTTCCTCTCCCGCCACCACCGCCGCCGACTCCGAGGCGCAGTTGCTCGCCTACCTCAACCTCAAGCTCCGCGAGATCGGCCAGCCCGGCATCGCCCTCGCACCGGGCACCGCCGATGGCCTCGCCCCGCTCGTCAATCACTTCCTGGCCATCAGCCGCGAGAAAGATCGCGCCCTCACCCGCCATCTCTGCCCAGTCGACCAGCGTATCCAAAATTTCCTCTACGACTACCTCGATACCCACACCGAGGCGCCGCGCGTCCCGTCCACCACCCTCGTCCTCGACCGGCCCGGCCTCGCCCGCGTCCTCTCGCTTCCCCCCGGCCGCGATTCCCACCAGAGCGACATCCTCTCGTCCTACCGGGCCCGCCAAGGCGTCCTCCACAATCCCCGCAGCGACCGCCGCACCACGTCCGGAATTTTTCACGTCACCGAAGGCGGCTTGCCCATTCCCGACGATAAAAAAGCCGTCCCACCGGCCGTTTTTGGCCGTCTGCTCCACCACGCCTTCAACCCGCCCGCCGAATTTCTTCGCCTGCCGTTCACCGCCGCCGCGCCCGCGCCCGCCGAATGTTTTGTTTCGCTCTACCTGCGCCCGGTGGTCTGCCCCGCCGTCCCCGGCTTCACGCCGCAGCGTGCGATGGAGACCCGTTTCTTTATTCCCGGCGCGCTCGTCGCCAACCTTGATTTTATCGAACGCATCTTCGGCAACGCTGGCGATCCGCATCTCCCCGAAAACGACGCCGCCCTCGATCCGCAAACGTGGTCCGGTCACACCGGCTGTATCGTCATCGCGCCCCATCTCGGCACGCTGACGAAAAAAGAGCTCGGGCTCCCGGCCTTCGACGACGCTACACCGCGGCAGCGCCGCGACGGCATGTGCTGGAAAACCCCCGCCGAGTGCTACAACGACGGTGCCGCCTTCAAACTCACCGCCCGCGATACGTCCGGCGTCATCGTCACGTTCATTTCCGACAACTATTTCGGCTACTGCAAAAAGGAAGTGAAGACCCAGCTCAGCTACGCCGCGAATCTCCTCGGCCGTTGCGAAGAGGAACACGCCGGTGGCGCGATTGTGTTTCCGAGCTACGATCTCGGCGAAGATTTTCAGCTCAACAAGCACCTTCACATCGTCGACCACACGTTTGCCGAGGCTCTCGCGCAGCTCGGCGACCGCGCTCTCACGCAGCCCGGCGGTTGGGCCCGCGACCGCCATTACGCGAACATCTGCTACGTGCCCGACGGCGCGTATTTTGACCTCCGCAAACAGCACGTCACGTGGGCCGATGCCGCCGGCACCGAGCACGCGATCAAACTGCTCCCCGACCAAACCTACGTCCTCCCGTCGGGCTACAAGGTCGACATGGTGAAGCCCGACGAAGGCCGCCGCTGGCGCCTGCGCGGCACCACCGCCGAGGGCGTCCTCTGCCACAAACCCTGCACCGTCTCCGGTGGCGGCAAATCCGAGATCTCCAAATCCATCGCCGACGCCCAGTTCACCGGCCCCGTTTTCATCAACGATTTCTCCGCCGACTCCGGTCTCGTCGACTCGATCCTCTTCTGCGAATACGGCCACCGCTTCCACGACCCCGCACGCAACAAAACCCACGGCCGTCCGCTCCTCAGCGCCGAACGCTCCCTCGGTTCCGTCGTCAAGCTCCTCAGCTGGAATCCCGCCTACACCGCCGAGTATAACGACTGGCTCGGCACCATTCCGCGCTACATCCGCGACATCGTCCTCATCATCAAACGCGCCTACAAACCCGAGTGGGGCACCGATTGGCGTCGTCACTACAGCGTCGATACGATCAACGGCCGCCCCGGCAACGAGCTCAAGTATCACCGCGAAAAAATCCTCACGCACTACCTCCGCGTCGGCTTCACGCCCGACGGCAGCTGGCGCACCTTCACCCTCCGCAAAGATTTCCTCCCCGCCGTAAAAATCCAGGCCGAAGACGACATCACGGCCTCCGTCGTGGTCCCCCGCACCGCCCTCACCGGCCTCCCCGCTGCCGCCGCCAACGGCGCGCCCTCACTCAAGTTCGTCCACAACTGCGAACTCCAACTCTTCCAACGTCCCGACGACGCCATCGTGCGCGGCTACGACAAACGCACCGAGCGCGATTTCTCCCGCCCCGGAAATTTTTTCTCCAACTACGAACCGCTCAACCGCGCCACCGGACAAGACATCGTCGAGGACACCATCGGCTTCGATAACTTCACCGAACCCGTCCGCGCCATCTTCCACGAGTTCGTCGAGACCGCCGGTCCCGCCTATCTGGCCTCGCCCGCGCACCCGCGCATCGTCGACGGTAAACCCTCGAAGAATCCCCGCTATCTCCAACACCGCCCTGACCTGGAAGACCCGCGCACCACTTATCTTTCGCTGACCGGTGCGCAGCTCTATCGCCGCATTCCGGCGGGCGGCGCCGTGCCCTTCCCCGTCGGCGCCGTCCTGATGGGGCGCCGGCAGAATCCGCCCGAGCCCGGCGTGCGCGCCCTCTGCGTCTACGGCCCAGTTCACTACCAGGAGTTGCCCGAGGCGTTCATGGATTTGATCGCGAGCCTCACCGGAAAATCTCCCTCGACCACCGGGGCCGGCTCGGAAGGCGCGCTCACCAAAGGGCCCTTCAACGCCCTCCCGCCCATCCACGATCTCAACGCCGCGTTCGTCTCCTTCGTCCTCACCGACCTCCCGATCTTCTGCTCCGCCGCCGGTTGGGTGGGCCCAAAATACCGCGTCGATCACGACATCTCACTCCTCGTCCCCGAACTCTGGTGCCGCATGACGCCCGAGGAGCGCACCCCAAAATTCCTCATCGAACACGGCTACCTCGCGCGTTGCACCGATTGGCAACACGAAGGAAAACCCGTCCTCGCCAGTCGCCTGGGCTGGCGCATCACCGACAGTTTTGTGCGCACCTTCTGCGGCCGCATCCTCGGCAACCCGAACACCCTCTTCGGCGAAGAACTCCTGCGCCCCGAAAAACAAGATGCCGCGATCTTCGCCGACGGCATGGAAAACATTGTCACCGCCATGCGCGCCGCCGCGACGAGCTACTTCACCGACGGCTCCATCGCTCAAGCCATCCCGCCCCTGCACGCCCTGCTCCACCTCATGCGCGACGGCACGTGGGAAGGCCACGGCCCGGAAGCCCCGGAATTCCGCGCCCGGTTTACCCGCGAGGCCGTGATCGCCAGCGATTGGTATCGCGCCCGCCTCGCCGCCCAGCAGACCCGCGACGCGCACCACTGGGAAACCCAGGCCGGTTATTTGGAAAAATTCCTCGCCCGCACCAACTACGCGGATATCGCCGTGGAGCTCGGCATCGCCGCCCGCCTCGCCGCGACCCTCGCCGCCGCCAAGTCCGCGCGCGCCCCCGACTACCTCGCATCCCTCGCCGGCACGCTCGGCGTAGACCCGGCTCTTGTGCCGTAAAGCGCAAGCCAAGTCCGTTTCAAAATAAACCTACTCTTCCGCCGCTATTTCCCCGAAGGCCGGAGCTTGCTTGCCAGCGATTCGAGCTGAAACCGTGCTCGCACTCACGTTCACCGCACGCGTGACACCGCCACCCAGTGGATTTTTGACCTCCGGTAGCGGCGAGCCCGAGCAAGCCGACATTCGGTAACGGCGAGCGCCAGCAAGGCGGCCAACATCCCGCTCCTGCCTGCAACTGCCAGCGGACAACGGCGCTGGGTCCAGCTTCAATCACAGCCGACCAAAATTGATTTTTTGCCCCTTCTGCGTCTTCTTGCGGCCAACTTCCCCGCGAGGATTCGCCCGTCGCGCGACGCACCCGCCTCTCGGCTATCGACCCCCAGACCTGGACTGAAAAGCCCCTGCCACGTGACACGGGTTTTCCCGTCCGTGGATTTCCAGCCGTGCTCTGAAACCGAAATCCCCCCTCCCTCGCGCCGGCTCTCCCACTCGCGGGACTCCCGCCTTGCCTCACCCCTCATTCCCCGCACGCTCCGCTTCGTCATGGAAACCACCGTCACCGCATGGACCGAGGAAGAGCTGATGGCTCTGCCGAAGGATGGCTACAAACGTGAACTCATCGAAGGAGAATTGATTATGAGCCCTGCCGGATTTGACCATGAATGGATCGGCATGCGCCTGAGTGCCCGCATGACGTTTTTCGCCGAACAGCACCGTCTGGGTGTCGTCTGTGGTTCGAGTCTCGGATGCTGGATGGCCAACGAAGATCTGCTCTGCCCCGACGTGTCCTTCATCTCGCGAACGCGGCTGGCCAGCACCCGGCTCGCGCCACGAAAATTCTTCCGTGGTTCGCCCGATCTGGTGGTGGAAATCATGTCGCCCTTCGACACCGTCGGAAAGGTTCGCAAGAAAATGGAAGATTATTTCACGAGCGGTGCGCGCCTTGCGTGGGTGCTGAATCCTCCGGAAAGATCGGTGCTCGTTTACCGCACACCCGAAGCCGACCGCCTCCTCCGCGTGACCGACACCCTCGACGGCGAAGACGTCCTCCCCGGCTTCCGCCTCCCGCTCGCGGAGTTGTTCGCGGAGCTGTCGTTCGAGTAAGCAAGAATCGGCGATTGCTCTCTGCTCAAATACCCTGCCTCGGAAATGTGACGTGGATCAATTACGGGAGCTCCTAAGCGCGTAGTTTAGCGGATGCTTCCCAACCATGCGCTCCTACCGCGCTTTCCTGTTTATCGGCCTGATGGTGCTGGCCTTACTTTGCGTATTTGTCTGGCGCGACCCTCCGAAGTCGCACGCCGTGGCCACAACCGGCGCGACTATTCCGAATAACCCCGTGGTGGGTCCGAGTGAGCGGGCTGGCGATTCCGTCGTTTTGCCTCGGGCGGGGTGTGCGGTGGGCGCCGAAGTCACGGATTTGCTCAGCGCGATCACTCCCTTCCGGGTGTGGCTCGATCAAGTCAATCGCGGGCAAACCGCCGACTTTCAGGAGGGCCTCACACTCGCGGTTGCGCGGCGTAGGGCACTTCACCAATTGATCCAAAAAGATCCCGAGACGGCACTCCGACAGCGCATCCCCACATTTCAGAGGACCAGACTGCCGGCCGCCATTGCGGTGAAACTCGAAACACTCGTGGATGCATTCAGTCAGTTTGAGGTGATTGCGGTATGTGGCCGGGAAACCGGAACGGTAGAGCGATTCGTGGCCGTCGGAGAGCGGCGTTTGGCTGTGCACACTTACGGCGCGCGCAGCTTAACGGTTGCTCAAGCGAAATTACCGACGCACGGGATAGCTATTGACGACCAACTCGCCCTCGCTCCGGAACCGTATCGACTGCCGGATCTGGGGGAGCTTCCCGCGCTCGGCACCGCCGGACAAGTGCAAGCCTACGTCGGCGATTCCGTGCGGGCATTTTCCTCGGTGGACGAGCTAGATACCTGGAGCACTCGGCAGATTGCGGCCGAGCAGCAATTGCCGTCCGTTTTTGGTGAGCGCACGTTGCTTTTCCTCAAGATCGATTTTGCGGATGCCCCCGGAGCGGCGTTCACTGATCAGGCCATCACCACGTCGCTGGCCGAAGCAGACCGCTTTCACCGTGTCCAGTCCGCCGGTCGAACTTCGTTCAAGACCACGATCCTGCCGACGGTTCTTCGATCAGCCAAGCTGAAGTCGTTTTATAACGCCGATCCCAACTCCTACCTTCTACTTCATGGCGAGGCGACAGCTCTAGCGCGCCAACATGATGCCACGAACGGAAATTCCGGGACCTACGATCCAGACCGCTACCAACACGTCGTGGTTCTTTTTGCCAACATGACTGGCTACAAAACTTCCATTAGCCCGAATGGGTGGGCCGGAAGGGCTGAATGCCCGGGAAGGCTTGTCTGGCTCAACGGTTCTTCGGATGCGGATGTTATCGCTCATGAACTCGGCCACAATTTAGGCTTATGGCACGGCCATGCCTGGAAACCCACTGGCAGTTCTTCCATTCAGCCAGGCACGCATGTAGAATACGGCGATCCCTTCGACGTGATGGGCGGCTCATACAGCACAACTTCCGGCCACTTCAGCGTGCCGAAGAAACGCGCCTTGAATTACATCACCGACGCCAATGTTCAGACGCCAAGCGCGACGGGACAATATCGTCTTTACCGGCACGACGCGACAATCGGGACCAATACGGTGGCCCTAAAAATCGATGCCGGCAGCGCTTACGACTACTGGCTCGAATACCGCCGCGATGTAGCGGCGAATCTCTCTACTTATGCCAACGGAGTTGCGCACGGAGTCCTGATCCACTGGAACAAATTGCCGAGCTTCACTGAAGCTGGGGCGCGCGGCACCTACCTGCTCGACATGACCCCTGGCTCAGCCGGTGAGATGAGCGACAGTGCGCTTGCTGTGGGGCAATCATTCTATGATCCGACTTACAAAATTCGACTGACCCCACTGCAAACGGGCAGCTCGTCTGAGGGCGACTGGATCGACGTTGCCGTTGCACTGGGTGATCGCCCCTCCAACCGGGCGCCTACGCTGCAAAGCGTGAGCGCAGAGGCGACCGCCTTTGCCCGAGCCGCAGTCAATCTCACGGCCACGAGCAACGATCCGGATGGTGATACTGTCCTCTATCAATGGGACATGGGTGACGGCACTCCCGTCTACACGACCGCCGCCAAGTTGAGCTATCAATGGACGAAGGGCGGAGTATTTCCCGTGACCGTCCGCGCCTTCGACATCTACGGCGGGGAAACGCGTCAGACATTCAACATCACGGTGAGGGATCCACTCGACGCGTGGAATCAGATCCGCACCCCCGGTCTAACTGAAAATCTGAAGGCAATTTGTTTCGGGTTGGGCAAGTTTGTGACGGTCGGTGAGTATGTTTCCGCCTCGTCGGCAGATGGCACAGTCTGGAGCCGAAGCACGACTGGGAATTCCACGTTCATTGGCAACGCCATCACTGCCAGCGCGAGTCGCTTCGTGGCGGTTGGATCAAACTATAGTTTTAGCCAACAAGCGTTCTTCAGTGGCATCTACAGCTCAATCGATGGCGTGACTTGGACCAATGCCTCCCCCTCGCGGAACGAACCCTTAAACGGAGTGGCCTACGGCAATGGAAGGTTCGTCGCCGTAGGTGACAAAGGAATCATTTGGTCATCTCCGGACGGTTTGTTGTGGAGTGCATTACAACTCGTGAGTGGCAAAACTCTAAGGGAGGTGCAATTCAACGGTTCCTCGTTTCTTGCGGTGGGTGACAGTGGCACGGCGATGCTTAGTGCAGAGGGTGTAAATTGGCACGACAAGTCGTTGACCGATGCTAACACAACGGCAAACGGTGTATCGTCTTTCAAAGACACTGCGGGACTTGGTCTAACCGTTTTGAATGGCAAGTGGGCGGCGATCTCTAACTCGGCTTTTACCGACATGATCGTTCGTATCCTTTGGAGCTCCGATACCGGTAGCAGTTGGAACATCGTTAGCGGCACCTACTTTGACTTCGATTTTTTCCCGCTCAAACTCACTTCTGTGGGTGGAGGCAGCACCGCGTTGGTGTTTCCGCTCCACAATGCGCAGCCGAAGTTTCGCCATTCAAGTGACGGCGTCGTGTGGACCGAGAAGGTGCTTGGTCCCGCGTTGGCGGGTTCGCTGCGTGGTGGAGCAGAGGGTAAGGGGCGCATCGTTTTGGTGGGTGAAAAAGGGCAGATCTTTGCGACAGCCGATGGCCCACCCGCGCTGGCGCAACAACCGCAGCCGCAGTCGGTGAATCTTGGCCAGCCAGCCGTCTTACAGGTAGTAGCCTATGCGACCGGACCATTTTCATATCAATGGAGGAAGGACGGCGCGGCAATAAGTGGCGCGACAAGCCCGACACTCACCTTAAGTAGTGTGCAAAGCGCTGCCGTCGGTAGCTACACTGTCGTCGTCACCAACAGCGCGGGATTTGTCGCCAGCAATGCCGTGTCGGTCTTGCTCAATGTGCCACCAGGGATTTCGCTTCAGCCCAGAAGCCAGGGGGTCCCTGCTGGCGCGGCCGCCGCTTTTGCAGTCAGTGCCACCGGCACGACCCCATTCTCCTACCAGTGGCGCAAGGACGGAGCTGCAGTGGCAGGCGCCACCAATGGAATTTTAGCCATCAGCAGTGTGCGCTCCACCGATGCGGGCAGCTACACCGTCGTGGTCACGAACTCGGCTGGCAGTATCAGCAGCGACGTTGCTAACCTGACGATCACTATTGCCCCTGCGATCAGCACACAGCCCATGAACCAAACCGCAATCGCAGGCGGAACCGCGATGTTCACGGTCGTGGCTAGTGGCACCTCACCGTTCAGCTACCAGTGGCGCAGGGACGGCGTGGCGGTCGGCGACGCGACCAATGCAACGTTGACCCTGAATAATGTGCGGTCGAGCGACGCCGCCGCCTACACCGCCACGATCACGAACGCGGCCGGCAGTATCATCAGCAACGCCGCGATTCTGACGGTCAATATTCCCCCGACGATCAGCACGCAGCCAATCAGCCAAACTACAGTGGCCGGCAGAACCGCCACCTTCACGGTCGTGGCGAGTGGCACCGCACCGTTCAGCTATCAGTGGCGTAGGGACGGCGTGGCGGTCGGCGGCGCGACCAATGCAACGTTGACCCTGAATAATGTGCGGTCGAGCGATGCCGCCGCTTACACCGCCACGGTCACGAACGTGGCAGGAAGTTCGACGAGCATTGCAGCCTCTCTCTCAGTGATCCTCCCCGGCCGCCTCATCAATCTCTCTGTCCTCACCGCCATCGCCACGCTGGGCGACGACTTTACTCTCGGCTACGTCGTCGGTGGCAGCGGGACTTTCGGCGCCAAGTCGCTCGTCATCCGCGCTGCCGGTCCCTCGCTCGGTGCGCTCGGCGTCCCCGGCACGCTCGACGATCCCAAGCTCGAACTCTTCGCGGGTTCCACCAAGACCAGCGAGAACGATAACTGGGGTGGCTCGCCGCAGCTCACCGCCGCCCTCGCGGCCGTCGGTGCCTTCGCTTACACCAGCCCTGGCTCAAAAGACGCCGCCGCTACGGCAAGCATCACGACCCGCGACAACTCCGTGAAAGTTTCGGGCGTCGGCACGGGTGCTGTGATCGCCGAAATTTACGATGCGACACCTTCGGCTTCGTTCACGACGGCGACGCCTCGGCTCATCAACGTCTCCGTGCGCAAACACCTCGGCTCTGGCCTCACCATGGGCTTTGTCGTCGGCGGGGCCACTGCCGCCAAGGTGCTTGTGCGCGGAATCGGCCCCACACTCGGCGCGTTCGGCGT
>CAMBVX010000232.1 GCA_945871085.1 Opitutus sp. GAS368 | reverse complement strand
TGGTCGACAACGTGTTGCTGTGAGCGTCGCCCTGTCGGGGCCTTACCCTATAAAATTACCGGACAAAATCCGGCTGTTTTGAGAGGGAATGTCACTTAATCCTAAAAACCGCAGAAGGAGGAACCGCTAATCTTCGCTAATTACCGCTAATGAAGAAGATTGAATCAGTTTCCACCCGATAGGTTGACGCACCAGATCGGTGAATCGGAAATTCATGGACGACCAGATTCTTCCCTCTGGATTAGCGCGGATTAGCGAAGATTAGCGGTTAGCCAACTGCTGAAACTAGGTTTAGGGCGGTGGCGACCGTCGCTTCGAGGAGACGAGGCAGATAGCGCATTTGAGTTTCGTAAAGTAGCCGTTCAGGAAACTCGATGTCGCTTTCGCCGGATTTGTCGTGGTTGCAACCCGCCGTTCTCACATCAGGGCGGCCATCACCCATCAGGCCATGGAGGGTTCTGTTGCTGTCCTCACAAGGGGGAAGACCTGACGTGTTTTGGCGCACCATTCGGCTTGGCCGCGTAGCTATTCGGATTGACCCCAACCCCCAAAGCGCGACCCCGTCCGGCTCGTCGCGTCCGGCTCGTTTCCACGTCGGGCTCCATGACCCCGTCCGGCTCCACTGAGCGTGTCTCTCCCTCTCATTCCGCAAACGCCCACAACCGCTCCATTGCCCGCACGTAGAGCGAGCGGCCGACGATCGCCGGGGTGCTCCGTACGCTCTCCTTCAGCTCGATCCGCGCGACAATTTCGAAGGCATCGCCTGCACGCAAAATCGTCACGGTCCCGGCTTCGCTCACGAAGTAGACGAGGCCGTTGGCCGCCACCGGGGAGCCCACGTATTGACCGGGGGCGCCGAGCGGCTGCCGGTCGAGCAGGCGCTCGCCCGTCGCCGGCTGAAACGCACTCACGCGACCGCCGTCCGCCACGACGTAAACCCGACCGCGATAAACAAGCGGCGAGGCCATTTCGTTCAGGCCCTTGGTCGTTTCCCACGCGATATGCGTGGCGCTTACGTCGCCCTGGCCGCCCGGCCGAATCGCCACGAAACGATCCCGGTTTTGCGGACTGTTGAATCCCGTCATCGCGATGTCCCACTCCTCCTTGGTCACCTTGCCGTCCTTGTTGCCGTCGATATACTTCTGAAGGAGATTGCGGATGCCCATCGAATTGCCGGGCGTGGTGCTGGGAATCTCCTTCCGAATGTGAAACAACAATTCCTTCGGGACCTCTTCTAGCGCGAGGCTGCCGTCGCGATCGGCATCGTGGGCGGCGACGAGTTTGTCCCAGTTAAGATCCGGCGGCGGCGGCTCGCTTGGGTCGCCGGTTCCCTTCGAGCCGACAAAAAGCAAGCCGTCGGCGGCGACGGCGGTCGCGATGGCGGCGTTGCCCCAGCCATTGACCCACCAGCGCATCTCGCCAGTCGCGGGATTGTAGCCTGCCACGCGGCCCCGGCCCTTCACGACCAGTTCCTCGATCCCGTCGTGCCGCCAGACCATCGGTGTCGCATGGCTGTTGCGCGCGAACGGCCGGGGCGAATCCCATGCGGTCGCGCCGGTCGCCGGATCGAGCGCAATCAGGTGCGAGTCTGCGCTCGTGCCATCCCGCAGCACGATTACACTGCCCCCGGCGACCACCGGCGAGTTGCCGGCCCCGTATTCGATATTCTGCACTGGCAGCGGGCGCTGCCAGAGTTCCTTGCCCGCGAAGTCATACGCCACGACGCCGAACGAGTTTGCGTAAACAAACACCCGTTGGCCGTCGGTGCAGGGCGTCGCCGCCGCCGGCGAACTGAAGCCGTGTACTTTCTCAAGACTCTGTGCCGGCAGCGCCTTCCGCCACAGTTCGCGCCCGTCCTGCGCGTCGAATGCCAGCGTGACAATCGCGCCGTCGGCCACGCCCGTCACGAACACGCGATCACCCGCCACGATGGGGGACGACACCCCGCGCGGCACCACGGCCTGCCAGCGGACATTTTTGTCGGGACCGAACACCGTCGGCGGGCGCGCCGCGTCGGCCGCGATCCCCGCGCCGTTGGGCCCGCGGAACTGCGGCCAAGACTCCGCAGCATGAGTACTGGCGACAAACAGAGCGAGGCAGGGGATCAGGGCCTTCAAAGGTGACAAGTGGTTTTGGGCGTTTTTGAGCGGCAAGTGCTGCTGGCTCGCTAGCCCGGCGAAACCGCCGCGAGCACGACGTTGATCCCGCGCGCGCGCAGCGTCTCGACCAGTGCGGCCGGGGCGCCGGCGTCGGTCACGACGACATCTACGTTGGCGAAGTCGCAGAGGAAAAACGTGGAGCGGCGTTCGAATTTTGTGCGGTCGATGCAGAAGATGACCTTGGCCGCACCGGCGATCATGGCGCGTTGGATGTCGACGATGAGCGCGTGCGAGTTGTAGATGCCGTCTTCGGCGATCCCGCTGCCGCTCAGAATCGCGACATCCGCATGCATCCGCGAAAACGTGGCGACGGCGTCCGGCCCGACGAGTGTGCCGAGGCGCGGATAGATGACGCCGCCCGAGACGTGCACTTCGTGGCGATTGGAGCCCGAGAAGAGGTGGGCGACCGGCAGCGAGTTCGTGATGACCTGCGCGACCTTATCGCCGAGATGCTTTGCGACGTGAAAACAAGTCGTGCCGCTGTCGATGATGACGTTCTGGCCGGGCTGAATGAGCGCCGCACAGGCTTCGCCGATGGCCTCCTTTTCCGGGACTTGGTGGGTATCGCGGACGTTAAAAACGAACTCGTCCGACTTGGGTTGCAAGATGCGCGCGCCACCGTGAGTGCGCCGGATGGACTTGCTGTCCTCCAGTTCCGCGACGTCGCGGCGCACCGTCGAGACCGAGGCTCCTACGTGCTTCGCAAGCTCTTCCAATGAAGCAAATTCAGCAGCCTGAAGGTAAGCTTCGATCTTGGTGCGTCGCTCTTCGGGGTGCATACTGTTGGGAGTTCGTGGAAGATGATGGAAGATATTGCAACACTTCCCTTGACATTCTGGAAGGTTTTGGGCGACATCCAGTCAAAACCTTCCGCTATCGACCATGTCGCTGCCGCCTCCATCACCCCATCGCGTTGAGATTGAACATCTCGTTCGGCGGGCGATTTACCAGCGACTCGGTAAGAGTGCTCCACACGCGGCCCAAGCTCCGAATCCCCTGCTCGTCAATGTGAGCGCTCGCCATTGTCATCTGACCGCCGAGGCGGTCGAGGTGCTCTTCGGCAAGGGGGCGACGCTCACGCCGATGAAGTGGCTTTATCAAAAGGACCAATTTGCCGCCAAGGAGACGGTGACGCTGATCGGTCCGCGCAGTCGGGTGATCTCAAATCTCCGCATCCTCGGCCCGTGCCGCGATTTCAACCAGATCGAACTCGCGCTGACCGACTCGATCGCCCTCGGTTTTGAAATCCCCATCCGGCAATCGGGCCTCATCAAGGAAACCCCCGGCTGCATGTTGATGGGCCCGGCGGGATTTTTTGAAATGAAGGAAGGCGTCATTCGCGCCGCACCGCACGCGCACATGCATCCGGACGACGCGGCGTTTTACGGTGTGAAGCAGGGTGACTTTATGCGGCTCCGCGTCGGCGGCCCGTGCGCCGTCACCTTCGAGCGATTGCTCGTCCGCGTGCACCAAGATTTTAAACTCGAGGTCCACGTCGACACTGATGAGGGCAACGCTTGTGCGCTCGAGTCTGATACGCCGGTCGAACTCTTGAAGTAAATTTTTCGCGGAATTCTCAACTCACAATTCACCTCAATCCTCACCCATTAGAACAACATGAATGAATCCATCGGCATGGTAGAAACCAAAGGCTATGTAGGCAGCGTCGAAGCCAGCGACGCCATGGTCAAAGCGGCGAACGTCTCCCTCGTTCGCCAAATTCAAATCGGCGGCGGCATGGTCACCGTGATCGTCAAAGGCGACGTCGGCAGCGTGCGCGCGGCCGTCGATGCCGGCGCCGAAGCGGCCAAGCGCGTCGGCGAACTTGTCTGCTCCCACATCATCGCGCGTCCGCACACTGAACTCGTCCGCACGCTCGGCCTCTGAGCCGGCGTTTCCTCTCTCAACTCTCATCACTCAACTCTCAACTTTTCCCTCACCATGGCACAGGAAGCAATCGGTCTCATTGAAACGAAGGGTCTCTGCGCGCTGATCGAAGCCGCTGATTCCGCTCTCAAAGCCGCCAACGTCACCATGACCGGCTACGAAGCCGTCGGTAGCGGCTACGTCTGCGGGTTTTTCCGGGGCGATGTCGCCGCGGTCAAAGCCGCCATCGACGCCGCGGCGGAAGCTGCCGCCAAAGTCGGCGAAGTCATCGCCGTCCAAGTCATCCCGCGTCCCCACGACGAACTCGCCGGCCTCGGCAAGTGGCTCGTCCAGGCACCGTCGGCCTGAGTCGTGGCACGGGCTTTCCAGCCCGTGATTTCCGCGCTCACGGGCTGGAAAGCCCGGGCCACTCCAATCCATGAACATCCTCGTCGCCAACCTCGGCTCGACCTCGTTCAAGTTCCGTCTGATTCGTTTCTCGGAAGCGAGTAGCGGAACGCGGGAGCGTTTCGTCGAGGCCACGTTGCTGGCCAAGGGTGGCTACGAACGCGTCACGGATTACGGCCAGGCGATCGACGATTGCCTTGGCGAACTCAAGAGCGCCGGGCACGTCACGACCTCCGCCGATCTGCATGGCGTCGGATTCAAGACCGTCCTCGGGAAGAATCTCACTGGCTGCCTCCGTGCCGACACGGACGACCGCGTCATCGCCGCACTCGACGGTTTCAAGGAAATCGCCCCCGCGCACAATCCGCCCTACGCGCTCGGCATCGCGCGCTTCCGCGAAAAACTCCCCGGCGTCCCGCTCGTCGCGCTCTTCGAAACCGCCTTTTACCAATGGGTGCCGGCGGCCGCGTCGCGTTACGCCGTGCCGCAGACGTGGTATGACGCCGGCGTGCGCCGCTACGGTTTCCACGGTGCGAGCCATAAATTTGTCGCCGAGCGCAGCGCCGAGTTGCTCGACCGCACCGACATCGCGGACCGGGTTCGCCTGCTTTATCAGGCTGGCGCGACGCCCGTCGCCCCGCATGCGAATGGCCAAGCGGCCGCGCCCCTGCGCGTCATTTCCTGCCATCTTGGTGGCAGCAGTTCGGTCACGGGTATTCGCGACGGCGTCGCCATCGGCACGAGCATGGGACTCAGCCCGCAGTCGGGTCTTCCGCAGAACAACCGCGTCGGCGATCTTGATTCCGCCGCCGTGCCGTTCGTCATGAAAACACTCAATCTTTCGCTCGCCGAAGCCGAGCGTCAGATGACGAAAGAGTCCGGTCTGCTCGGGCTCTCCGGGGTCGGCAACGATCTCCGCGATGTGCGCGCCGCCGCGCAGCAGGGCAACGCCCGCGCGCAGCTCGCCCTCGACGTATTTGTGCAATCGGCGCGCCACTGGATCGGTGCGTTTCTGCTCGAGCTCAACGGCGCCGATGCCCTCGTGTTCACCGCCGGCATCGGCGAAAATAATCCTGACCTCCGCGCCGCGATCTGCGCGCAACTCGATCAACTCGGCCTTGTGCTTGATCCCGTCAAGAACGCCGCGCTCCGCGGTGCCGAGGGCGAAATTTCCGCCGAGAATTCGCGCACCAAGATCTTTGTCATCCCCGCCAATGAAGAGCTCGTCGTCGCCCGCGAGACCGCCCGCTGTATCGCGGCGAAGAACTAGCCCCGTCCTCGCCCGATGCTCTCGTTGTCCATTTAGCCCTCCTGCCTTTCTCTCAACACTCAACCACCCACTACTATGTCCAAAGCCATCGGTCTCCTCGAAACTCGCGGTCTCACCGCACTCGTCACCGGCGTCGACGCCATGCTCAAGTCCGCCAACGTCACGCTGGTCGGTCCCATGAAACAGGTCGGCAACGCGCTCGTCACCGCCGTGGTGACCGGTGATGTGGCCGCCGTCAAAGCCGCCACCGACGCTGGTGCGCAGGCCGCCCGCGCCGTCGGCGAAGTCGTCAGCGTGCAAGTCATCCCTCGTCCGCACGACGACGTCGCGCTCATTTTGCCGAAGGCCGTCGTTGCCACGCCTGCGAAGAAATAAGCCATGTTCCTCGCGCGCGTCATCGGCTCCGTCGTCTCGACGAAAAAAGACGAGGCGATGAAGGGTCGTAAACTCGTTATCTTGCGGCCGCTGCTCGTGGATGAAGCCAATCCCGCGCAGTTCCGCCCCGGCACCAACACCGTCGTCGCCATCGACGCGATGGGGGCCGGCCTCGACGAGGTGGTCCTGTTTTGCCAGGGCAGCTCCGCGCGCCAGGCCACCGGCATGAAAACGCTGCCTGTCGACGCCGTCGTCGTCGGCATTGTCGATACGGTCGACGTGTTGAATCACAAAATCTATCCCCCGAAAAAGTAATCACGGTCCCGAACGATGAGCGCCAATTTCCAACTCGATGAGCAAGCTATCCGCACGATTGTGGAAGATGTCATGCGCGGCCTCGGCCGTGCCCCCGCCGCGTCTGTCGCGGCGAGCACCAGCGAGCCGAAATCCTCGGCCGCCTCGACCGCACCGCGCCGCAGCGGCCCGCGCTTTGGGGTGTTCGATTGCGTAAAGGAAGCCTGCGCCGCAGCGCAAGTCGCCTTCGAGCAACTCCGCAACAAGGGTGTCGCCGGACGCCGGCAGGTGATCGACATCGTCAAGGAGCTCTGCACCAAAAACGCGAAGACGTGGGGCCAGTTCGAGTTCGACGAGACCAAGATTGGTCGCCTCGAGCACAAGGTTGCGAAGCTCGAAATTGTGAAACTCGTTCCCGGTGTCGAGTGGCTCCGCCCCCGCGGCATGAGCGGCGATCACGGGATCACGATGGAAGAACACACGCCCTTCGGCGTCGTCGGCGCGGTGCTCCCGGTCACGCACTCGATCCCGACCCTGAGCGGCAACGTCATCAACATTGTCGCCGCCGGCAACTCCGTCGTCTTCAACCCGCACCCCGGTGGCGCCCGCTCCGCGGCACTCGCGGTCCGCACGTTTAACGAAGCGATCAATGCGGTCCTCGGCATCGAAAATCTCATCTGCACCATCGAGACGCCCACCATCGAGACGTTCAACACGCTCACGAAAAACGAGCACGTTCGCCTCCTCTGCGTCACCGGCGGGCCGATGGTCGTGAAGGCCGCGATGGCGTCCGGCAAACGCGCGATCTGCGCCGGTCCCGGCAATCCGCCCGTCATCGTCGACGGCACCGGCAACCTCGCGAAGGCCGCCGCCGACATCATCTCCGGCGCCGGGTTCGACAACAATCTGCTCTGCATCGGCGAGAAACAGGTGTTCGTGCTCGAGCACATCGCCGACCGTTTCATGAATGAGCTCGCCTCGGCCGGCGCTGCGAAACTCACCGCGTCACAACTCGCGAAGCTCAGCGCGTCCGCGTTCACGAACGCGAAGGACGCGGGCGGCTGTTCGCATGCCGTGCTCAATCGTAAACTGGTCGGCGCCGATGCCGCCGTGCTCGCACAACACGCGGGCGCGACCGTCACCGCCGAGTGCCCTTTGCTTTTCGCCGAGACGGATGCCGAGCATGTGTTCGTCATGGAGGAGCAGATGATGCCGATGCTGCCGGTCGTGCGGGTGAAGGACTTCAATGCCGCCGTCATCGCCGCCGCCAAGAGCGAGCACGGCTACAAGCATTCGTGCGTGATTCACTCGCTGAACGTCGAGCGCATGACGCAGATGGCCCGCGCGCTCGACACCACACTTTTCGTCAAGAACGGTCCCAGCACCGCCGGCCTCGGCCTCGGTGGTGAGGGTTACCTCAGCTACTCCATCGCGACGACCACCGGCGAAGGTATCACGACGCCGGAGACGTTCACGCGCACGCGCCGCTGCGTGATGGTCGACAACCTCCGCATCTACTGAGCCATGTTCCTCGCACGGGTTGACGGAGTGATTGTCGCGACGGTCTGCCATCCCAGCATGGTGGGCCATCGTTCGATCATTTGTCAGCCGCTCGATGCCGAAGGCCGCGACGAGGGCCCTCCGGTCCTCGCGGTCGATCCACTCGGAGCCGGCCAGCATGAACGGGTCCTCGTCTCCACCGACGGCTCGCACACGCGTGCGCTCGTGAAGAACCCAAAATCGCCATTGCGCAATATCGTCATGGGCCTCGTCGACGCGAAGGAGACCGACTGACATGCGCCTCGGACATGTGATCGGTCGCGTGACCCTTTCCCAGCAAGACCCCGCCTATAAAGGCGGCCGTTTCCTCCTCGTGCAGCCGTTCTCCAAGGAGCAGTTCGCCGGTGCGCCGATGCTTCCGCTCGCGCCAGGCTCCTCGCTCGTCGTCTACGATAATATTGGGGCCGGCGTCGGTCACGTGATTGCGTTCACCGAAGGGGCCGAAGCGAGCGCGCCGTTCGATCAGCCGACGCCTGTCGACGCGTTTAACGCCGCGCTGATCGACAAGATTTTCTATACGCCGCCGGTCTGAGATCGCTCGATCCATTCGTGCTCCGGCGCTCTCAACCCTCTTCTCTCAACGCTCAACTTCCGTCACCCATGTCTACCGTCATTACCGCCCGCGACGCCGAGGAACTTCTCCGCCAAGGTCTGCAGCCGCCCGTCGGTGCGATCCTCACGCCCTCCGCGCGTGATGTCCTGCACAGTCGTATTTCGATTCTTCCCCCTGCCGGAGCCAAGGGAGCCGCGTCGTCCGCGCCCAAGAAGTCCGCCGCGCCCAGCATTCCCGATTACGAGTTCAAGTGGACGCCCGGCTCCGATCCGAAGACGCCCGCCGAGATTGAGCGCTTCTTTAATTCGCCCGCGATTCAGGTGATCAAGGAGCGCATCTGCGAGATGGGCCGGCGGCTCTGGCAGCGCGACTACACCGACGGAAACGGTGGCAACATTACGGTTCGTGTCGGTGACAATCTCGCGATTTGCACGCCGACGCTCATCTGCAAGGGCTTTATGACGCCTGACGACATGTGCCTCGTCGATCTCGACGCCAACCAACTCGCCGGCACCCGCGTCCGCACGAGCGAGGCGAAGACACATTTCGGCATCATGAAACGCCAGCCGGCGGCGAAGTCCTGCGTGCATGCGCATCCGCCGCACGCCACCGCTTTCGCGATCGCCAACGTGAATATTCCCTCGTGTCTCATTCCTGAAGCGGAAGTCTTTCTCGGCAAAATCGGCGTCGCGAAATACCAGACCCCCGGCACGCCCGCCAACGCTGACGAGGTCGGCGAGGTCGGCAAAATTCACCAGGCCGTGCTCATGCAAAATCACGGGGTGATTTGCTGGGGCAAAGACGTCGAGGACGCCTACTGGAAGATGGAGAACATCGACTCCTACTGCCGCACCGTGTGGATTGCTGCTGGCTTGGGTGGTGGCTTGCACCGCTTCACCGGCGGCCAGGCGAAAGAGCTTATTGATCTCCGTCAAAAGCTCGGGATGCCCGATCCCCGCGCTGGTCTCAAGGAATGCGAACTCTGCGACAGCGCGGACTTCCGCCCCGGCGTAGTGTGCGCCCCGCCGGCGAAAAACGACGCAGCGACCTCCGCACCGCGCGACCCACAAATCGAAGAAATCGTTGCCAAAATCACCGAGCAAATCCTCAAACAAATGGGCAAGTAGGGCTGGGTCTCTGACCCGCCCGCGCACACCTCAACCCCAAAGGGCGGGTCAAAGACCCTGCCCCGCCCCACGTCTCGATCGCCTGCGCTCAACTCTCGTCCCCAGACTCTCAGCTTTTCCTTATCATGAAAGTTTCCATCATCGGCGGCGGTGGCCGCGTCGGTTCGAATGCCGCGTTTGCACTCCAATGCGCCGGCATCGTTTCCGAAATCCAGATCCTCGACGCCAATGCTGACATGGCCGAGGGCGAAGCACTCGATCTCCTCCATGGTTCGTCGTCGATCGCCGACCAGCGTATCTATGCCGGTGATTACTCCCGCGCGAAGGACAGTGATATTTTCGTCATCACCGCCGGCCTCCGCCGCAAGCCGGACGAGTCCCGTCTCGACCTCATCAACCGCAACGTCGCGCTGTTCTCCGGTATTCTCGAGAGCATGAAGACGGCGGGCTTCCGGAAAGACGCCTTGGTCTTTGTCGTCTCGAATCCCGTCGACATTCTCACCCAACTCGCCGCCGCCAAACTTGGCCTCCCGTGGCAACAGGTGCTTGGCCTTGGCACGATGCTCGACACCGCGCGTTTTCGCTCGCTGCTCGCGCAAGACTTGAAACTCGCCCCCACGCAGGTGAAGGCGCTCATCCTCGGCGAACACGGTGACTCGATGTTTCCCGTCTGGTCGTCCGCCACCTACGCGGGCCTGCCACTGACGAAAATCGCCGGCTGCACGCCTTCGTTTCAGTCGCAGATTTTCGAACGCACCAAGGGCAGCGGCGCCGAAGTCATCCGGCGGAAGGGCGGGGCGGGGTGGGCCGTCGGGCTCACCATCGCCGAAGTCGTCCACGCCATCGCGCACGATAAACGCCAGGTGCTCCCCGTCTCCACGGTGCAACAAGGCGCGTACGGTCTGCGCGGTGTCTCGATCAGTGTTCCCACGGTGGTCGGCCGCGCGGGCGCGCTCGCGCACATCGAAGTTGAACTTTGGCCCAAAGAACACCAGGCGCTCCAGGCTTCCGCCCGCGCGCTGCAGGACACGTTTGCGAAGGTGAAGGCGGGTTGAAGAAGGGCAGGTCTGCGACCTGGCCATCCGCGTTGATGGCAGATCAGTCGCCTCAGAACCGGGAAATTGGAGCAACCGGCGCGGCAATTCCCTCGCTCCATGCATGGGGCGGACGGTGCCGATCGCAGGGTTATCTGCGCGATAGAAAATCCGGATTTTTCCGAACGCCTGCTCTTCCGGGCCTGAGCGGACGCGGCGCAAACGTGGAGCGCAGAAATGGGGCTCCTCGCTGTTTTGAGTGAGTAAATCCGGCGACAGACATTCTCTGATTCCCCTGCAATCTTGGGCGGGGGGACAGTGAGTTCCTCGGGTCGGTGTAGCGGTAGGCGTCCCTGCCTGCTGTTCTGGCGGGCGTGTCGCCGGGCCCCACAGGCACGGAGGCCTGTGGCTACCCCGGGCCAAATCGGCAACCCATCGGAAACAGCGGGGAA
>CAMBVX010000231.1 GCA_945871085.1 Opitutus sp. GAS368 | reverse complement strand
CCGGGGTCACGCTGGGTTTCTTAAAGGATCGCCTCACCGTCTTGGCTGGCTCCCGCCACACCGAAACAGAGAACCGCTCGTTTAACAAAATTACTGGCGTCAAAAACCCGGTGTTTAACCGAGAGAAGGACACCCCGCAGATGGGCGTGCTGTATAAGCTGACCGACGAGATTTCCGCGTTTGCTTCGTCAAGCCAGTCATTTGTGCCCAATAATTCGCTCCTGCGCATCTTGGGTGCGCCAACCACCCCAGCCGAACCCACGGTGGGCAAAGGCTGGGATGTCGGGCTCAAGGCCGGCCTGAAGAACGGCAAGCTCTCGGGCACGGTCTCATACTACGAGGTGCGCAACACGAACATCATCCAAAATGTTGTCGCGTTCCTGCCCAACGGCAATACGGCCTTCACGGATTTCCAGAGTGGCGAGCAGGAAAGCAAGGGCATTGAAATTGATGCCGTCTATTCGCCGTTCGATGCCTGGCAAATCTACGCGGCGTATAGCCACCAGACCCCGATCTACACCAGCAATCCGGCTTTCCGAATCCTGGAAGGCAAACCGCTGGAAGGCTCGACCCAGAACCTCGCCAGCCTGTGGACCAAATACCGGTTCACCGAAGGAGGACTGAAGGGTGCCTTTATCGGCGGTGGCTTTACGTGGCAGAGCAAGCAACAGGTCCGCTTGGAGAACCCCGATCTGTTCTACGAGCCCTACGCCCTGTTCGATATCCTGGCCGGCTATGATTGTAAATGGCTCGGCCGCCCGACCACGATATCCTTGGCCGGGAAAAACCTGACCAACGAAAACTATCTGCCGTCCAATAATTCCCGCGGCCAGCCGCGTCGCTTTATTCTGTCGATCTCGACCAAGCTGTAACCACGGCCAATCTGAGACCGATTGCTGGCTCGGGGGGGCGGAAAAAATGCCCCCGGAGCAGGCAACATGGGCTCCAACCTGGCGCGCCAAAGAAGGCGGGCACCCCTACTCGCTGCATCCCGTCAGCCCGCACATTCTCATGATCACACTCGCTAAGAAATTGGGCCACGTCTCCGGCGCAAGCCGTGAGCGTGGCGCCTTGGTTCGTCTCGCCCCTCCCGCAGGGCGCCGCCTGTTTTCACTGCTCGCCGCGGTCGCTGCACTCGCTGGCTCCACGGCAAACGCCCAGAATTTCCGCACCGGCACCGTCGCTGAGCGCTACACGTTGCTCTGCGCCAATTGCCACGGCAAAAACCTCGAGGGGAGCGGCACCGGCCCCTCGCTGCTCAAGGACACGTGGCTCCATGGCGGCGACGACGAGAGTATCGCCAAGAGTATCCGCACCGGGTTTCCCGAAAAAGGCATGCCGGTCTGGGGAGCCGCGATTCCGGAAAAAGAAATCCGCGCCATGGTGATCTATCTCCGCGAAGCCCGCGCGAAGGCGATCCGGGATCAGACCAAGGCCAGCAAGCCTCCGGCTTCGATGACGGCGAAGAGCCAGCTCCACGACTTCAAGCTCGATACGTGGGTCGATGCGGTCGTGGAGCCGTGGTCCCTCGCGTTTCTCTCGCCCACGCAGGCGATCATGACCGAAAAGCGCGGGTTTCTCTATCTGATCGAAAACGGGAAACTCGCCGCCCGTTCGATCAGCGGATTGCCCATGATCGACGTCGGTGGACAAGGCGGCCTCTTCGAAGTCGTCCCCCATCCGGACTACGCGAACAACGGCTGGATTTATCTTTCCTACAGCGACCCTCAGGTAAAAACCGACGGCACCCCGGCCGTCCTCACCCGCATCGTCCGCGGCAAAATCAAGGAGGGCGTGTTCGTCGAGCAGCAGGCAATTTTTCAGGCTAAGCTCGAGCACTACATCAAAGCCGACTGGCACTTCGGCTCCCGCATCGCCTTCGACGGCAAGGGCTATGTCTACTTCTCAATCGGCGAACGCGGCCAGAGTGCCCACGCCCAGGACATTACCCGCCCCAACGGTAAGATTCACCGTCTCCACGACGACGGACGCATCCCAGTCGATAATCCTTTCGTCGGCGACCCAACGGCGGTTCCGTCCATCTGGAGCTTTGGGCACCGCAATCCTCAGGGCCTCGCCTTTTCCCCTGCCACCGGCGAACTCTTCAATTCCGAACACGGCCCGCGCGGGGGCGACGAACTCAACCTCGTGCGTAAGGGTCTGAACTACGGCTGGCCGATCATCACTTACGGGATGAACTACGACGGCACGACCATGACCGAGCTCACCTCGAAGGAGGGCATGGAGCAGCCGATCGCCTATTGGGTGCCCTCGATCGCCACCTGTGGCATCAATTTCTACACCGGCGATCTTTTCCCGAAGTGGAAGAACCAGCTCTTCCTCGCGTCACTCGCGGCGGAGCAGCTCCTTCGCCTCGAGATCGTCGACGGCAAGGTCGTCGCCCAAGAGGTTATCTTCAAGGATCTCAGTCGCATCCGTCACGTCATTACCGGCCCCGACGGCGCTCTCTACGTGCTGCTCCAGAAGCGCATCGTCCGCCTCACGCCCGCATCCTGATTCGGCCTCACTCGCGCAGCGCACCTGTCGAAGAAATCTCGTTCGTTGCGATGAAACGCCTCGTCCTTGGTCTCCTGTCACTCGCGCTGTGCACGGTGGCCTGTTCGGCCATGACGTTTGTTCATCCTGGGGCCATGAGTTCCCAGGCGGAATTGGATTTCGTGAAGGGGAGAATTGCCGCCGGGGCTGAGCCGTGGACGGGGCAGTTTAACAAACTCAAGGGGCTCGCGACCGGTGGGACCAATGCGTTGGTGAATCTCAATTCGAACAACGGTGACGCCAATACTTCAAAGAGTGACGCCCGGAAAGCCTACGCCAATGCGCTGGCGTGGGCCTACACGGGAAACGAGACTTACGCCAAGCAAGCGATCGCCGTGCTCAATGCCTGGTCAGGTCTGCAGGGATTTACCGGTGGCAACGATCAGGACAAACTCCAGGCGGGTTGGATCGGCGCCCTCTTCGCGCCCGCGGCAGAAATCATGTTGGGCTACGCGGAGTGGGCCCCGGCGGATATTGCCAGCCTTCGCGCCATGTTTCGGCGGGCGTTCTATCCGCAACTGACAACCGCCAGCAGTTGGAATGGAAACGTCGATCTCACGCAAATTGACGCGATGATGAACATCGCCGTCTTCAACGAGGACGAGGCGCTGTTTAACGCGGGACTCGAGCGGCTGAAAAAACGAAATCCCGCATACTTCTACCTGGCGGCCGATGGGGGCGTTCCGCGCATCAACGGCGACGGGAGTATTATCACCGCTTTCTGGAGCAATCCCACCAAATGGGTCGATGGACTGACCCAGGAGACGTGCCGTGACAACGGCCACCATGCCCAATACGCCCTGGCATCGGCCTTGCACGCCGCCGAAGTTGCCTGGCACCAAGGCGTCGATGTCTACACTGAAAACACGGCGCGCTACACCGCCGCCTTGGAGCTCATGGCCGCCCAGCTCGTGACCGGTGACATGCAGGGGACGAGTGGGAATCCCGTGACCACCTCCAGTCGCTTCAACACGTTTGAGGTCGGCTTCAACCACTACCAAAACCGCCAGGGCATCGCGCTGCCGAACACGCTCAAAGCGATCACGCAGGAGCTGCGACCCAAGGGTCAATCCGACTGGAACATTTTCTACGAGACTCTGACCCACGGCGACCTCGCGCTCGCCGTGCCCATCGCGCCCCCGAGCACCGGCCCGGCTCGCCTCATTAACCTCGCCGCGCGCGTGGCGGTCGGTGGCGTCGCGGGAACACCGATACCGGGTTTTGTCCTCAGTGGACCGGGTGAAAAGCCGATGCTCATCCGCGCGGTCGGCCCTTCGCTGGCAGGCTTGGCCGTGAGCGGCGCGCTGTCCGATCCGCGTTTTAGTCTGGTCAACGGGGCGGTCACGGTCTCGGCCAATGATAACTGGCTCGCCGCCGATGCCGGAGCGATGGCCACCACGGGAGCGTTCGCGCTGACCGCCGGCAGTAAAGACGCCGCGTTGCTCACTTCGCTTTCGGCCGGGGCCTACACCGCGCCGGTAACGGCGACGGACGGCGGGAGCGGCGTCGCGCTGCTCGAAATCTACGAGGCCTCCGCCTCGTCGCCGGCCACGCTGATCAACGGCTCCACGCGCGCCTATGTCGGCACGGGAGAGAGCGTGCTGATCCCGGGCTTCGTGATTGGCGGCACCGGCGCGTTGCGACTGCTCATTCGAGCGGTTGGGCCCACGCTGGCGAATTTCAATGTCGCCGATGCGCTCGCCGATCCGACGATCACGCTCTATCGCGGGTCGACTACGCTCGCCGCCAACGACAATTGGTCGACTGCGACCAATGCGGCGGAAATTGCGTCGGCCGCACTCGCCGTCGGGGCGTTTGCCCTGCCGAACGGCAGTCGCGACGCGGCGATTTTCACGACGCTGACCGCCGGCGCCTACACTGCGGTCGTGAGCGGAGTGGGGGCAACTTCCGGCACCGCGCTCGTCGAACTCTACGTGGTGCCGTGACTCCGCTCCAGATCCGCGCCGGCATGCTTCGCGCCTGCGCGACGATTCCCCTGGGCCGGACTGATCTTCGATCAAGCATCTCGATCCAGTAGACTTAAAATATGAACAACCCTGCCCCGATCGCCAAACGCCTCACCACCCTCGCACTGACGTTGCTTGGTTTTTCTGTCGACGTGCTCCAAGCCGCGCCTCCATCCGGCTATGCCGGCCGACCCTTTCAGGACGCCGTTTATACCGGGGGGCCGCAGCGAATTCCCGGCCACGTCTTCTGTGCTTACTACGACACCGGCGGCGAAGGAATCGCCTACCACGACACCACCTCCGAAAATCAAGGCAACGGTAAGCTCAACCGGGCCGACGGGTCTTATCTCAATGAATTCCGTCGGCACGAAGGCCTCGATGTTTCCTATACGAAGCAGAAGCCCGATCTCGAGTCACCTTGCAACAAGGTGACTCCGCCGCTCGGGCTGCTCTATGTCGGGTGGAACGAGCCGGGCGAGTGGTTCAAGCTTACGGTCGAGACCTCGGAAGCCGGCACCTATGTGGCGGACGTGCTCTACACTTCCCAGCGCGGCGGAACGATCGGGGTGGAGGTCGATGGCACGGCCTCGCGCACGACCTTTGACCTCGTTTCGACCTTTGACCCGGCCGAGACCATCCTCTGGCGTCAATGGCACCACTGGAACGTGGCGCGCGATGCGTTCGAGGTGGCTTTGCCCAAGGGTGTCAGCGTCCTGACGGTGCGCATCATCACCAACGGCAATCTGAATTTGGCGACCCTTGATTTTCGCTCGAAGGGAAGCCCGCGTTCCGGACCGGGCATCACTGTGATCAAGACGCCTTCAATCACTGCGGCGAAACCGTGAGCATTATCCGAATCGTTCTGGCGCTGGGACCGGGCGGACGGCTGGCGATTGCCCGATGCGACGGGGTCCTCCGCTACGGGTTTTAATCGGGACGGCTCAATTCCCCGCGGCTTGCCGCGAGGATGGATGCCGCCCGCTGTTATCGGGGCGAAGCCCCTTTCTGTAATGCCCCGCTGCTTGCGGCGGGGAGGGTTCACTCGGAGGGTCGGGTTTGCTTTACGGCGCGGTGCGACCAAACCGTTCGCGAAAGGCCGCGCGCAAACGCTCCGCTTGATCCCGCGCCACGCGCGGCTGCCGCTCCACGCGAAGCATCCACGCGCGCGCGGCCGATTCATCGCCACTCGTGATCGCATGAAACGCCAACAACGCCAACGTCGGCGGATGTTCCGGTTCCGCTGCGAGTCCTTGTTCGAGCCGCTGCAATCCCTCTGGCACGCGCTCCATCCGAAACAACGTCGTGGCCAATTCCAGGAACGCATCGGCTTCGTTGGTCCGATAGCGGATCGCCGCCTCATATGCCGAAACCGCGTCGGCGGCGCGGCCGGCTTCGCGCCACTGCCGCGCCCGCATCACCCATAGGCCCGCGGATTCCGGGCACGCCCGCAGTCCCGCCGTGAGCACGCGCTCCGCCCCGGCTTGGTCGCGCGCCTGCCGCAGCGAAGCCGCCCACTGTGCCCACGCATCGGCAAACGTCGGCGACACCGTCGTGCAGCGTTCCCACTCACGCCGCGCGCTGATCGCATCGCCCTGCTCGGCCAACAGCGCCGCGAGCTGAAATCGCGGCGCCACGTCGTCCGGCGCGAGGCCGACGGCGCGTTCGAGCCAGCGCCGCGCAGTCGCGCCCTCACCGCGTCGACCCGCTGCACCCGCCTCGATCGTCAGTCGGAACACGTCGTAGCAATCGCCCATCAGTTCCTCGATCCACGGATCGGCCACGTCGCGGTAAGCGCCCGAGGCCTTCACTCGGCCGCGCAGTTCCGCCGCTCGCGTGTGCTCCCCGAAATGCTCCCACACCGTCACGATCAAATCGTAGCCGAGCGCGTAGTTGGTCTTTGCCACAACTTTCTCCAGTCGTTCCCGCGCTTCGGTCCAGCGGCCGGCTTCGAGATCGAGCCGCGCCAAGCCGAGCATCGCGTGCGGATGGTCCTTCTCCCGGTTGAGAATGGCCTCGAACCCCGCTGCTGCGCGTGTCGCCTGATTTTCTTTCAGCAACAAATCTCCGAGCCGCACCTGCGACGCGAGATAGTCCGGCGCCATCGTCCGCACCTGCTCCCAGCGTTCCGCCGCCGCCTCGGTGTCGCCAAAGCCTGCGAGCAAGGTCGCGTGGCGGTGCTGCCAGCGCGCTTCGGTGGGCGCGAGTTTCTCTAGGACGACGTAGCACTGCATCGCCTCGCGCGAAAAACCGTTGGCGTGACAGAGTCGGCTGAGCTCCCCGAGCGCGGCTTCTCCACCCGTGAGTTCTCCGGCCCGCGCACGGGCTGTCGCGAGGCGGGTGCGCAACTCGTCCGACGCCGGCTGCGTCGTCATCATCGCCGGCAGCCCCGTCAGCACCACCGCACGCTGGGCGTCCGCGCGCCACCAGCCGACGCCGGCCGAAGTGAGCACGGCGCCCGTGGCGAAATAAATGACCCGCTGAATCTTCATCGCCGCCAGAGCGTGATCCGCCCTGTGCCGCCATAGGTTGCCGCCAGATAAAATTCTCCGGTCACCAGCTCCGGTCGACCGTCCGCCGAAAAGTTTCCCACCGCCAGCGTGATCTGGTCTTGCGGCGCGATCGCGAGCACGTGCGGCTCGAATTTCATGCCGCCGACGTTGCGAAACCACATCAGCGCAGCTGGTCTCGCGTTGCCGCTCCGACCGCGTCCAGCGTAGGCGGCCACGGCGACGACATCCATCGTGCCGTCGCCATCGAGGTCCACGGCCACGGGCGAATACGCACCCGGGAGATCGCCGATGCGGTGATAGCGAAATTTTCCCTCGCCGAGATTCTCCAGCCATTGCACGCCGTGCCAAGGCCGTGGCCCTGGTTCGACGGAAGGACCGAAGCCGTCGCCGTTCGAGAACAGCACATCGGGCCGGCCATCGCCGTTGAGATCGGCCACGGTCAGCCCGCTGCTGCCATAGTCCTCGTTGGTCGAGCCCCAGAGGCGTTTGGCGGAAAAGTTCCCGCTGCCTTGGTTCTCGAAGTAATGCACTTCCTCCCACTGCTGCGAAACGAGCGCGACGATGTCGGGCCGGCCGTCGTCGTTAAAATCCGCCACGCCCACGTTCACCGCGCCCGAGAGCGCGAGCAGCACGTGACGTTTGAACTCCCACGGCCCGGTGCGCTCCAGCCAGCTGACGGAGCCTTGGTCGTAGCCAAACTGCGCCAGCGCCAGATCGATCTTCCCGTCGCCGTTGAAATCGCCGGCGCGCACGTCGGTCACGCGCTCGGTGTTTTCCAGCACCGCGTGTGGCGTGAAATTCTGCCGTCCATCGTTTTCCAATACGAACACGGTGCCGATCCGGTCGTTGTTCGGAAACACCATCCCCATGCTCGCCACCACCACATCGAGATCCCCGTCGCCGTCGAAATCGACGACCTCGGCGTGCACCGGCGCCTTCATCCCGGTCGCGATCACGCGCTCTTCGAAGCTCCCCGTGGCCGTTTCCCGCAACCACAGCACTTGGTTTGCCTGGGCCTCGCACGCGATCACATCGAGCCGCCCGTCCCGGTCGAGGTCCACCGCGATAACGTGTGCGATCCAGGGCGTCGTCACCGGCTTAGCCCCGATCGTTTCCGACCGGAGCAGGGGCACTTTGACCTCGGGCTTCAGGGAGATTTTTGGCGCGGTGGGGGGCGGCGCCCGGTCGCAGCCGCCACTCAGCCCGATCCCCCCCGCGGCAGCGGCGATCCAGACGCAATGGATGATGCGGGCGAGGGGACGGAACATAGCCGGGTAACCTGCCGCGCCGTCGCGCACGTCGCACGAAAATAATCTGCCCTCCGTCTCGCAAACCGCCCTCGCCAGATCACCCGGGCTCGCTCATCACAGCCTCGATGCCCGCCGATCTTTTCACTCCTCCCGCGGGCCGACTTCGGCGAACACCCCGGAATCTGGTTTCGCTCTCCGCTCCTGCCGACCGGATTTGGCGATGGCGGCTTCGCGCGGTGGCGGCGCTCGCGTTTTCGAGCTGGCTGGGGGCGGCGGGGGACGGAGGACGCCCTCACTCACTGCGGCGAAACCGTGTGCATTATCCGAATCGTTCTGGCGCTCTGTCCGGCTGGACGTTTGGCTCGTGCAGTTGACCTCGCCCCACGTGCAACTCCCCTCCGTCGAAGACCGGCCGTCGCGGCTGCGTTGGGTCATGATCGGCTTCGCGTTTCTCGCGACCGTGATCAACTACCTCGACCGGCAGACGCTGTCAGTCTTGGGGCCCGAACTCCGCCGGGAATTTGGCATGAGCAACGAGGCCTATGGCACCGTCCTCTCGGCCTTCATGTTGGCCTACACAATTTCCAATGGCATCTCGGGTCCGCTCATCGATCGAATCGGCACGCGGGTCGGCTACACGCTCAGTATGGCGGTGTGGTCCACGGCCGGTATCTTGCACGCGTTGGCCACCGGCGCGGGATCGCTCGCTGGGTTTCGCTTTCTCCTGGGGATTGGCGAAGCCGGCAACTGGCCCGCCGGCGTCAAGGTGGCGACGGAGTGGTTCCCCGCCCGCGAACGCGCCCTCGCGTGTGGCATTTTTAACAGCGGCGCGGCCATCGGTGCGATGATCGCGGCGCCGCTGGTCTCGTGGCTCGCGCTGCGCTACGGCTGGAAAACCACCTTCGTCGTGATCGGCCTCACGGGCTACGTCTGGATGATCGGCTGGTGGCTCGTCTACCGCACGCCGGCCGCTGTGCTCGCCGAAGTGAGCGCGCCGCCGGCCTCGCCGTGGCGGCTGATGCGCACGCGTTTCGTGAGCGTCCTCACGCTCTCGAAAGTGTTTTTGGACCCGGCGTGGTATTTCTATATTTTCTGGTTTCCCCAGTATCTCAGCAGTGTGCACGGCTTTGATTTGGCGAAGATTGGGATGACGGCGTGGATTCCGTTTGTGACCGCGGACCTCGGCAATCTGGTCGGCGGCTGGTTCACCGGCCGGTTGATCCGGCGCGGCGTCCCGTCCTCCCGGGCCCGCAAAACCAGTGTCACGATTTTCGCCCTCTTGATGACTGCGGCGATCCCGGCTGCGCTCGTGAGCAACGTGTGGGTGGCGATCGGGCTCATCTCGGTCGCGACGTTTGGCTATACCGGATACAACACCAACGCGCTCGCGTTTCCGGCGGACGTGTTTCCGAAAAACATGGTCGGATCGATCTGGGGTCTGGCCAGCATGGGCGCGGGTTTTGGCGGGATGGTGTTCAGCTGGCTGAGCGGGCGTATGATCGACCTCTATGGCTACACGCCGGTGTTCATCGGCTACGGCCTGATGCCGTTGGTCGCGCTGGCGTTGGTGCTGTTTGCGCTCGGTCCGCTGAGTCCGTTGCCGGAGTTTCAAGCCCAGCCGCGCCGGGAGTAAATCCCGCCACGGTGCCGGCTGGTTGCGAAGGAGGTCATCGATTGCGTCGGCGCTCGATGGCCCGGACGACGAAGTGTGCCCAAGGTCTCGGGTGCCGGATGAAGGGCGCTAGAATTTCAGGGTTAGATCCCTCGTAAAAAACGCCCAGAAAACTTGTCACTTATTAAGTGACTTGAGAGTGCCGGATTCAGAAGTGGTTTCGGTTTAAGCGGCGAGGCAAGTGCCCTCGATACGCTGGGGATCGAGGCGTTGGCGGAGGAATAACTCGAAGGAAGAGTCGTGAGGGGAAGCGGCGATAAATTCCGGGAGGCTGTGACGCAGGGCACAGGCGACGACGAACTCCGAGGGGCAGTGAGGGGAGCGCACGGTGCGCAGCCAGGAGCCGAAGTGGCGCCAGACCAAAGCCGGGTGGAGGGCGGCGAGGCATTGGAGAAGGCCTTGGGCGACGAGGCCTATTTGGATGTGGCGGTGATAGGCGGCGAGTTTTCGGCGGATGGCCGTGCGGTAGGCCGCGGACTTGTGATGGAGGAATTGGTCGCCCTGAAACCGGCGGAGCGGCGTCATCGGGCGCATCCAGAAATGATACGCCCAGGTGCCGACGGAGTGGAGTGCCTGTTTGAAACTGACCTCGATCTTGAAGCGCAGGGCGTAGAGCCGGATGATCTCGGCTGGAGCGAGCGTGAGGTCGGTGGACAGGAGCAGAATTTGGCCACGGTGGGGATGAACGACGGCCACGAAGCGGACGACGCGTCCGGCGGGACGCCAGAGCAGGTCGCGACAAACCCAGCGCAAGGTGACGCCCTGCTCGTCGTAGACCGGGCTGGGCATGGTCGCGAGGGGCCCGGTGAAAAGATCGCGCAGCCGGATTTTGGTCCCGTAAAGTTTGGGGCGGCCGCGGCCCGCGCGCCGGGGGCCGACCGGCACGGTGTAAGCGCAGGCGTTTTTCCTGAGCCGGGAAATCAGGTGGCCGCCCTGGTCGAGCAGTCCGGCGATGATTTTGCCGCAGGCGTAATAGGCGTCGGCGACCAGGAGCACCGGCTCAGGCAGCTGCAAGGCCGCGAGCAGGAGCAGCAGTTTGTCGAGCAGCGTCCGGCGGTCGCGGTTGGAGAACACCAAGCCTTCGTGAATCCGCGCGGTCAGCGGCACGGCTTGAAAGCTCGCGCCGACCTTGACCAGCAACGCGAGCGCCTGGC
>CAMBVX010000230.1 GCA_945871085.1 Opitutus sp. GAS368 | reverse complement strand
GTGCGAGCTGGCCCCAGCCGGGCGGGGCGAGGGCGAAAAAGGGATTCGCGGTCGAATCAGGGTGGCCGATGACGTAGGCACCTTGGCCGTAGTAGTTCAGCAGGAGGCCGGGGAAGGCGAAAAAATACCAAGCCTGCCCAATCGCGCGGCGCCCGAAATGGCCCATGTCGGCGTAGAGCGCTTCGGCACCGGTCACGCACAGTACGACCGAACCGAGGATGATGATGGCCCCGCCGGGATGTGAAATGAGGAGCTGGAGGCCAAGGAGCGGGTTTAGCGCGGCAAAGACCTGTGGGGCGTCCTTGATTTGCCAGAGCCCGAGCAGCCCGAGGGTGAGGAACCAGACGACCATCACCGGGCCGAAAATACCCCCGATGGTTTTGGAACCTTTGCGTTGAAACCAAAAAAGGCCGGCGAGGATGATGGACGCAATCGTCGTAATGTAGGGAGTGAAGGCGGGACTGAAGCCCTTCAGGCCTTCGGCGGCGCTGAGCACAGAAATGGCGGGGGTGATGACGCTATCGCCATAGAGGAGCGCGGCGCCGATCAGGATAACCAGCACGGTGAAGCCGATCTTGCTGTTGGGTTTCGTCGAATCGGTTTTGGAGTGACTCAGGGCCAGGAGGGCGAAAATCCCGCCCTCGCCGCGGTTGTCGGCGCGCATGACGAAGCCGATGTATTTGAGACACACGACGAGGAGGAGCGCCCACGTCATGAGCGAGAGGATGCCGAGCACGCCCTCGGCGCGTTCGCCGGGTGCGAGCTGCGCGAGACACTCCTTCATGGCGTAGAGGGGGCTCGTGCCGATGTCGCCGAAGACGACGCCGAGCGCACCGACGCACAGCACGGCTTGGGCCCCGGACTTGAGTGGCGTGGTCGTGGGACTACTCATTGGAAGGGAGAGCATCCTGTAGTCGGCCGGCGGCTCCAAGCAGTTTTAAGGGCGGGGGCAAAATCAGCTTGCTATACCGGTTCTTGCTCTGGCCGGTGGACAACTGACCCAAAAGCAGCACGCTCCCCGGCCATGACTCCCGATTGGAAAGTCGCCAAGACTTACACTGACATTTTTTACCACAAAGCTGGCGGTATTGCCAAGGTGACGATTAACCGGCCGGAGAAACGCAACGCGTTTCGGCCGGAGACCGTGACGCAGATGTTCGATGCGTTCAGCGATGCGCGCGAAGACCCGGCCATCGGCGTGGTGCTGCTGACGGGAGCTGGACCGCATACGGATGGGAAGTATGCGTTTTGCGCGGGCGGCGATCAGAGCGTGCGCGGGCATGCCGGCTACATCGGTGACGACGGGGTGCCGCGGCTGAACGTGCTGGATCTGCAAAAACTTATCCGGTCGATGCCGAAGGTCGTGATCGCGCTCGTAGCGGGCTACGCGATCGGCGGCGGGCACGTGCTGCACGTGGTGTGCGATCTGAGCTTGGCCGCGGATAACGCGATCTTCGGCCAGGTAGGCCCGAAGATGGGGAGCTTCGACGGGGGCTTTGGGTCGAGCTACTTGGCGCGCGTCGTCGGACAAAAGAAAGCGCGAGAAATCTGGTATCTCTGTCGGCAGTATAACGCCGCCGAAGCGCTCGACATGGGGCTGGTCAACAAGGTGGTGCCAGTCGCGGAGCTCGAAGCCGAAGGCGTGAAATGGGCCCATGAGATTCTCGGGCACAGCCCGCTGGCGATTCGGCTGCTGAAGAGCGGATTCAACGCCGAACTCGACGGCCAGGCGGGCATCCAAGAACTCGCGGGCAATGCGACGTTGCTCTATTACATGAGCGAGGAGGCGAAGGAATTTCACTCGGCGCAGCGCGAGAAGCGGACACCGAATGCGCGAAAGTATCCGTGGTTGCCGTGAGGTGGCGGGGTTAGGCGGGGTGGGCGGTTTCTAACCGCCCGCGGGGTGCGCGGGGGCGGGGGATTTTTTTGTAGTTCGAATTTTGGAAATACGGCGGTTGGGAAACCGCCGCTCCGTTCGTTACACGCGCTCGAGCTTGAGCGGGTAGGTCTGGTTCGAGGAGAACTGCGCGACGTAGAGGCTGCCGTCGTCGTCGACGAGGAGGTCGTGCGGGTGAATGAAAACGGCCTCTTGGTGGCGCATCGGCTGGAGTTTCCCGGTGTCGTCGTAGCGGGGGGGCGTGCCGGCGACGTTGGAGATGACGCGAAGATTTTCGTCGAGCACGGAAAGGAAGCCGCGGCTGGACCGATCCTTGGGCCAGTTGTCGGCGAGGTGGGCGACGAAGAAGTTTTTTCCATGCTGGCGAATTTGGCGGGGATTGCCGCCGGGCAGGTCGACGTGGCCGAGTTTTTGGCCGTCGAGACCGAGGCTGAGCAGGTATTGCTGATCGCTCATGGCGATGAGCAGGGAAGGTGCTTCGGGGCGCCGCAGATCCATCATGCCGGCGTGGGGACCCCAGTGGGTGATGCCGCCCTCGGCACCGCCGAAGATACGGTGGAATTTTCCATCCGCCCCGTAGTGGACGATGAAATCGCGACCGTAACCATCGAGAACGTAGAATTCACCGTTGGGCAGATGGAGGGTCCACGACGGGCGATATTGATCTTCTTTGTCGTATTTGCCGGTGGCTTCGGGCCAGCGCCACTCGTCGAGCGTGGTGCCGTCGAGCGTGGTTTTGACGACGCGGTGGGTGGCGAGGTCGGTGATGAAGAGGACCTCGCGCGTGCCTTCGTTGACGAGGGAGAGGCCGTGGGCACCGGGAAACTGGGTGCCCCATTTGTGCACGAGCTTACCCTGACGGTCGTAGACGATCACGTTGTTGGCCGTGTGATTCGTCAGGAGAATGATGTGGCCGGCGCGATCGCGGGCGAGACCGTGGCAGTCTTTGACGGGCGTCGTGGAACCGAGGATACCCCAGCCGGGGACGACGCGGTAGCGGAAATTGCCTTGGCCAAGGATGGGCGTGGCGTTGGTGATTGAGGGTGCCGATTGGGCGGAAGCGCGCACAAGGGAGCAGCCGGCGAGCGCGGCGGCGGTGCGAAGAAAGGCTCGGCGGGACGGGCGGGGCATGGGAAAAAGGACGGATGGCGGGCGTAAAGCCCGCCCAACAGAATCGGATGGCGGGCGGAAGGGGAGGTAAAGCCTGCCCCACAGGGGGCGGATGGTCGGGTCGGGGACCGCGCCCTACTCGCGGCCGGCGGCCCAGCGGACGCCCCGCGCGATCATGGTCAGAAAGATCGGGTCGTGCCAGGTGACATTGCCGTGGCCGTAGGTGGTACCGAAGACGCGCGTCCCGAAGTGGTCGTTGGTCCAGATCGCGGGGTAAGTCTTGCCGTCCACGGCGCTGTCCGAGGTCGCGAGGGCGGTCGTCTTGGGCCAGACTTTTTCGATGATGTAGAGTTCGTCCATGGGCGTGACCCATTTGTCGGGGAAGCCGCGCATGGCAGGGTGGTTTTTCGCCGCGGCGGTTGGGGTGACGGTGTAGTGCGCTTGGTGGTCATGTTTGCGGCTCGTGACGCCGAGGAACTCGCGCCAATCGTCGGCCGCGAGAGTGCGATAGGTGTGCATCGCGCAGTGAATCACGACGGAGGGCGTGCCGGTGGGGCCTTTGTGAGCGTGGGTGATCTTGCGGGTGTAGTCAGGGTCGGCGAGGTCGGCGAAACACTCGTTGTGGACGACGACGTCATAGGGTTTCGCCCAGTTGGGATCTTCGTAGAGTTTGATCTTCGCATTTTTGGTCGTGCCGCCTTCGTTGACGATCGTCCACGTGATGGGGCCGAGTTTCCCAGTGGCGGCGGTGAGCGCTTTGGCTTGGAAGTCGTAGTCGTGGCAGCAGCCGCCGGTGACGAGCAGGGCGCGAATGGGCTTGGGCTCGGCCGCTGAGAGGGGCGCGGCGCAAGCAATCAGGGAGAATAGGAACAGGGAGGTGAGGCGGGTTTTCATGGAGAGGAGACGGGGCGTTAAATTTTTTTCTTGGGATTCGGAGCGGAAGGCGGAGGTGGTGTGCCGGGAGGCAGGACTTTCCCGAGGGCGTGATCATCGGGAGTCAGGCCGCGACGGTAGCCCTTGAAGGCGTAGGGCGAAGGGACGAATTTGTCGACGAAACGGACGTCCGTGTGGGTGGGGATTTCGAGGGCGAAGCCCCAGAGGACGGCGTTGATGATCATGCGGCGGAGAGCTTCGTTGGCGAGGTCGGTGGCGGCCCCCATCGTGGTGCAGAAAACGCGGTTGGTGTTACCGTTTGGATTCGTGTGCGTGCGCGTCCACGCGACGGGCATCATGGGATCGTTGATCCCCTGTTCGATGCCGTCGACGTGGCGTTTCTTGCGCTGCTGCGTGTCAGGGGCATCGGTGGGCTTCATGCCGGCGAGCACTTGGCCGCGGGCGAGAATTTTGGAGCCGGCGACCGGATGAGTTTCGTAGGCGCCGGAGTCGCCGAAGATCTCGGTCACCCCACGGAGGATCGGGTCGCTTTCCGCGCCCGGTTCGATGAGTCCGCGGGTGGCACCGCGGCGGTTGGCACCCCAATGGCTCACCCAATTCTCGCCGAGGACTTCGCGGCCGAAATTATTAAACGATTTGTAACGGCTCGGGTTGTCCGCAGGGAAACGAAAGGCGTGGGTGCTGGTGCGGAGGGCGACGAGGGGAATGCCACGGGCGACGGCGGCGGCGAAGCGCTGCATGGCGGCGTCGGGCCATTGGCGAAAACGGAGGCCGAGGACGATGCCGTCGGCGGAATCGAGCGCCTCGGAGTTGGGCACGCTCTGGTTGTTGTCTGGATTGATCGTGCCGTCGGGATCGATGGCAAAGAGGACCGTGCAGCGGAAGCCGTGGCGTTGGCTGAGGATTTTCGCGAGCATCGGCAGACCTTCCTCCGAGCGATACTCCTCGTCGCCGGAGAGAAACACGAGGTGGCGACCGGCACCCGGGCCGGTGGGGGCGGCCGGGTAGGTGATCGAAGCGGAGGCGGCCCGCATGGACGGAATGAGGGCGCAGGTGCAGACGAGCACGAAGGTGAGGAAACGCGATGGGTTCATGGGTGGGGCAGGGCGGGAGGGCGCGGTGTGGCGGACGGGGAGATTGGGGAAATACGGCGGTTGTGAAACCGCCGCTTCGTCAGAGGCCCCAGCTCCAACGCTCGGGTTGCCACGTATAGCCGGCGTCCGCCCGGGCCACGCGGCCGAGGCCGGGCCACGGGAGATGAAAGCCGTAGGAGCGTTCGTGGGTGGTTGAGAGTTCGGCGAAAAGTTTTTTGCGCGTAGCGACGGCTTGCGCGGGCTCGTGGTCGTAGTTGATGGCCCATGACGGGTTCGTGAACATGAGCGTGTGGTGGTGCGCGGCGTCCATGAAGTGCAGGAGCGATTCCTGGCCGGAGCGGAGGCGGAAGAGCGAGTGGCCGACGGTGTGACCCCGACCGGGAATGAAAGTGACCGCGCCACCCAGGAGGGCGTCGCCGTCGCGGTGGAGCTGGAGATTGGGTTCGAGGATGTCGAATTTGGCGCGGTTGCTCTTGATCATGCCGGGCAGAGGGCCCTGGGCTCGCAACGAGCGGGAAAAGTCGGGCGCGGGCGAGCGCCAGAAATCGAGTTCATCGCGGAGACAGTGTAGCGCGGCGTTGGGGAAGGTCGGTTTGTTGCCGGTGACGAAACCATTGATATGATCCCCGTGGGCGTGGCTGAGAAAGGCGTGCGTGATTTTTTCGGGGGCGATGCCGATGGTGGCGAGTGAGGAGCTGAGCCAACCGCTCTCGGGATTTTTGCCGGCGCCGAACCCCGCGTCGAAAATCGCGATCTCAGAGCCGAGCTTGGCGACGAGGATGTTGACGTAAAGCGGGAGAACGTCGGTGCGCTCGCCGCGCGCGAGGAGGTCGGCGCGCATCGCGGGGCGGTCGGCGGCCGGCTCCATCAAACCGAGGCCCTCCTTCAAGGCCAGGTTGGCGTCGCTGATTGACCAGGCCTCGATTTCGCCGATGGCAAAACGGTAGGCGAAACCATTGCGGGTCGGTGGTGGGGGCGAAGCAGCGGGGGCGGCGATGGGCTCACCAGAAAAAATGGGATGAGGGAGCGCGGCGGCGAGCGCGGCGGCGACGGACGTCGTGAGAAACTGGCGACGGGACGCCGGAGGGGGAGGTGCGGTGAGCATGGGGAAGGATTTTGGGCTTGGCTGTGGGCACGCGTCGGTGGCTTAGGGGGCGATCACAACCGGGGTCACACCCAGCACCGGGCCGGCGGCGATTTGGTGACGGTCGTGGGTGAAAATCTCCGGCAGGTTGTGCTGCACGGCGGTGATGAGAGGGAGACAATCGGCGGTGCGCAGAAAGACCGATTCCGGGAGGGTGGCTAAAATTTTGGCCGCCGCCTCGGTAATGGTGCTGTCGAGGGGCAACCAGCTCCAGAATCCGGCAATGTCCTCGGCCGAGAACTGGCTGACCGCGGCCGAGAAATTTGCCCGGGTCCATTTTTTTTCGCGCAGACGGCGGTGAAAAACGGCCATCAATTCCGCCCGCATCAATTCCGAAACATAGACGACATCCTCGGCTTCGAGTCGTCGGCGCACGGCGTTCGATTCCGCCTCAGGGACGTAAAGTTTGGCGACCGTGGATGTGTCGCAGAAAATCATCGGTTGTCACGCACGGCGTCCAAATCAGCAGCGAGATTGCGGCCGGGCTGGCGGGCCATCAGGGCGGCGAACTCCGGCAACAGCGTGCGGGTTCGCCGACGCGGACGCAGCAGGGCCGGGTTGGCGAGGACGGCGACGGGCTGTCCGTGATCTGTCACTACGACGGGAATTCGCGACTCCCCGGCGCGCCGGACGTGTTCGCCGGTCGTGGCATGAAGTTCTTTGAGGGTGATCGAGCGCATGGCGCGACGGTGAAACGGGGAGGAGGGGGGTCAAGTGTAACGGTGTGACCTCGTCGACCAAGGCTGTCTTCCGGACGTAGCCACGCGAACGGCAAAGCGCCGCAGGTTTAACGGGTGAGGCGATAGAGGAGGAGGGCGGTGCGCTGCACGAGTTCGGGGACAGTTTTGAGGTCGGCCCATTCGTTGGGAGCGTGGGCGCCGCTGCCGCGGATGCCGAGGCCATCGAGGGCGGGCAGGGGCGGGGAGACAAAAGCGATGTCGCCCGCGCCGCGTGAACGCGGGTCGAAGGCGGTGATTTCCCCGAAGCCGAGGTCGCGGCTGGCCTGGTCGAGTTGGGCGAGCAGGGCGCGGTTCGCGGGGGAATCCGGCATGGCGGGATAACCTTCGCTGAACGTGATTTTCGCCGACGTGCGCGGAAGATTTTTCGCGACGATGGCGGTCATTTTTCCCATGGCGGTCGCGAGTTGCTCGGCACTGACGGTGCGGAGGTCACCGCGGATCAGCGTGCTCTGCGCGGTGATGTTGGTCTTCCCCGCCGTCGTGCCACCGGTGCGGTTTAGCGTGGTCTCGGTGCCGCCGACGATGAGCGCGGGATTGAGAGTGAGGCCGTCGAGTTTACGGAGTTCCGTATAAAATTCTTGGAGGATGCGGGATGCTTCGTAGACGGACCCGGCGCCCATCGCGGAGGAAAAAATGCCGGACGAGTGACCCGTCGCGCCTTGGACTTCGATTTCCCACGACATGCTGCCGCGGCGGGCGACGGTGCCGGTTTTCGCAATGGAGCCCTCGAAGGCGAGGGCGAGGTCGCTACGCTGCGCGGCGGCGAGGAGGGCGGCGCGCGCAAGTTCCACGGGCCGACCCACGGCCTCTTCGTCACCCGTCATCACGACGATGATTCGGGTGTCGGCGAGGGCGCCGACGGTGTGGAGCGCGCGCAGGGCGTAAATGATGATGAGGTCGCCACCTTTGATGTCGTTTGTGCCGGAGCCGAAGGCCTTGTCGCCGTCGCGGCGAAAATTTCGGCCGGGCAACACGGTGTCGAGGTGACCGATGAGGAGCAGACGTTTGCCCTTGGTGCCGCGGTGTTCGGCGACGAGGTGACCGGTGGGGCCGGTGGGGCCGGGGGACGCGACGAAATTGGTGATGAGGCCGAGGGCGGCGAGTTGGGCGTTGAAGACGTCGGCCAGTTTGCGGACGCCCGCGAGGTTCTCGGTGGCGCTGTTGATCTGCACGGCCTGCTCGAGGTCGCGGGCGAAGTTACCGGACTGCGCGTTGACGGCGGCGACGATTTTTTCTTCGGTGGGTGAGAGGGCCGCGAAGGCCGGTGCAGCGACTGCGATAAGAGTGGTCCAGCCAAATAAGAAACGGAGTAGCATACGCGCAGCGGAGCAGACGGTGTGTTGCGAGTCGAGCCGAGGTAGCCGTCGAATTCGAATCGATCGCAGGGCGCTGGCAGGGCACATCGGCGCTCCGTCAAGCCCGTGGTCGCTGCGACCACCGTGTCGGCCGCGCACCCCGGTGATTCGTCGAGTGGCAAACATCCTCGCTTTCCTGAACTCATTTGCGCTGCAATGCGCAGATGGATTTCACCACGCAGGTCTCAAGAAATGGCGGCGAGCCCGACCGCTGGAGCCGGCGAGTTTTGGTCGCCGCAGTCGGCGTCGCGCTGATCGGCGGAATAGGAGCCACGCCCGGGCGCGCGGCGGGCGAACCTGCACCATTGTGGGCGTATGGGTTTAGCACGCCACCGGCCCCCGGCGACAAAGCGATCCCGCAAAGTCCGCCGAGCCGTGCGCTCCGGCCGAATGAGGATCCGTTGGAGCAAACTAAACTCCGGCGCGTCGCGGGGAGCAGTGCGGCGTATTCCCGCGTGGACATCCGCGACCTCGGTAACGTGATCGACTGGTTTCCCGGCGATCATCCGCCGATGCCTCAGATCATCGCGCATGGCTCCCCGAGCTTGGGTAGCGCGGCCCGTGGCTGCGCGTCATGTCATCTGCCCACCGGAAAAGGGCGTCCGGAAAATGCACCGATCACCGGCTTGCCCGTGGCGTATTTCATCCGGCAGATGGAGGATTTTCGCGCCGGCCGGCGCGTCTCGGCCGATCCGCGAAAACCGAATACGCCGACAATGACGCTCTTGGCGAAGGCGATGACCGACGCCGAGATCAGGACGGCGGCGGAGTATTTTGGCGCGATGAAATGGACGCCGTGGACCCGCGTAGTCGAGACGGACCTCGTGCCGAAAACGCGGATCGTCGGAAACTTATTTCTGACGCTCTCAAACGCGCGCACCGAGCCCATTGCCGGACGAATCATCGAGACGCCCGAAGACGAAGAGCAGGCGGAGGTCTTGCGGAATCCGCGGTCGGGCTTTGTCGCCTATGTGCCCGTGGGCAGCATCAAGCGGGGCGAGGATTTGGTGACGACGGGGGGGATGAGCGTGGCAGAAGGGAAGATTGTCCCCGGTAAGACGGTGGCGTGTGGCACCTGTCACGGGCCCGATTTGATGGGTCTGGCGGATGTGCCGGGCATCGCCGGACGCTCGCCGAGTTATTTAGTGCGGCAGATGTATGATATGCAGCAGGGGAAACGAAGCGGCGCGTCGGCACCGCTCATGCAGCCGGTTGTAGCCCACCTCACCGGAGAAGACTTCGTCGCGATCGCCGCCTACGTCACGTCGCTCGTGCCGCCGCCCCTGGGCAAGTGAGCCGTGGTTTTTCTCGCCGCTTCGGCCGCGTCCGGCGGGGGTTCCCGGAGACCCCGTGCTCAGGGACAACCGCGTGCTCACCCGTCGTCCCGATCATGGGGGCGAGAAAACTCCTCGGCACGTGGGGGGCCCCAGTCTGAGGCTGCGGTGGCGGTGGGTGCCGACAAAGCGCGGATTGAACATGCCCGCGGCGAGCCTCACCAACCTGATCGATCGGGAAAAACGGCCGAGCGGACCGCGCGTCCGCTCGCGACTGAGAGGGATGCTCATCGCGAACCGGGAGTGGAGTAGCCGGTCAGGGGACTGCTCCCGGGGGAGCGCGGTGCTTTTACGCGCGGTGATTTACGCCTGGACGAGGCTGAAGACTCGCGCTCCCTCCCGCGATCGCCGTCTCGTCGGTGGGGTGACTCGCAATAATCCGCGCCGATGAGCGTGGATTAGCGGTTAACGGTCTTGATCAGATGGTCGCGAGGATTTCATTCAGCGTCTTGCTCGGCCGCAGTGCTGCTGACGCTTTTGTTTCGTCCGGCTGGTAGTAGCCACCGATGTCGGCGGGTTTGCCTTGGACCGCGATCATTTCGGCGACGATTTGTTTTTCGGCGGCGGCGAGTTGCGCCGCAACCGGCGAGAAGGTGGTGGCGAGCGGGGCGTCGTTGGTCTGCGCGGCCAACGCCTGGGCCCAGTAGAGGCAGAGGTAAAAATGGCTGCCGCGGTTGTCGATGCCGGCGCCGACTTTGCGGGCGGGGCTCTTGTCGTATTCGAGGAACTTGCCGTTGGCTTCGTCGAGCGTCTCGGCGAGGACTTTCGCTTTCACGTGATTTTGGGTGAGGCCCAAGTGTTCGAAGCTCGCGGCGAGGGCAAAAAATTCGCCGAGCGAGTCCCAGCGGAGGAAGTTTTCCTCGGTGAATTGCTGCACGTGTTTCGGCGCGGAGCCGCCGGCGCCGGTTTCGAAGAGGCCGCCGCCGTTCATCAACGGGACGATCGAGAGCATCTTCGCGCTGGTGCCGACTTCGAGGATTGGGAAAAGATCGGTGAGGTAGTCGCGGAGGACGTTGCCGGTGACAGAAATCGTGTCCTGCCCGGCCTTGAGGCGCTCGAGCGTGGCGAGGCACGCGGCGGCGGGCGCGAGGATTTTGATGTCGAGGCCCTGGGTGTCGTGCTGGGCGAGATAGGTGTTCACCTTCGCGAGAACCTGGGCGTCGTGCGCGCGTTTCTCGTCGAGCCAGAAGATGGCGGGCATGCCGGAGAGGCGGGCGCGGTTGACGGCGAGTTTCACCCAGTCCTGCACGGGAGCGTCCTTGGTCTGGCAGGCGCGCCAGATGTCGCCGGTCTCCACTTCGTGAGACAGGAGAATCTGAGATTTGAAATTCGGAATTTCAGATTCGGCGCCGGGAACGGTGACGACTTGGATGGTGCCGTTGCCGGGGGCCTGGAAGGTCTTGTTGTGCGAACCGTATTCCTCGGCGGCCTGCGCCATGAGGCCGACGTTGGGGACGGTGCCCATGGTCTTCGGATCGAAGGCGCCGTGCTTTTTGCAGAAGTCGATCGTGGTGGCGTAGACGCCGGCGTAGCAGGCGTCGGGGATGACGCAGAGGGTGTCCTGGCCTTTGCCGGCGGCATTCCACATCTGGCCGGAAGTGCGGATCATCGCGGGCATGGAGGCGTCGACGATGAC
>CAMBVX010000229.1 GCA_945871085.1 Opitutus sp. GAS368 | reverse complement strand
CGAAGGTTGCAAAACGCAACGCTGAGTTTGAAATCCAACGCACGACCGAGATGATCTCGAGCCGCGCGGCGAATAGTTCCCTGACCCGGATGCCACCGCCGCCGCCTCTTCCTCCGGTCGCGAAGTAATTCCTGGCCGAAAATAGACCGGAAACGGAGCGGAGGGCGTTAGCTGTTGCCAGGCTAATTCTGATTCACGTCTAGATTCTCGCTTGTAGAGTTGAGAGGGCAACGCGACGGGCAACCAAATCGCTATCCTACCCTAAAATCTATCAGGCTGTCGGAATTAGACCGTCGAAGGCATTAACAGCTCGATATGTGATCTTTTTTAAAAATAATTCGTGCTCATCGTATTGTGCACGTCTTTAGTTTCTAAGTCCGACAGGATGCCATTCTATCTTTGAACGTGCATTAGACTTACCCTCGTGATTTCCGTCAGAAATCACACACAAAGCAGGCGAAACATCGGCGAATAGCGGAAGTCGGGCTAAGGTAGATTGGTGTTTTTTCGGACCGCCCGCCAGGATCCGTCCGCCTACTCCGATCGAATCGCCTGCAAGCCCGTCTCCTCTCTTCAGATCAAGGATTCGTCCCCGCGCCTGTGGGCGCGACGCCCGTTGCGTGCACCTTTCGACGGTAGATTGCGGGGCCGGCGCCCACGTAGAGATACGAGCGACCTGGGCCGGAGAGCACGCAGCTTACCTCGCCTACGCCGGTGCGCGCTTTCGCAAGCACGCCGCAGAGGCGGCCGGTGGGGTCGAAGACTTGAATGCCGAGGGCGGTCGTCACGTAATAGCGGCCTTGCTCGTCTGTGGTCATGCCGTCGCCACTGGCACCGGTGAGATACGGCGGCGGCTGCTGGCTCTTGAATTCACCCTTGGGATCGATCGGGCGGCGCATGGCCATCGTGGGCGCGCCGGCATCCAGGGAGCCGTCGGCATTGATGCGGAAGGTCCAGACGGACCCGCCGCGGTGTTCGCTCACGGCGAGCGTGCCTTGGTTGGGCGAGAGGGTGATACCATTGGGATTGGCGATGCCACCGGCGGCGGCGCGCACCGTCTTGGTGGCGAGGACGACGTGGCCGATTTCTTTCTTCGAGGTGTGAGTAAAATAGAGGTGGCCGCTGGCGGTGACGACGAGGTCGTTGGGCTGCACGTCGGTCGCGATAACTTCGACCGCGCCGGTCGTGGGTGTGATGGCGATGAGGCGTTTCTTTGCGCCTTGGCAGGCGTAGAAACGACCGTCGGGGCCGAATTTCAGGCCGCTCACAATTTCGTCGCTGAGTTTTTTTTTCGTGCCATCGAGGGCGAGGCGATAGATGCCGGGCGCGGTGCCGCGCATGTCGCAGAAATAAAAATTACCGGCGTCGTCGGTGGCGAGCGCATCGCCGAAACCGATGTTTTCGACGATGGGCGTCCAGCCTTCGCCTTCAATGAGGAGGCGGTGGAGCGTCATGTCGCCGGCGAGATCGCCCTTCGTGACGATGGTGGGTTGGGGCGTTTCCTTGCGCCAGAGCCAGCGGAGGGCATCGGGGAAGACGGAGCCGCCGTGCACGGAGCCGTGGCTGTAGCCTTCGGCGTATTCGAAACGTACATCATAGCCCATGTACCGCAGGGCGGAGTGCATCTGCTGGTTCGCGATGGGCCAGTTGCCATACGCGTTGTCGAGATCGCCGCTCACGTCTTCGAGGTAAATGCGGAGGGGTTTGCGCTCGGTCTTGCGAAGGAGGGCAGGATAAGCGTCGCCGCCGCGGATGTTCGTGAAACTGCCGACGGTTGAATGGACTTTGCCAAACTGGTCGGGGCGCTCCCATGCGGCGGTGAAGGCCGCGATGCCGCCGCTGCTCGAGCCGCTGATGGCGCGCAGGGCGGGATCTTTTGAAACAGGAAATTGTTTCTCCACCTCGGGCAGAATCTCCTCGAGGATCATCCGCACGTAGCGATCGCCGAGGGAGTCGTATTCGAGGCTGCGGTTGCTGGCGGCGGTGCCGGCTTTTTTCGCCGGGTTCGCGGGACGCGTGGGATCATTGCCGGGATTGATCATGACCGCGACCGTCACGGGCATCTCGCCGCGCGCGATCAGGTTTTCAAATACGATCGGCACGCGCCAGTTGCCGGTGGGCGTGTGGTAGCCGCGGCCGTCTTGGAAAACCATGAGCGCGGCGGAGCCGTCGGGTTTGTAGCCGGCCGGCACGTAGACCCACCAGTCGCGCGTGGTATTCGGGAAGATCTTCGATTCCAGCGCGGGCATCTGGACGAGCCGGCCGGTCGGCACGCCGGGCTGAGGGGAGTGATCGGGCGTGGCTTTGAAAGCGTCGGCTGCCACCAGGGCGACAGGAAGGGCGAGCGAGAGCAGAAGCAGCGAGAGGAAATTACGGGGGCGCATGGGAGTTTTTTGGGGAACGCTCAACGCTCAACGTTTAACTCTTAACGCTGAACGATGAACACTGAAGTCGGACATCGAGAGCTGGGGGGCTGGAAATTGAAAGTTAATCGTTCAACGTTAAACGTTGAGCGTTCGGCCGCGCGGCGGCCGTTAGTTCTTGGGGAAGTCGCGCCAGAGCCAGCGGAGCGTGTCGGGGAAGATGGCGCCGCCGTGTTTGCCGTTGTGGCCTTCGGTGCCGAAAACAAACGTGTGGTCGTAGCCGGCGAATTTCAGCGCGGCGGCCATGTCCTGATTGGCGAGCGGCCAGTTGCCGTGGAGGTTGTCGAGGTCGCTGCTGCCGTCCTGCAGGAAGACCCGCAGCGGCTTGGGCGCAGCCTTCGTTTTGCGAATCAAGCCGGGATAAACGTGGCCGCCCTGGATGTTGGTGAAGCTGCCGATGTGACTGACGACTTTGCGAAACGAATCCGGGCGCTCCCACGCGAGAGTGAAGGCGGCGATGCCACCGGAACTATTGCCACACGCGGCGCGGCCGGCGGGATCGGCGGTGACGTTGAGGCCCTTCAACGCCTCGGGCAAAAGTTCATCGAGGACGAAGCGGGCGTTGGCGTCGCCGAGTGAGTCGTATTCGTAGCTGCGCTGGCTGCGGGCTTTGGCGCCTGGCGAGGTAGGCGCGACGGTGCCGGGGTTGATCCCGACTGCGATGGTCACGGGCATTTCTTTTTTCGCGATCAGGTTGTCGAACACCACCGGCGCGCGATAGGCCCCCGTCGCATTCATCATGCCCGCGCCGTCGAAGAAAACCATGAGGCAGGCGGGTTTCGTCGCGTCGTATTGGGCCGGCACGTAGACCTGATACTCGTGCGTCGTGCCGGGAAACACTTTGCTGGCAGTGAAGGTGCCGGTGCGCACGGTGCCACGCGGGGCCGCGGCGCGAGGCTGCGAATCGGTGCCGAGTTTGTAGTCGTCGGCGGAGTGAAGTGGCGCGGCTGCGAGCAGCAGCAGCGCGGTGAGGAGCAGGGTGGGGAGGCGCACGCGGAGGTAGTTAAAGGGCGGGGTGGCATCGCGCAAGCGGCAAGCCGGTCAACCCGCGATGATTTCCTCGATCACGACGTGGATCGGTTTGTCCGGCGCGCAGTCGGCCCGCAGCGACACGAAGCCGTCGCGATAGCGGTCGTAGATTGGCCAAAGGGCGGTGCGGTCGGTTTCTGGCAGCGGAATCGTCTCGATCGCGGCGCGAGAGAAGAAACCGAATTTACCCTCGGAGATGTCGGTCGGCAGCGCGGCGATGGGCTTTTTGCACCGGAAGAGAAACATCAGCCAGTGCGATTGGCCCTCATACGCTTTTTCGGCGATGACGGAAAACAGGTGGAGGTCGGCCGTGGTCACCACATGACCGGTTTCCTCGTGTGTCTCGCGGACGGCGCACTCAAACGGTGATTCGCCGATGGCGGTTTCGAGTTTACCGCCGATCGGACTCCACGATCCGAAATTCGGCGCCTTGGCCCGGAGGAGCAGGAGGTGCTCGCCGGCGCCATTTTCGAGGAAAACGAGGACAGCGATTTTGTAGGCGAGGGGAGGAGTCGACATCAGAGGTGGGAGGGCGGTGGCGGAGGTGAAAACCAAGTTTGAGCGTGACCTCGCAAAATACGTGCACAACGTTTTTTCCCTGTGCAACGACACGTGATCCGATTTTTTTGTCTCCTGCTGTGCTGCTTGGCCTCGTCCACGGCGGCGACGGTCGTTACTCCGTCTCCGGGGGGCCAGGAGGTTGAAGTGAGTTCCGTTAAGTTTACCAATCTCCGCGCCCCCAACGGTTCGCCCGGCAACTGGTTTGAAGCTGATATCGCCTTGGATGTCCGGCCAGCGCCGAGCCCGCCCGGCCGCATGGTTTCGCGGGTGCGGGTGACGCTTACGTTGGGATTTGAGCTGCCCGCCCCCCCCGGCGGTGAGCGGCGTTTCGAATTTTACCGGGCCGAGGCCGAATGCGTCGCGCTTGAGACCGGCCGGGCCGATGTGCGGTTCTACCTGCCGCCCGAGCTCGTGAAGCGGGATCAACTCCATGGCGACCCGAAATTTTGGGGCGTTGAGTTGACGGCGGCGGGGCGGACGATCCCAGCGGGGCGGGGGAGCTATCCGGCTTCGCTCCCGGCTGCCGAGGCGCGGAAGAGTTTTCAAACTCGCGCCGCGACGGGTGCAGCGGCCAACGAGGGCCTGCTGCAGCCACAATTTTTCACTCCGTTTGTCCATGAGTATCCCCGCGCCACTCCGTCATTTGTGCGCCGGGAGAGCCGATAAATTCTTCTGCGATTGTCCGTAACTGAGTTTGCGCTTGCTGCGTCTCGCCCCATCTGAAATCGCCTTTGTCTCTTTCTTCACCCCATCTATGCGTTCACCCCGGGTTCTAGCCGTTGACATTGGAGCAGGTCATGTCGCGTGCGGTGTGTTCACGGCGGGAGCGGCGGGGCGACTGGTCCTGCAGCAATTCGCCCTTGAGCCGCACAGCTCGGACCCGTCGCACGAGGCCCGGTGGGCGACCGAAATCGCGCAATCCCTCGGCGCGGTGTCCACGCGGCACAAGCTCGGTGGCGTTTCCGCCCTCGCTGTGCCCGGGCACTTGGCGCTCACGAAGTTTATCAAGACGCCGTCGATGGCGAAGGAGAAGCGCGGCAAGATTATCGAGTTCGAGGCGGCGGAGAACATTCCTTATCCGCTCGAGGAAGTCGTTTGGGACCACCTGGTCGTCGCCGACGATGGCTTCGACCTCGAGGTCATGCTGACCGCCGCGAAATTCGAGGCCATGCAGACGCTCTGCACCGCGACCGACTCCGCTGGGTTCCCGGCCGAGCGCGCCGTCCCCTCGGTCCTCGCGCTGAATCACGCCTTCCGTTACAACTATCCCGAGGTCCACGAGAGCGTCATCGTGATCAACATCGGTGCCCGTTCGACCAATTTGCTATTTATCGAAGGCGAACGCTTTTATGTCCGCACGTTGGCGCTCGCCGGTAACGCCGTCACGCAAGCCATCGCCGAGGATCTGCGCATCGATTTTTCCCAGGCTGAGACGCTGAAGGTTCAAGTTTTGGCCGGCCACTCAGACTTGCCGGCGGGCTCGCCTTCGCGAGCTGCGGTGCAACGCGCCGCAGCGGTCTTTAACACCAAGCTCGGTTTGGAAATCACCCGTTCCGCCATCAACCACCGCCGGCAGTCGGGTTGTGAGGCGGCCGCGGCCATCTACGTCACCGGAGCCGGCTCGTTGATCAACGAGCTGCCCACGGTTCTCTCCGACAAGCTCAAGCTGCGTGTCTATCGCTACGAGGCCCTGCGCAACGTCGATCTTTCGGCCAACGCGCGCGCCGCCGGAGCGGAGGCCGCGGCCGCCGCGCTCGCCGACCTGGTTGGCCTCGCCACCTGCCTTGTCGCGAAGAAAGAAACTGAGGCGAGCCTGCTCCCGCCGTCGGTCACGGAAGCGATCGCCTTCCGCAAACGTCAGCCGCTCATCGTCGCGGCCGCAGCGCTCGTGGTCGTCGCGTTCCTGCCGCCCATCGCCTATTTTCATCAGGTCGCCTCCGCGAAACTCGTCCAAGTTTCCCAAGTCGACGGGCAATTGATGCCGCTCCGGGCGATTCAGACGCGCAACGAGGACAACCTTCGCCAAATCGAGGACGCGAAAAAACAAATCGCCGCCTATCGCGGGGCCTACGAGACCAAGGCCAACTGGATCAATTTTTTCACCGACCTCCAAAACCGCCTCGTGAAGATCGAGGACGTCTGGCTCGACAAGTTGCAAGTGGTCCGCGCGCCGTTGCCCGAGCCCGGTTCGGAGCCGCAGGTCGACCTGTCCGTGCCGCCACCGGCAGATGGTTCGGCGCCCGTCGCCCCGCCCGCTCCGCCACTGCGCCTCACGTTGAGTGGTCGCCTGCTCGATGTTGCCAACCCGCAGTCCAAGGTCAGCGCCGAAGCCCGCCAGCGTGTGCAACAACTCTTGGCGAGCTTCACCGGCTCGCAGTTTATTGCGTCTGTCGAGAACGAGAAATTCGACAATAATCAAAACGGCCTCCTGCGTTTCGATTTCACCCTCGTGATCAACCCGAAGAAAACGCTGTGAGCCGAGCATGAACTGGTATCGCAAAAACCCCCTCTTCGCGGCCGCCCTCACGTTGTGCGCTCTGCTTGTGCTGGGCGAGGGCTGGCTCATCTATGACCGTTTCGCGGCTTCCCGGGCTGCGGCCAAAAAACTCGTGCAAAAGGAGTCCGAGTTGATGGCGATGAAGGACCTTTCGCCGGTGCCGACGCGCCCCGTCGCCACGGCGATCGAGGCCGACCTCGCCCGCGCCCAACGCGCCGTCGCCGCGATGCAGGCCGAGCTCAAAGGTCGCGGTCCGGCCGCCGAACGCCTCGCGAGCGCCAAGGTGCCCACTGCCCGCACCGAAGCCTATTTTGATCTGGCCACCTTCGTCGAAAAGACCCGCGAGTTGGCCAAGAAAAACGACGTGGAGATCCGCCCGGAAGCCGCCCGCCTCGGCTTCGCGCTCTATGCCAATGAAGGGCCGAAGGAAGATCGGATCGCGTCCGTCTTCCATCAGCGTCAAGTCATCCAATATATTGTGGAGTCCCTCATCGAGGCCCGCCCCCGTGCGATTTTTGCGGTCCAACGCGAGCGCGCCCTGAACAAGTCTGAAAAAGAGGCGCTCGCCGCTGCGCAACTTGCCGCCGCTGCGGCCGGTGGCGTGCCCGTCGAGCCTCCGCCAGAAAACGCGCCGGGCGTCGGCTCGCCCGCCGAGCCCGAGAGCCCGGATATTTTCGCCGTCGACCCGCGCGTATCCGCTCGCTCGACCGGTTACATCGACACCACGCCCGTCCGCGTCGTGTTTACCGGCCAGACCGGTGTGCTCCGCGCTTTCTTGAACAAGCTCGCCAGCTTCGAGCTTCCCGTGCTCGTCCGCGAGGTCGAGGTCGACCGCGCCAACGCCGAGGAGACCGCCGCAGCCGCGCCCGTCACGACCGCCCCCGAGGAGGGAGCCGTGCCGGAGGATGCGTCGGCCCCGGCGCCTGCGTCCATCGTGCTGAAAGCGAAACCCAAAGTCGTCGCAGTCACGGTGAAGGCCGGCGTGCCCGCCGCTCCGAAACGCGCCGCCGCCACCCCGATGGTGTCGAAGCCGCTTTCGAAATTCATCGTGACGGTCGAATATCTCAATCTGGTGCCGGCTCCCGGGGCCGCGCCGGAAGTCCCCGCCACTGACGCCAAGCCGTCCACCTGACCCATGGCCGCCCTTTCTCCAGAAAAAGTTTACCTCGTCGCGTCCGCCGCCCTCGCCCTCGCGTCCGCCGCCGTCTGCGGCACGTTTATCTGGCGCCATGCGCATGCGCCCCAGACTGCGCTCGCCCAAGTGGAGTTCGCCGACACCCCTTACGCCGCCACGGTCGCCGACGCCGCCATCGTCAAGACCGACACGTGGACCTCACCTTCCTCGCAGACGCGCGGTCGCGATTGGATTTACGACACGTTCACGCCTCCGGAGATTTTCTACAACGCCCGCTCCAAACACTTCACGGTCAAACCGCCCGCTTCGATGACCGAGGAGGGCGTTCTCGAAGAAGCCTTCGGCGTCGAGCTGGTCACGGTGCGCCCCGAACCGTTCCGACTCCAACTCATCGGCTATCTCGGCGGGGAGGGGACTTGGCGCGGAACGTTTGAAATCGTCGGCACGGGCGAGGTCTTCCTCGGTAGCGCCGGTCGCGCCGTCCCCAAGGTCGGCCTCACCATCAAGAGTCTCGAGGTGCGCACCGTCGACATCAAGATTCCCGAGAGCATGACCACGCGCCAACGCGTCGCTACCGCCGTCGTCCGCGACGATAAGACGGGTCGAGACGTCACCCTTACCCATCGCGAACGCCATTTTACCGGCGGATTATCCGCCTTTGTCGCGGCGACGGGCGATGAGGCCACCCGCGAAGTGAGGGCTGGCGAGAGCTTCGTGCTCGGCGATGTGACCTATCGCATTGAAAAAATTCTGCTCTCCCCGGCGAGCATCGAAATCTCCAAAGACTCTCCGAGCCTCACGCAACCCGATCGCCGGACCCTTACGCCGCGCGAAGCCGACGAAACCGCCCCGGCGGACGGCACGCCCTCCACTCAATAATTTCCCGCAATGAACAAACCTGCCCTTCCTTCGTCGTCCTTCGTGCTCCTCGCCGCCGCGCTCCTCGCGCTCGCCGCGCCGATCGGACGTGCCGCCGAGCCCAGCCCGACCGATGTGAAAATTCGCCTCATGGCGGAGGTCCTGCGCGCCCGCGACGCCCGCGATCTCGACACCGCGCAGCGGACGCTCAACCAACTCGCCGCCCTCTCGCCCAACGATCCTTCCGTCCTCCGCCTCCGTGCCGAGCTCGATGCCCAACGCACCGCGCAAGCCGAAGCCGCCGCCCGCGCCGCCGCCCAACCCGCCCCGTCCCCTGTCTCCCGTCCCCTGTCCCCTGAGCCTTCCGCTCCCGCGATGATCGACGTCAAGATTCCTGAGCCCGGCCAGACCCCGCCGTCACCCGGCCGCGCACCGACCCCCGAGGAGGAAGCCGAGGCCATGGCCCGCGCCGAGTCCAATCGGATCAGCTCCGCTATCGCCAGCGCCCAGGCGCAACTCGCCACCGCCCGCGCCCAAATGCGCGACGGCCGCACCGACGATGCCATCGCAACCGTCGACGCAGCCCTCGCCTCACTCCCCGTAAATACGCTGACCCAAAAGCTGGTCGCCGATCTGAAAAAGGAAAAAGCTTCCGCGCTCCTCGATCGTGCCCAAGCCCTCTTGAAACGCGGCGATATGGACGGCGCCCGCACCGCCCTCGCGGCTCAGACCGAACTCGCTCCTTCCGATGCCCGCGCCGCCACCGTCGCCCAGCGCATCGCCCGCGCCGAAGCGAAGACGGCGGCCGCCCCCGGCGTCGATCCCCGCTTCATCGCCGAACGCGCCGCCACCGCCGAACTCATCGCGAAGGGCCGTGCGCAATACGTCGCCGGCGATACCGATGGCGCGCAGGCCACCTTCCGCGCCATCGAGGCCAACGAGCCCGACAACACCGTCGCCAAGGGTTTCCTCCTCCGCATCGCCCAGGAAAAAACCGAGACCGGCGCCCTCAATCGTGAAAAGACCCGCGCCCAACTCCTCGAGGAAGTCGCCAAGGGTTGGCAGCGTCCCGGCATCTACCAAGAGCGCGCCCGTGAGACCGACAAGGCCGCTGCCGCCGCTCCGTTGGCTCGCAAACTGAACGATATTATTCTTCCGAGCGTGAGCTTCACCCGGGCCGAGATCGGCCAAGTCGTGGCCGCCCTCAGCGCGGCCTCCGAAGAATTCGACACCAGCGGCACCAACCCGAAGGGCGTCAACGTCGTCCTCCTCGATCCCACCAACAAGAACCCGACCGTCACCATCACCCTGCGCAACACCTCGCTCAAACGCGTCCTCGATTTCGTCACCGAATCCGTCGGCTACCAATTTGAAGTCCAGGCCGACGCCGTGATCGTCCGTCCCGGCGGTGAAGTCTCCACGCTAGATACGGCCTTTTTCCCCGTCACGCGGGCGACCGTCCTCCGCATGAGTGGCATGTCGGGCTCGGGCAGTGCTGGCGGCAAGGCCGATCCATTTTCCGCCGGCGGTGCCGGTGCCGAGGCGACCAGCAGCGCGGGCGAAGCCGGTTCCATGAAAGCCTTTCTCCAACAGGCGGGCGTCAACTTCGAGGCCGTCCCCGGCTCGAGCCTCGCCTACGATGGTTCAGCGATCATCGTCACGCAGACCGCGCGCAACGTGGAGCGTATCCGCAACATCCTCGCCCGTTACAACGACGTCCGCCAAGTCGAGATCGAGTCCAAGTTCCTGGAAGTTCAGGAAGGTGCCCTCGAGGAACTCGGCGTAAAATGGAACCTCTCCCGCCGCGGCGTCCCCCAAGTTAACCCGACTACCGGCTCCCCCGTCCTCGACGCGAATGGGCGCCAAGTCTTCTCCCCGCAGGAAACCTACACGAGCGACGGCGTCACGCGCTCCCTCGTGAGCGCGTTCCCCAGCACGACAAATTCGACCTCGCTCACCATTAAGGACCCCGGTCTCGCCGGCGGTCAGCTCGTGGTGCCCGTCGCCCCCGCCAACGTCCCCGGTGGTGTCCAACTGGCCGCCACCGCCGCCGCATTGGCGAACATCACCGGCTTCGTCGGCGAGTTCGATGTCACCGCCGCGATCCGCGCGCTCTCCCAGAAACAGGGCTCCGATCTCCTCAGCTCACCCAAAGTCACCGTCCTCTCCGGCAACCCCGCCAACATCACCGTCGCCCAAGAGCTCCGTTATCCGCAAAGCTACGGCGAAATCCAAAGTCAGGTCGGTTCCGCCGCCACCGGCGGTGGCGCCGCCGGTGTCACCATCACGGCCGGCACGCCGCAAGAGTTCACCACCCGCAACGTCGGCGTGGAAATGAAAGTCACGCCCACCGTCGAAGAAGATGACTACTCGATCAGCTTGGATCTGAACCCGAAGGTCACCGAGTTCGAAGGCTTCGTCGAATACGGCGGCCCCAGTGTTGCCATCTCCGGCAACACCACCGTCACCGTCCCGCCCGGTTTTTATCAGCCGATTTTCTCCGTTCGCGAAGTCACGACCAAGGTCACGATCTGGGACGGCGCCACGCTCGTTATGGGCGGTCTCACGCGTGAAGAAGTGAAAAAAGTCAGCGACAAGGTCCCGTTCTTCGGCGACATCCCGTTCGTCGGCCGATTGTTTCGCTCGAAGGGCGAGAGCTCGCAGAAACGCAATCTCCTCATCTTCGTGACGGCCAACCTCGTGAGCCCCGGCGGCTCGCCAAAGAAGCAGGACCTCAAGAATACGCCGGCGACGTCGCTCTTCCAGAATCCGACGATCGTCACCCCGGCCAGTGCCGAAGCCCGCACGCGTAGCGGCAACAAGTGAGCAACCGTCCACCCGGAGGCCCATCCATGAAAACGATT
>CAMBVX010000228.1 GCA_945871085.1 Opitutus sp. GAS368 | reverse complement strand
AGCACGGTGATCGACTGCGGCAGATCCTTGATCTTGGTGCCGAGCCGCGTGCCGGCGGTCGCATTGGTCGCGCGGTAAGTCGTGTCGCGCTCGCTCGTGACCTGAAACTCGTCGAGTTGGACGACTTTCGATTCGTCGGGCCCGGTGGTGGAGGCGGGACGAGTCTGAGCCGCCAAGACGGAGGCAAGCGCGAGCGCGGATACGGTCAACCGGATCACTAGGGGTGGCGTGGAGTTCATGGGGGAAATCGATCAGAATTCGAAGCAGGGGCAAATCAGCAGGGCGCCGACACCTAGCATCCCACGCGCCCCGCGCGCCCGAGGCAATCTCGCGGCCGCGCCGCAGACTTGACCGAATCGCTCACGCACCGTGCGGGGCCGTCACTTGGCCCGCGCGCGATTGGTGGTGCGCCGCCACTCGTTGGGCGGATGGCCGAAGCGTTTTTTGAAGACCCGGCAAAAATCCGTCACGCTGCGAAAGCCCGTTCGGCTCGCGATGTCGTCGAGCGTCGCAGTGCTGGTGGCGAGCAAGGTGGACGCTGCTCCAAGGCGCAAGTTGTCGAAAACCAATTTCGGGCTTTTCCGAAAATAAACCTGGAAAAGTCGGCGCAGATGGCTGACCGAGATATGCGATTCGGCGGCGGCGCGTGCGAGCTTGGGTGCCTCGTGCAGATGTTCCTTATACCACGTGACGATCTGCTCCACGCGGTCAGCCGCCTGTGTTTCCATCGTGGACCAGGTTTTCGACGGTTCATGACGCAGGGCCAGCAGGCTCAGATCGAGCATGGCGCGCTGAAACACGAGCGGGCTGAGCATGTCGCGCCGCCGTGAGGCCGCGGCGACCGCGTCCGCGATGGCCCGAGCCTCGCGCAGCTCGTCGGCCGAAAGCGTGAGGGAAAAATGCCCCCGCCAACGGACGAGTTGTTGGAGCGGCTCGGGCACAAAGGCGAAGTGGAGCACCGCCCGCTCGGTTTTTCCACCCACCACGTGCCAATGATAACGCAGGTTCGGCGGCATCACCCAGAAATTCGCGGGTTCGACCTGGCGGTGCGCTTCGTCGTGGAAGACGGGATGCACCTTGCTCCGAAACGCGATCCAGAACTCCCAGTTCAGCCGATAGTCCGAGTGGTCGGGCGAGCGCCGAAAATCGCGTTCGGCGTAGGTGAAGTAACGCAACATGGCTGTTTCAGCAAAGCTCACGCCGCAACGGGCGGTGGGACGAGCTGAAATCCGAGTTCGTTCGCGTTGGTCGTAAGCCGCGCGAGAGTGCGGGTGCGAGAGAAGTCGTCGGTGGCATCAGGAAGGTCGGGTAACAGGATTGCGGGTATTGACCATGAACCCAAGGGAACTCGCAAGTGCGTAGGCCATCGCGGTGGGCGTAGCTGCCGCGCAGCCACCTTACCGCGCGTTGCTACACCGCAAGACTCGCGAGGCGACCGTTGGCTCGGACCCTCGGGCCGGATGGGCGGGCCCGTCATCCCTGGGCCCGCATCGGACACGCGAACCATGCGGGCACAGAGACGTGCCCGCCGACCTCGCACCCATCGCAGCGTCAAAATTCGAGGGATGCGGGTATTACTTCCAGCCCTCATCCCCATGAGCACTTCCTGTGGGCTCCCGCCCTCCCCAGCGGCCTTGGTTCACCCTGACCCAGCCGCGCCGCTCATCTGTCCGCCCGCTTGTGTTGGCTGAAGAACTCCACGATGGGCGGGATGGCGGGCTCGAGGACACTGCTGTGCGTGCCGCCGGCGATTTCGTGGCATTTGTGCGGGACGCGAAGCTGCTTCAACTCTGCGACCAGCGAGCGCGTGTTCTCCACCGAAATGGTGCGGTCGCTGTCGCCATGGACGGCATAGACCGGGATGTCGTGTTGTTTGAGATTCGCGAGCGGCAGCTTGCTTGCCGCCGAAACGTCGCCGCCGACGGCGATCGGCGCGAGGCCAGCCCAGATCGGAGATCCGTCCCGACCTTCTTCGACGCCCGCTCACACCCGCACGCGGCGCAGAAACTCTGCCGGTGTGATGGCCGGGATCGGGGAGCGACGGAAGTCGGCGGTGTTCCGCGTGACGATGACTTGCGCGCCGACGGCCTCGGCGGCGACGGCTTGCAACGCATCCTCGAAATCGCGCATCGGCAGAGCGAGCGCACGACGAGCCGCGAGCCCGCTGGCGGGGGCCACGTCCAACGCGCTCAGCAGGCCATCCAAAAATCGGCGGGCGAGCGCGTCGTCGTGGTGGCGCGCCAGCAGGTAGTGGACATTGCCCAAGCTGTGCCACGCCAGGAAACCGCGGCCCGTGTGCAGGCGACACCACTCCAGCAATTGCGCGGCCTCTTCGGCAAAGGGCTCGCGCGGAAAGCCGAGATCCAAGAGCACATCGCAATCGACGAGCGCGATCATCGGACCGGCTTCAAATATTTCTTGCGGAGATGTTCGTAGCGAAGGTCGTCCGGGATCGGGACGACCGGTCGGACTCCCTCCGCCCGTCGTTGCTCCAGCCAATCGGCGGCAAAACCGGCGCGGGGTTCGCTTTCGGTGAACGTCTTCTCAAAAATGGCGGAGATGCTGGTGCCTTGGCGACGGGCGGTGCGACGGGCGGCCTGCACGGCCGAGCGCTCCACCGTGAGCGTGAGCTTTTGCTTCATGCACGTGTTGTCATGGTCAGCACGTGTTGAGTCAAGCTGGGGTTGGCGCAAACCCGGGCATATCGACCGCGGCAAGTTTCTTGTCCAATCTAGGATGGTTCGCGACATTACCTCCGCCCTGCCTCAAAGCCTTTTCGTTCCCATCCCTTGAGTATGATCTCTCGCAACCAGCATCCGCTCCTCACCCTCGTCATCGCACTGCTGGCCGGTCCAGCGAGTGTCACGTCCCACGCCGCCACCGCGCCACGCCCGCCCAACATCGTCGTGATCGTCGCTGATGATCTCGGCTACGCCGACGTCGGTTTCAATCCCGCGCACGGCCCCGAAGTCGTCACGCCCCAACTCGACCGCCTCGCAAAGGAGAGCGTGATTTGCCGCCAAGGCTACGTCACCGGCCACGTCTGCTCGCCGACCCGCGCCGGCCTCATGACCGGCCGTTACCAACAGCGACTCGGACTCTACACCGGTGGCGAGGCGGGCTCAGGCCTGCCGATGCAGGAAAAACTTTTCCCGCAATTCCTGCAGCCCGCAGGTTACACCTCCATGCAGATCGGCAAATGGCATCTCGGGCCGACGCCCGAGTGGAGCCCGGCGTTGCGCGGCTTCGATGAGGTCTTCGGTTTCCTCGGTCGCGGCGCGCACGATTACTACAAGCTCAATGACCCCGAGGATCCGATCTATCGCGGCACGACGCCACTCAAACTCGACGGCTACCTGACCGATCATTTCGGCAACGAGGCCGTCGCGTTTATCGACCGGCAGAAAGCGCAGCCTTTCTTTCTCTATCTCGCGTTCAACGCCGTCCACGCCCCGCTCCAGGCGCCACCTGACGAGATCGCAAAATTCAACACCGGTAACAAAGACCGCGACACCCGCCTCGCGATGGGTAAACGCATGGACGACGCCATCGGCCACGTCGTCGCCAAGCTCAAACGCGAAGGCCTCTGGGAAAACACGCTCCTGTTTTTCATCAGCGACAACGGCGGCCCGCTCGCCCAATCCGCCAACAACACCCCGCTACGCGGCGGCAAACATCAGGACTACGAGGGCGGCATCCGGGTGCCCTTTCTCGTCTGCTGGCCGGCGCAACTGAAACCCGGCGAGAGCCAGGCCGTCGTGAGTGCGCTCGACATTCTCCCCACCGTCCTCGCCGCCGCCGGCCTCGCCGGACCGACCGAAAAGCCGCTCGACGGCACCAATATTCTCCCCGTCCTTCGCCGCGAGACAGCGCCGAAGCCGCGAAATCTCTTCTGGTGTGCGGGGAGCGATGAAGGCTGGTGGGCCGTGCGCTCCGGCGACTGGAAGCTCGTTTGCGAGAAAGGAAAAATCGGCGTGTTCGATCTCAGTAAAGACCTCTCCGAGCAGAACGATCTTTCCAAAGCCATGCCGGAAAAAGTCGCGTCGCTCACTCGGCTGCACGACGCGTGGCTCGCCGAAATGCCCAACCCGATCAAAGCCGGCGGCCAACGCTACGGCATGGAAGTCCCCGGCGGCAGCGCGCCGAAGAAGTCCAAGGCGGATCGCAAAAAAAAGGCCCCGTAGTCATGCACGATTACCGCCCTCTCGAAGATTGGCCGAAATCATTTGTCACTTATTAAGTGACATTCACCCTGAAAAATCGCCGCATTTTTCGGTTAAGTTAGCAGCGCGAGAGCATGAAGACCATGGATCACTGGATGAAACATTTCCCGGTCGGGGACACCGGCCAGGCCGGCGCAAAGTCCGCCGACTCTTTCGCCCCCATGCTCCGGCTGTTGCCGCCGGAAACAGCGCAGTCGACCAAATCGTAAGCCCACCGTTTTCCCCTGAAAAAACCTCCCATGAAAAAAATTCTCATTCTCGCCCTCCTCGCCGCCGCCTCCTCGGTTCTCGCCGCAGACTCCCCCACGCGCCCGAACATCGTCCTCGTCATGGCCGACGATCAGGGCTGGGGCGACACCGGCTACAACGGTCATCCCGAACTCAAAACGCCGCACCTCGACGCGCTCGCCGCGAGCGGGCTGCGCTTCAATCGTTTCTACACGGCCCATTTTAACTGCTCGCCCACGCGCGGCAGCATCATGACCGGCCGCCATCCCAACCGCTACGGCACCTTCAATCCCGGCGCACCGATCCGCGCGCAGGAGCTGACCGTCGCCCGCGTCCTGCAATCGGCCGGCTACGCGACCGGGCACTTTGGCAAATGGCATCTCAACGGAAAAAATGGCGATCGAAACACGACGGAAATCCCCGGCCGTGCCATCCTCGCGAGTGATCCGCTTTCCCCCGGCAAGCTGGGCTTCGACGAATGGGTTTCCGCCGACAACTTCTTCGATCTCGATCCCGTCCTCGGTCGCAACGGTGTACCCGAAAAATTTCACGGTGACAGCTCGGATGTCACCACCGACGAGGCGCTGAAGTTCATCCGCCGCCAGGCCGCTGCCGCCAAACCATTCCTCGCCGTCGTCTGGTTCGGCTCGCCGCATGTGCCGCATCAGGCGCTGCCCGCCGACAAGGCCGCGTATCACACTCTCTCGGACGCGGAGCAAAACTACTTCGGCGAAATCGCCGCCGTGGACCGCAGCGTGGGCCGGCTGCGCGCCGCACTCCGCGAACTCAAAGTCGCCGACCATACACTCCTCTGGTATAACAGCGACAACGGCGGCAACGAGGGTGCGAAATCCACCGGCAACCTGCGGGGAACCAAGGGCACGCTCTGGGAAGGCGGCCTCCGCGTGCCCGGCATCGTCGAATGGCCCGCGCGCATCCCACGGCCCTTCATCAGCGAGACCCCTTGCTCGACCCTCGACATCTACCCGACCGTCCTCGCCGCCACCGGCGCCGTCGCGAAAAACCAGATCCAGCCACTCGACGGTATCAGCCTGCTCCCGCTCTTTGATCGCCAGACCGAGACCCGCGCCAAACCGATTCCGTTTTGGAACCACGCCGGACCGCAACCCGGCCACGCCGCCTGGCTCGATTGGCCCTACAAACTTCACACGGATGCCGTGGCGGCCCGCGGTGCCAAGAAGGGCAAAAAAGCCGGCGACCCGCTGCCCGCCGTCCAGCTTTTCAACGTCGCCCTGGACCCGAAGGAAACGACCGACCTGGCCACGAAGGAACCGGAACGTGTGGCGAAAATGACTGCGGCGCTCACGGCCTGGAAGGCATCCGTGGAACGGAGCCTCGCCCGGTCCGACTACGCGACCCGCTCGCCGTGAAAATAGTCCGCGCTGCTCATCGCCGCCACCACCGGCGGCGTTTCCCCGTCTCACCCTGGCTGCCCGCCACCGCTCCGCACCAAGCTCAACCTGCATCTGCTTCGTGATATGAAACCAGCCGCTTTCTTCGCGCTCGCCCTCTCCCTGCTCGCTGCACCCGCCACGCTCCACGCCGCTTCGCTCCACGCCGCCGCGCCTGCCGCCAAGCCCAATATCATCTTCATCCTCGCCGACGACTCCGGTTTCGCAGACTTCGGTTGCTACGGACATCCGTATGCGCGGACGCCGAACATCGACCGGCTCGCTGCCGAAGGCACGCGCTTCACCCAGTTTTACGCGACCGGCGTCACCTGCTGTCCATCGCGCACGGGCTGGCTGACGAGCAAGTGGCCGGCGTCGTATCCAACTTATCCGGCGAACGGTGGCTTTGCGGATCGCGTGACGATCACGGAATTACTGAAAAAACACGGCTACGCGACCGGACACTTTGGCAAATGGCACATCGGCCCCGAAGATCAAAAGAAGCCCGGCACCTATGGCATCGATGTCATCAGCACAGGCGAGAGCGGCGCGAAAAAGAAAACCGCCGCGGGACGTGATGCGCCGATCTTTGACGAAGCGATCACGTTCATCGAGGAGCACCAAGGCGGACCCTTTTACCTGAACGTCTGGGGCCACGTTTCGCACCACAAGGTCGATCCCTCGCCGAGCTACATCGCCAAGTTCCAAGACGTAAACGTGGATGAGTCGAAATTCGCGGCGCCCATGCAGGAGAAATTTGCCGCCTGCAAAGCGCAGGGTGGCGACGTGAGCGAGCACATGCGCACCTACCTCGCCGACATCTTTTCCCTGGATGAGGACATCGGCCGCTTACTGCAGCGCCTGGACGAACTCGGCCTGCGCGAGAACACGATCGTCGTTTTCTCCAGCGATCAGGGCCCTGCGCCGATTGGCACCCCGGGCAAAAAGGCGGGCAAGAGCGAGGACGCCAACGCGAAGCTACGGCTCAATGCCATGGGCTACGCGGGCATCTATCGCGGCGGCAAACACGGTATTTTTGAAGGTGGCGTGCGCGTGCCGCTGATCGTGCGCTGGCCCGCCCGCGTGCCCGCCCTCCGCGTAGACGACCACGCTATCCTCAGCGGTGCCGATTGGTTGCCCACGCTGTGCGCCCTCACCGGCGTGAAGATCAACGCGGCATCGTTCGATGGCGAAGATGCCTCCGCCGCTTGGCTCGGAAACAACGAGTTCGTGCGCGCCAAGCCTCTGCTGTGGAAGACCAGCGCGCCCGGCAGCGACGCCGCCATTCGTGAAGGGCCGTGGAAACTCATCCGGCCCACGCGTAAAAACGGAGGCGAGCTCGCGCTCTACGACATCGTCAACGACCCGGGCGAGAAACAAAACCTCGTATCCAAACATCCCGACGTCGTTAAACGACTTTCCACTCAAGTCGCGGATTGGGTCGCCACTTTGCCGAAGGCCTACATCAAAACAGACGACCCCGACAAGTAAGCCACTCAACACCCAACAGACCCAGTCATGCGACGCACCCTCCGCTTGGTTCTCTTCTTCTCCTCGCTCGTAGTCTCAGCCTTCGCCGCTGAGCCGAGGCGCATTCTCGTCGTCGTCGGCCCAACCGACCATCCGCCCGGCACCCACGAAGTCGCCGCCGGCGGACGCCTCCTGAAGCACTGTCTGGAAAGCATGGCCAACGTCCCGGGCGTGAAAGTGGACCTCTTCTACGAATGGCCGAAAGACGCGACCGTCCGCGCCGCCGCTTCCACGATCGTGTTCATCGGCGACACGTTTCCCCCGAACCGCCTGCCCAACGCCGCGCAGAATCTGGCCGAACTCGGGGACATGATGGACCGCGGTTGCGGAATCGTCTGTGTGCACTATGCGACCGGACTTCTCGGCGCCGACGTCAAACCCGACGGCGATCATCCGCTGCTCCACTGGATGGGCGGTTACTTCGCTCACAAAAGCTGCCAGCATCACGTCTCGCTCGCCAAGATTTTCCCCGCGGCAACGATTACGCCGACGGCACCGCAACATCCCGTGTGGCGCGGCTGCCGCGAGTTCACCCTGCACGACGAGCCCTACACCAACAACTACCTCGGCCCGGCCGGCAGCCGCTTCGCCGCTCCCACCACCGTGCTCGCCACCTCCCTCCTGCCGCCGGATGCGCCGAAGCCCGAGGCCGTCTCGTGGTGTATCGAGCGCCCGGACACCGGTCGCGGTTTCGCCGTCGTCATGCCCCATTTTTACCGCAACTGGAAACTCGAAGATCTGCGCCGCTACGTCCTCAACGGCATCGTGTGGAGCGCGAAGCTCGAGGTGCCCGCGAAGGGCGTGCAGACCACCTTGCCCGATCTCAGCACGTTTGCTCCGCTCTCGATCGAACCGGTCCCGCGCGCTCCGAATACGAAATCCGCCCCTAAAAAAACTGCGCCAGTCACGAAGTAATCCGATCATCACGCAACCCTCCCCTCGATGAAATCCGCCCTCACCTGCTGGCTCCTGATGTTCTCCGCGGCGTGCTTATCGGCCGCGAGCACCGCAGACCGACCCAACGTCGTCATCATCCTCGCCGACGATCTCGGCTACGGTGATCTCGGCAGTTATGGCCACCCAAAGTTCAAGACGCCCCACCTCGACCGTCTCGCCGCGGCCGGTGCGCGCCTCACCCAGTTCAATTGTCCGGCCCCGTATTGCGCGCCGACCCGCGCCTCGCTGATGACGGGCCGCTACCCGTTCCGCTGCGGGATGACGCAAAACCCGGCCCCCGATGGCCAGAGCGGCTCAGAAAACGACGTCCACCTCCCCGAGAGCGAAATCACCCTCGCGCAGCTCTTCAAAGGCGCGGGCTACGCGACCGGCATCGTCGGCAAATGGCATCTCGGCCACGCGAAACCTGCCTGGCTTCCCACCCACCGCGGCTTCGACGAATACCTCGGCATTCCGTATTCGAACGACATGCGCCCCGTGCACTTGGTCGAGGGCGACCGCCGCGTCGAATATCCGCTCGTGCAGGCCAACCTCACGCAGCGCTACACCGATCGCGCGATCGACTTCATCAAGCGCAACCAGGCGCGCGGTTTCTTCCTCTACCTCGCGCACGCGATGCCCCACAAGCCCCTCGCCGCCTCCGAGGCGTTCTACAAAAAATCCGGCTCCGGTCTCTACACCGATGTCATGGCCGAACTCGACGCGAGCGTGGGTCAGGTCCTCGCGACGCTCAACCAACTCGGTCTCGACGATAAGACCCTCGTCATTTTCACGAGCGACAACGGCGCCTATTTCGGCGGCAGCACCGGCGGCCTGCGCGGTATGAAAGCGAGTTCTTACGAGGGCGGTTTCCGTGTGCCGTGCATCGCGCGCTGGCCGGGGAAAATTCCCGCCGGCCACGTCAATCATGCGCCCGCCGTCATGATGGATCTTTTTTCGACGACGCTGAAAGCCGCCCACATCGCTCTGCCTCCCGACCGCGTGATCGACGGTCGCGACATCATGACGTTGTTTACGTCCGACGCCGCCAGCCCACACCCAGCCATCCTCGGCCAGCTCGGCGGCAACATTCTCACGATCCGCGATGCGCGCTGGAAGCTGCACGTTCTCCCCGGCCAAGATCCCCGCGCGAAACTACGCGAATCCGGGGCCAATTGGATCGACCCACGCGGCCCAGACGGCGTGACGATCCTCGCTCCCTTCGAGCAATACAAACCCAGCGACCACCCGGGCCTAACCACCGGAGCCGCGCCCGCGCCCATGCAACTCTTCGATCTCTCAGCCGACCCCGGCGAACAACACGACGTCGCCGCCGCCCATCCCGAAACCGTCGCCCGCCTCCGCCAACTCCACGCCGAACTCACCAAGGACGCGCCCGCGCGACCGGCCGCGCCGAAAACTAAGCAGGGAGTGGCTCGATGAATCGGTTCACCGCTCACACCTCTCATTCCTCCGCCCAGCCCGCCTGAACGGGACGTTCCACACCGCAGAAAAACACGTTCTCGACAGAAAAATTCGAGACAGGAAAATCTCAGAACCAGCCCCTCGTTACGCGCTATCTTTCCGTCCGCTCTCCCCGATGCCCGTCCTGTGTGCCGTCCCGCTGCCCCGGCTAACCCAAAAAGAATTTGGTGAAATCTCTTTTCGCGTGATGGCACACGTCTTCGCCATTCACCGCGATTTCGGACGCCTGTTCGACGAGCGCATTTACAAGCAGGAACTCGCCCAGCGACTCTCCGGCGTGCGGCTGGAAACACAAGTGGACGTGACGCACCGCACGTTCACCAAGCGATACTTTCTCGATGTCCTCACTGCCGAAGGAGCGCTGTTTGAGTTCAAGGCCGTCGAGGACTTTACTCCCCGGCACCGGGCCCAGTTGCTCAATTATCTGCTGCTGCTCGACCTCGCACACGGCAAGCTCGTCAATCTTCGCCCTAGCGAGGTGCAGCATGAGTTCGTCAACGCGGCGATGACGACCGCCGAGCGGCGGCGCTTCGCCCTGCATCGAAACGATTTCGACGCGCAAACTCCCGGTGCTGTTGCGCTCGAAGCCATTTTCATTCCGCTGCTCGAGGACTTCGGCTCCGGTCTAGATCTCAGTTTTTACGAGGAGGCCGTGACGCACCTCCTCGGGGGCGAGGCGACCGTGGTGCGCGACGTCGAGGTTATCGGCGGCGACGGCACGACGCTCGGCACGCAACGCCTGCGCCTTTGTGCGCCGGAGGCCGCATTCAGGCTTACGACCTTCGCCGCTCCGCCACCGAGTTTTTCCGACCACTGCCGACGACTCCTGCGACAGCTCCCATTGGAGGCAGTGCAGTGGATAAACATCACCAACCACGTCATCACCCTGACGACCATCAGGAAAACGACAAAAGCGATGGAGTCCCGAAAAACATGACGATGACCATCCACGCTTTGAAACCCATCCTGAATCCCCTTCACCTGATTTTTCTGTCGTAAATATTTCTGTCGTTCCGTCTCCGGCGTTGAGCACTTCATAATTCCGAAACTTCCATGAATGATCCCACGATGGTTCACCGCTCACGCCTCCCATGATTCTCCTCCGCCCCGCCCGCCTGACCGGCACGTTCCCCATCGCACATAGTCACGTTCTCGACAGAAAAATTTGAGACAGGAAAATTCTAAAACCAGCCTCTCATTGCCCGCTACCTCTCCGTTCGCCCTCTCCGATGTTCGACGAGCGCTCTTACAAGCAGGAACTTGCCCGACGACTCCTGCGACATCTCCCATTGGAGGCGGTGCAGTGGATAAACATCACCAACCACGTCATCACCCTGACAACCATCAGGAGAACGACAAAAACGATGGAGTCCCGAAAAACATGAGGACGACCATCCACCCCGTGAAACCGAAACGCGCATCCCTTCACCTGATTTTTCTGTCGTAAATATTTCTGTCGTTCCGTCTCCGGCGTTGAGCATTTTGTAATTCCAGAAATTCCATGAATCATCCAACGGCGCCTCTTCGCTTTCTATTCCTTTTCTCCGCCTTCACCGCGCTGCGCGCCCCG
>CAMBVX010000227.1 GCA_945871085.1 Opitutus sp. GAS368 | reverse complement strand
TAGAGCCACATGCCTTCATCGGCGCGGGCGATCGAGCTCGCGGCGAACGCGAGGAGCGCGGCGAGGGCAGGGGAGAGGAGGGAACGTAATTTCATAGGGGGCGCAACGTGTCATAACTCGGGCGCGAGGCGAGCCGGAAGCGACGAACGCGCAGAAGCGACGAACGCTGGTGGTGAGGGCGGGGGCGCAGCTCATTTCTGGGTCCAGTGGGTAAAGCTGGCGACAGACATTCGCGGTTCCCCTGCGATTCCCCGGCGACCTTTGGGGAGGATATTGAGTTCGTCAGGTCGGTGTAGCAGCAGGCGGCTTTGCCGGCTGGTTTGGCGGGCGTCGAACCGAACACCACAGGGACGGAGGCCTGTGGCTACCGTAGTCCCAATCGTCCTCTTTCACCAAGGGCTCGGCCGGGGTTCGAGCTCTCGCAAAAACAACTGCGGTCGAGGTGGCTCATACGGTGGTTCACCTCCACGTCTGAGTCTGGATTATACCGGTTAGGGTTTCGGTGGCGGCGTCTCGTTCCAGTAGATGATGACGTTTTTGGTCGAGCGGCCCGCGGCGATGAGGTCGGGGCGGCCGTCGCCGTTGAGGTCGGCGATTTTTAGATCTTCGCAGGCCATTTGGTTGTCGTCGATCACGGTGGCGAGTTTCCAGGTGGTGTCGGGGGCGACGCCGGGGGCGTAAAGCTTGAGGCCGAATTTATCGCCGGGTTTGCCCGCGCCGCGGGAGCCGACGACGATTTGGTCACTGCCGAGGCCGAGGAGATCGCCGGTGGCGAGGCCGTGGCCTTGGTTGAGGGATTCATCGAGGACGACGCGCGAGGACGTGAGGTCGGCGGAGGCGGAGCCACGGTAGATCGCGAGGGTGTTGCCGTGCATGGGCTCAATGGTGGCGACCCAAGCGATGCCGCCGGGTGAGCGCCCGGCGCGGACTTCGCCGACGGGTTGGGTCGTGCGGATGCGATTAAACCACACGTCACCGGCGGCGGTGAAGGACCGGACGCCCTCCTTCGTGGCGACGAGGGCGGATTCGGCGCGGCCGGGGAGAAGGTCGAAGTTGTGAGTGGCGTGCAGGGCGGCGTCGGGGCCAAAGAGGGGGAACGTGCGGCCACCTTCTTTCCACGGCCAGGGGTAGCCGAGGAAGGTGACGCCGACCCCGTCGTTGTTTTTGTTGCCACGGCCATGGAGCGGCAGGACGGCGAGGAAGAATTTTCCATCTGCCCCGCGCATCCAATGCATCCGGTGCGTGGTGGGCTCGTGGGGGAGTTTGACGGCGGTCCAGCGTTGGGTGCGGTCGGCGGGGGCGTTGAGGAGAAAAATGGCGCCGCTGTTCACGGTGTCGTTGGGCGCCCACTCGGCGCCGACGGCGACTTCGCACTTGCCGTCACCGTCGAGGTCGCGGGCGGCGATGCAGACGTTGTCTTTGGGCGTGAGGTTTTCGGCCATCACGAATTTCTCCCACTTGGGGGCTCGATACCAAACGATCTGTTTCTGGTCGGCGAGGAGGATGTCGGGTTGGCCGTCGCCATCGACGTCGGCGATCGCGAGGCCGTAGCCGACGGAGATTTTTGCGTCGATCGTTTGGGGGCGGATTTTGAGGACGGGGAGTTCGGCGGCGACGGCAGTGGTGGCGAGGCTGAACGCGAGGAGGAGGCGGGCGGGAGGAAGTTTCATAGGGGGGGGAGCGGGGTGGGGCGAAGTTACGGAGCGGGCGCGCCACGCCAAGACACAATCTCCGGGCTTGAGGATGGCGGGGGGTGTGTATGCTGGGCCAAGCGAATCCGCGAACCCTTTGACCCCATGAAAAAAATTAACCGTCGTTCCTTTCTGCTAAAAACTGCTTGGGCGGCCGGCGCCGGTGCGGTGGTGGGGGGGCTGAAGGCGCCGGCGTGGGCCGCGCCGGTCGGGGCAAACGAGGCGGTGCGACTGGGCATCATCGGCTGCGGGGCCAAGGCGCAGGCGCACATCAAACAACTCATGATGCGGACAGATGTGCGCATCGTGGCGCTGTGCGATGTTGATCCGAAGCAGATGGCGAAGGCGCAGGCGGGGTTGAAGGCGGGGGCGACGGCGCCGTTTACGAGCACGGATGCGCGGGCGGTGTTGGCGCGCGCGGATGTCGATGCGGTGCTGATCGTGACGCCGAATCATTGGCATGCGTTGTTGACCGTGTGGGCGTGCCAGGCCGGCAAGGATGTGTATGTCGAAAAGCCGATGAGCCACACGGTGTGGGAAGGGCGTAAAATGGTGGAGGCAGCGGCGAAATACGGACGTATCGTGCAAGTGGGCACGCAGTATCGTTCCGAGGATGGACTCGCGGCCGGGATCAAATTTTTGCACGAAGGCGGACTCGGGAAATTGAAATATGTGCACGCGCCCTACTACGGAAAACGCGACGCGATACCGCGCAAAGCGCCCTGGTATCCGGACTGGATGAACTACGAGGTGTTTTGCGGGCCGACGCCGGTGCTGCCGCTGGAGCGCGACAAGGTGCACTACGACTGGCACTGGTCGTGGGCGACGGGCAATGGCGAGCTCGGCAACAACGGCGTGCACATCCTCGACGTGGCGCGGCGGATGGTGCGGGCGGACGGACCGCCGAAGCGGGTGCTCGGCCTCGGGGGACGTTATGTGCATGACGATCCGGCGGAGACGCCGAATGCGCAGATCGCGGTTTACGACTATGACGCGGCACCGGTGATTTTCGAGGCGCGCGGGTTGCCGGCGAAGCCCGGTGTGAGCTACATGGACCAAGCGGGCGGGCTGCGCGTGGGCGTGGTGGCGCATTGCGAAGGCGGCACGCTGGCGGGACTCATCGGCTGCACGGCGAACGATCCGAGCGGCAAGGTGATAAAAAAATTTCCCGGCGAAGGCGGCGTCGTGGCGCACATGACGAACTTTCTGGATGCGGTGCGGAGCCGGCGCACGCAGGACCTCGCGGCCTCGGCGGAAATTGGACACGCGTCGGCGGCGATGTGCCACTTTGGGAATATTTCGCTGCGCGTCGGCGTACCCGCGACGCAGGCGCAAGTGGCGAGTGCGTTGAGCGCGATGCCGGCGGCGGCGGGGATTGCGCAGTCGATGGAGGAGCACTTGAAAGTGCATGGCGTCGATCTTGCGAAGCGTCCGCTCACCCTCGGGCCGTGGTTGGATATCGAGGCCAACGGTGACGGCATTGCACGGGTGTCGTCGGGTGGGGCGGGCACGCTGGAGCGGGCGCGCTACTTCGTGCACGAGACGCAGCGGCCGCCGTATGTGATTCCGGAGAGCGTGTGAGTTTACCGCTAAGCATGAAACTCGTGTCGGCGGGAATTCGTGGCGTGGTGCTCGCCCTTTTGGTCGGTGTGACGTTGCGCGCGGCGGAGCCGACGGTGGCGGTGGGCGTCGCGCGGGTTGACATTACGCCGGAGTTGCCGATCCGACTTTCGGGGTATCAGTCGCGGCCGATGGAGGCTGCGCGGGTGGAGATGCCGATGACGGCGCGGGCGCTGGCGATCGGGTCGGATGCGGACGGGCCGGTGGTGATCGTGACGGCGGAGGTGATCGCGGTGAGCGAAGTTTTGAGCGAGGCGGTCGCGGCGGCGGTCCGTGCGAAGTATCCGGCGATCACGCGCGAGCGCATCGCGGTGTGCGCGACGCACCAGCACACGGGACCGGCGATTGCGGGCACGATTCCATTTATGTTTTCGCGCGATTTGCCCGCGGACGAGCAGGCGCGGATCGCGCGTTACACCGCGAGGCTCCAGCAGAAACTCATCGCGGTGGCGCTGGCGGCGTTGGCCGACCGGAAGCCGGCGCGGCTGGCGTGGGCGCAGGGCCAGGCGGAGTTCGCAGTGAACCGCCGGCTGATCGTCGACGGCCAACACACCGGTTACAAAGCGACACCGGGCGGGCCGGTGGATCATGCGTTGCCTGTGCTGCGGGCGGTGGATGAGCAGGGCAGGGTGCGCGCGGTGCTGGTGAACTACGCGTGCCATTGCACGACGCTCAAGGGCGGCGACAACTACGTGCATCCCGATTGGGCCGGGGAGGCGGCGAAACGAATCGAGGGAACGAACGGCGGTGCGGTGGCGTTGGTGGCGATCGGTTGTGGCGCGGATTCCGATCCGCAGCCGCGCGGGTTGGCTGCGGTGGCGACGAACGGGGGCGCCGTGGCGGAGGAAGTGGCGCGCGTCATGGCCGGCGAAATGCGCGCGGTGGGCCGGGTGACGCACGCGGCGTTTCGGCGCCTTGAACTGCCGTTGGGCCGCACGGTGCCGCGGGAAGAACTCGAGGCGCGGCTGAAAGGAAAACCGAACGTGGCTTACGCGGCGGCGCAATTTTTGAGACAACTCGACGCCGGGAAACCGTTACCGTCGGCGGTACCGTATCCGGTGCAGGCGTGGGCGTTTGGCGGGGATTTTGCGATGGTTTTTCTCGGCGGCGAAGTCGTCGCGGACTATGCGTTGCGTTTGAAGCGCGAGCTCGGCGTGTCGCGGTTGTGGGTGAACGCCTATGCGAACCACGTGCCGTGCTACATTCCCTCGCGGCAAGTGCTCAAGGAAGGCGGCTACGAGGCGGACCACGCGATGGATTATTACGGCTGGCCGACGCGCTTGGCCGAAGACACCGAAGACCGAATCGTGCGCACGGTGCATGAACTTTTGCCCGCGAATTTTCTGAAGGGCTCGCCGCGATGAAGTACTGGTGGCGAATGAGTGTGAGCATCGTCGTGGGTGCGGGGGTGGTTGCCACGGCGCTCGCCTACAAGGAAGTGGCGCCGCCGGAGAAAATCGTGCTCCCGGCGGCGCGGAGTCCGGCGGCCTCGCTGGCAGCGATCAAGGTGTCGGCCGGGTTTGAAGTGGAGCTCGTCGCGGCCGAGCCGATGGTGCGGGATCCGATCAATCTGGCGTGGGGCGCGGACGGACGGATGTGGGTGGTGGAGATGGCGGACTATCCGAATGGAATCGATGGGCACGGGAAACCCGGTGGGCGTATCCGCGTGCTGGAGTCGACGCGGGGCGACGGGCACTACGACAAGGCGACGCTTTTTGCCGATGGGCTCAAGTCACCGACGTCCTTGTTGCCGTGGCGGGATGGCGTGCTGGTGACCGCGGTGCCGAATGTGTTGTTTTTGCAGGACACTGACGGCGACGGGCGTGCGGATCGTACGACGGTGCTGTTTCGCGGACTGGCGACGGGCAATGAGCAGCACCTCACAAACAGTCTCGAATGGTCGCTCGACGGTTGGGTGCATTTGGCGAACGGCGAGAGCGGCGGGAAAATCACGTCGACGAAAACCGAGCGCACGGTGGATGTCGGCCGGCGGGATTTTCGCATCGCGCCGGATGCGGGCGAGATCGAGCTGCTGGTGGGGAATTCGCAATATGGCCGGAGCCGCGACGACTGGGGAAATTGGTTTGGTTGCAATAACTCGAACCCACTTTGGCACTACGCGCTCGAGGAGCGTTACCTGCGGAGGAATCCGCACCTCATGCCGCCGAATGCGGTCGTCACGGTGGGAGCGAGTGCGGGGGCGGCGCGGGTGTTTCCATCGAGCGCGACGTTTGCGCGGTTCAACGATCCGCACGGCTTCAATCACTTCACGTCGTCGTGCAGCCCGGCGATTTACCGCGACGAATTGCTGGGGACGGACGTGGCCGGGAATATTTTTGTCTGCGAGCCGGTGCACAATCTCGTGCATCGCGAACAGGTGCGCGCGGTGGGTGCGTCGTTTGTCGGCGAGCGGGCGGCGGGAGAAAAGGAGTCGGAGTTTTTTGCGTCGGCGGATTTGTGGTCGCGGTTCACGGCGGCGCGAGCGGGTCCGGACGGGGCGCTCTACATTGCGGATATGTATCGGCTGGTGATCGAGCATCCGCAGTGGATTCCGGCGGAGTGGCAGAAGCGGATCGGCGATTTGCGCGCGGGCGAGGACAAAGGGCGGATTTATCGCGTGCGGGCGAAAGGTGTGCCGTTGCGTCCGGTGCCGCGGTTGGATCGCGCGGATGCGGCCGGCTTGGTCGCCGCGTTGGAAAGTCCGAGCGGTGTCGTGCGCGACCTCGCACAGCAGCAGATCGTGTGGCGGCAGGAACGCGGGGCCGCGTCGGCGCTGGAACGGCTCGTGGTGGAATCGACGCGGGCGGCGACGCGGGCGCAGGCGCTGTGGGCGCTACACGGGATCGGAGAACTGAAGCCGGCGGTCATTGCGCGCGCATTGGGTGATGCTCATCCGGGGGTGCGGCGGCAGGCGATTCGGTTGAGCGAAGTGTGGGCGACGAGTGCGCCGGAATTGTTGGCGGCGGTGGCCGCGAGCGTCGATGACCCGGACGCGGGCGTGCGACTGCAGGCGGGTTACACCTTGGGTGAGTGGAAAGAACCGGCGGCGGGGGAAGCGTTGGCGCGGCTGCTGCGGCGGGAGACGGATCGTTTTGTGAAGGCGGCGGCGTTGAGTTCGGCGTTGCCGCATGCGGAAACGCTGATGGCGGCGCTGCAACGCGAGAGGGGCGGCGACAACGCGCTGCTCGTCGAGGTCGCGACGGTGACAGAGAATGCGAAGGCGTTGGCGAGTTTGCTGACGGCGATGGCGGGTCGGCGGGAAGCGGGGGACTGGCCGGCGGCGTTTCGTTCGCTGGCGCAGCTGCTCGATTGGTTGCAGCGCAACAACAAGACGCTCGCGCAACTGCAGCGCACAGCGGATGAGCCGATGAAACGCGCGCTCGCGGGCACGGATGAACTCTTTGGTGCGGCGCGGCGGATCGCGACCGATGCGAATAGCGCCTCGGCGGATCGTGTGGCGGCGGTGCGGATACTGGGGCGTGCGCGCGCGGGGCAGGACGCGGATTTTGAGTTACTGGCGGGATTGCTCGGGCCGCAGGTGCCGGTCGACGTGCAGGTGGCGGCCGTCGCGACGCTGGGGCGCATGAACCGGCCGACGGTGCCGGAGCGTGTGCTGGCGGGTTGGCGCAGCCAAGGGGCGGTGGTGCGCTCGGCGGTGATCGAACTGGTGACGAGTCGCGTGGCGTGGTCGCAGGTGTTGCTCGACCGCGTGGAGGCGGATCCCACGATGCTCGCGCAGATCGACCCGGCGCAGAAACAACGGATGACGCACCACATTGACGCTAAGCTGGCGGACCGGGCGACGCGGGTGTTTCAGGCGGGCATTGATCCGAACCGGCAGGCGGCGATCGACCGGATGTTGGCGTCGGTCAAAGAACAGCGGGGCGACGCACCGAGGGGCGCGGTGGTGTTCGCGCAAAATTGCCGGGCGTGCCATGCGTTCGGCCCGTCTGGCGGCGGAGCGATCGGTCCCGATCTGGCGGTCGTGAAAGACCGGACGGCGCCGTATCTGGTTACCCACATCCTCGATCCGAATCGGGCGGTGGAGGATCGCTATATGATGTATGCGGCGACGCTGCTCGACGGGCGTTCGTTAGCCGGGATGCTGGTGGCCGAGGCGGGCAACAGCATTACGCTGCGCGGACTCGATGGCGCGGAGCATGTGATTTTGCGGAACGAGGTGCGGCTGCTGGTCAGTTCCGGACGGTCCTTGATGCCGGAGGGACTCGAGGCGGCGATCACGCCGGCCGCGATGGCGGATTTGGTCGCGTATCTGGCGGGGACGCCGGCATCCGACGGAGTGAAAGTTGAGCGTTGAGAGTTCGGTGGTGAGTGTTGAGCGTTCTCCCGTTCAGCGTTTTCCCATGCTGACTCCCGCCCTCTTCCTCAGTTATGCCCGTGATGATGCCGCGGCGGCGCGGCGTATAGCGGAGGCGTTGCGCAGCTCGGGCGTGGAGGTGTGGTTCGATGAAGACGAACTCGTGGGTGGCGATGCGTGGGATGCGAAGATCCGCAAACAGATCGACGCGTGTGCGCTGATCGTGCCGCTGATTTCAAAGCACACCGAGGCGCGGGCGAAGGGCTACTTCCGGCTCGAATGGAAACTCGCGGTCGACCAGCTGCAGATGATGGCCGCGGGCGTGCCGTTCATCGCGCCCGTCTTGATCGACGACACGCGCGAGACGGGCGCGGTCGTGCCGCCGGAATTTTTGCGCGCACAGTGGATGCGCCTGCCCGGCGCGCTGCCGACGCCGGAGTTCGTGGCGCAGCTGAAGCGGTTGGTGGAGGGACCGAAAGAGGCGACGACGGCTTCCGACGTAGCACGGGCTTTCCAACCCGTGGGATCGGAAAACACGGGAGGAAAAGCCCGAGCCACGAAGACCGGCGTCCCTGCGGCGGCATGGATCGGTGCGGCGGCGGTGATCGTGATTGGAATTGCGGCGACTTTTTTTGCCACGCGGAAAACGGAACCGCCATCGGCGACGACCTCACTCCATGCGGGCGTAGGGACGCGCCCGCCCACCACGGAGAAATCCGCCGCGCCGTTGTCCGAGGCGCGGCAGCTCGTCGCGAAGGCGCGGCTCGCTTGACGAGCCGTGGGATTTGGCCTCGTCCGACGACTTCGCGCTCGCGGAACAGTTCCTCAAGAAGGCGGTGGCGCTCGATCCTACCGACGGCGAGGCGTGGGCGGCGGATGCGTTGCTCTCGTGCGGCGCGAGGGTCTTTGGTTTCGACCTATCTGACGCGCGAAAGGACGCCGCGCGCACACAGGCCGAAAACGCGATCAAGCTTTCGCCGGATTCAGGTCAGGCTCGTCTTGCCCGCGCGTATAGCCTCCGTTTCAATCCGCAAACACGGGAAGAGGCGATCCGGCTATTGCGGGCGGAAGCGGCGAGCCAACCGACCAACCGGCTGGTTTTGAGAACTCTCTCCTCCGCATTGCGCGGGGCCCGCGAGCTTGAGCAAGCCCTGGTTTACCTCGACAAGGCCGCGGCGCTACCCGGCAGCGATCCGATCACTCACTCGATGCGCGGAGTGCTCCTCAGGGCGTTGAATCGATTCGCGGAGGCGGAGGCGGCCTTCGACGAGGCGTTGGCCATTGCGCCGAATTACGTCTTCGCGAATTGGCATAAATTGGAGCTGCTGCTGGAGGTTCGCGGAGACCTCGCGCGGGCAACGGCTCATCTCGCTAAAGTTCCACCCGCCTATTTTCTGGATGACCGGGCGGCGATGACGGCTTACGAAGTCTCGCTCTATTCGAGAGACGCGGGGAAATGCCTCGAGGTCATGCGTCACGCCAAGGACTACATGGCGCGTGATGGCCCCAAGGCGATTTTCACGGCGCGGGCTTACCGATTGGCCGGCAATGAAGAGGCCGCCCGATCGGATTTCAAGACGGCGCTCCGTTTGGTGGACGAACGATTGGCGGCTCAAACCAACGATTCCGTGCTGCTCTCCTACAAGCTGGAGATTCTCGCCTCGCTCGGCGAGCGGGCCGTGGCGGAACCACTGTTGCGTGAGATTCTCCAACGGCGGAGCACCGGGGATAGTTCAATCACCGGAGACAAGATCGCGTATTTTGCGCTGTTGCTGAATCAGCGCGAAACGGCGTTGGCGGCCTTGGAATCGTATTATCGAACGACTCCGGACGTATTCCAGTCGAAGGTGAAGCTTCGGTATGACCCGCGCTGGGATCCGCTGCGCGGCGATCCGCGATTCGAGGCGCTGCTCAAGGCGCCGGAGCCGAAGAAGTGAGGCCGCTGGGAGTGACGTGGCAGAGTCGGGCGCAGCCGTCCGGATTTCGGATGGACTCGCGCGCCACGGAAAATAGCGTCCTGCCTATGAAGAACGTCACGCTGACCCTCGACGAAGCTACGTTGGCCGCCGGAAAGCACTACGCGCAGCGGCGCAAGACCACGCTCGACAGCGTCGTCGGGGATCTGTTGCGCAACGCGACGTTGGCCGACCGCAAAGCGGCGGCGGCGGAGATGGTTCGGCTGATGAACAAATATCCCGGCCGCTCGGCGGGCAAACGTTGGACGCGCGAGGAGCTCTATGACCGGCCGGTCCTTCGTTGATACCAACATCCTGGTTTATGGCCAGGACGGCCGAGACCCCGCGAAGCAGCGGCGGGCGCAGCAACTGGCGGCGGAGTTGGTCGAGTCGGGCACCGGAGTGATCTCGACACAGGTGATGCAGGAATTCTACGTGACGGTGACGGGGAAATTGCGGCTGGCACCGGCGGAAGCCAAGGCGGTCCTCCGGACGTTAGCGGCATTTGAAATCGTGCAGGTCACGCCCGGGATGGTGCAGGAAGCGGTGGATTGCGCGGTGCTGAACAAGATTTCGTTTTGGGACGCGCTGATTATCGTGGCGGCCGAAACGGCCGGCTGCACGACGCTCTACTCCGAGGATCTCGGCTCCGGGCAGACGATTCTCGGCGTGAAAGTGGTCAATCCGTTCGTGGTTTTGCGGGGCGACCGGCCCAATTAGCGGGCGTCTCGTCGGAGCCGATTCCAAATTACTCAACCATTGAGTAAATTTACTCAGTCATTGAGTAATCTTGATTTGGGACGGGGTGCGACGATGGGCATTGACTTGTTTTTTGTTCGCAGAACACCGCGTGAGGCGCGAGCTTTGGCTGCCCCAACTTCTATGACCAAACGCCTGCTTTTGCTTTCATGCGTGCTTTTGTCCGCCTTGCTCTCGGCCCGCGCCGCCGAGTCCCCTGCGCGGCCGAATGTGCTGCTGATTGTCTCCGATGACCAAGGCTACGCGGACGCGGGCTTTCAGGGGTCGAAGGAAATTCCGACGCCGCATCTCGACCGGCTGGCGAAGTCGGGGGTGCGGTTTACGAGCGGGTATGTGACCCATCCGTTTTGCAGTCCGACGCGCGCGGGGCTGATGACGGGGCGTTATCAGCAGCGCTTTGGTCACGAGCGGAATCCGTTTTACGATCCGAGCGATCACACCGAAGGATTGCCGACCTCGGAGACGTTGTTGCCGGCGCATCTCGTGCGCGCGGGCTACGTCACCGGGTGGATGGGGAAGTGGCACCTCGGAGCGGCGCCGGAATTCGCGCCGGGCAAGCGGGGCTTTCAGGAGACGTTTGGTTTCATCGGTGGCGGTCACAAGTTCCGTGACTGGAAAACCAATGCCGCGGTCGAATACACTGTGCCGGTCGAGCGCAACGGGGTGGCGGTGGAGCCGCCGGAGCACCTGACGACGGCACTCGGGCAGGAGGCGGCGGCGTTTGTGCGGCGGCATAAGAGCGAGCCGTGGTTTCTCTATTTGGCGTTCAACGCCCCGCATTCGCCGAACGAACCGACGCCAGAGCGGCTCGCGCGGTTTGCGGCCATCGCCGATCCGAAACGGCGCGCCTACGCGGCCCAAATGAGTCTGATGGATGATGCGGTGGGCGATGCGCTCGGCGCGTTGCGAGAGTCGGGACAGGCGGAGCGGACCCTCGTGTTTTTTTTCAGTGACAATGGTGGGCCGTTGGTCCCGAACGGCTCTGTCAACACGCCGCTGCGCGAGAAGAAGGGCACCGTCTACGAAGGCGGCGTGCGCGTGCCGTTTCT
>CAMBVX010000226.1 GCA_945871085.1 Opitutus sp. GAS368 | reverse complement strand
ATCAGGGGTGGCCCCAAGGGGCGGGTGGAGCGGAGATAGGTTTCGTGAGGTCAAACTCGACGCGGAAGCGGCGGCCTTCGGACTCGCGGACGAGGCGGTAGCTGAAGGATTTCTGCGGTGAGAAAAGAAAAGACCAGACGTTGGTCTTGGCGGCGGGGATCAATTCGGCGGTCAGGGTGTCGGCGGGAAAATCTTGCTGGGTCGCGGTGCCGACGGTCGCGGTATCGCCGCCGTATTGGGTGATCTTGTCCGCAGTGCCGTCCTCGTGGCGGTGGTCGTGCTTGAGTCGGAGACCGGTCGCGGTGCGCGTGATCACCCAGGTGCGCGAGCGGTTTTCGCCGACGTGGAACGGGATCTTGATTTCGTTTTCACCGCAGGCGCGCACGTGCATGACGAGGGTTTGATCGGCGAAGGCGGAGTCGGTGGCACTGGTGCTTTCGGCGATTTTTCCGGCGTAGGCCTGGCCGCAGAGCACGCGCAGTTCGCTCCAGAATTTTTCCTGTTCGGGCGGCAGGGCGCAGGCGGCGTGCGGGAGGAGAAGGGAAAGAAAGAGCGGGAGACGGAGGGCGTGCATGGCGAGTGGTGAAACGTGGGAGCGAAGGCGGCGAACGCTCAACCTTTAACGCTTAACGCCGAACGCTGAAGGACGGAACAACGCGGTCCCCGAGTCGAAAAGGTGGCGGAAGTTGGCGGCGACTTGGGTGGCGAGGGAATTGAGGGAGACGCCACGGAGTTCGGCGAGGGCTTCGTAAGCGACAACGAGGTTGGCGGGGTGGTTGATGATCGTGCCGTCGGGGGTTTCGCCGAGGGGGAAACGATTGCGCTCGGGCGTCGGGGCTGTCGCCGGGGCGTCGGTTTCGACGAGGAGGCGGTCGGCGGGGATGGCACGGAAATTCTCGAGGCGCGCAGCGTGGCGCGGGGCGAGCCACTCGACGTTGAAGGAAAAATAGGCGCCGAGGTCGGCGAAGAGTTTAATCATCTCAGCCGGGCCGCCGTAGCCATGCATCAGGAAACCGCAGGCGGGCAGGCGGGGCGCGGCGCGCAGAACGTCAAGGGCGGCACCGTAGGCTTGCGTGGCGTGGATCGAGGCGGGGCGGTTCAGCTCGGCGGCGAGGTCGAGTTGGGCGGCGAAGACTGCGGCTTGCTCCGCGAGCGGGGCGACGCGGAGGCCGGCGAGGCGGGGATCGTCGGGGCGAACGCCGTCGATGATCCAGCGGTCGAGACCGATCTCACCAACGCCGGCGCGCGGATCGGCGAGCAGTGCGGCGCGGAGGAGGCGGAGCCAGCCGGCGCTGCGGTTGCCGCAATCCCAGGGGTGGAGGCCGTAGCTGGGGAGGAGGGTGAAGGGACCAGGAAGTTGAGAGCTGAGAGCTGAGAGTTGAGCGCCCGGAGTTGGGTGTGGGCTTGGCGCGGAGAGGCGGGCGCAGAGGGCGGCCACGACGGGGAATTCCTCTTCGTTGGTGGCGTTGACCACGACGGCGCGGACGCCCGCGCGGATCAAATCGGCGACGACGGTAGCGTGATGCGGGACGAGGGCGTCGAACTGGAAGTGGAGGTGGGCGTCGTAGAGAGGAGGCATCGGAAGGATGAAATGCCCACGGAACACACGGAAGGAAAACCGCCGGAACGACTAAATGTGTTTTTCGGCGAAGGCGCGGATGGTGGCACGGGCGCTGGCGAGGCCGTGGCGGCGGGTGGGGCTGAGGTTTCTTGCGAGGTCGAGGGCTTCGAGGGGATCGGGGTCGAAGGCGGCAATGTCGGCGGGCGTGGCGTGGCTGTAGAAATTACAGAGAAGGGCGACGAGGCCGCGAACGAGGGGTCCGTCGGCTTCGCAGCGGAAGTAGCAGTGGCCGTCACGGACTTCGCCGACGAGGTGGACGAGAGAGATGCAGCCGCGGACGCGGTGGGCGTCAGTGCGCTCGGTGTCAGCGAGGAGCGGGAGTTTTTTCGCGCGGTCGACGACTACGCCGAGGCGTTCCTGCGGATCATCGATGATGGCGAGGTCGGCGGTGAGTTGAGTGAGTTTTTCGGCGAGGGTCACGGCGAGAAGTGAGCGCGGGGAAGGCGAGCGCGCAAGGGGGCGGTGGAGGCAGGGGACCGGATCGCGGGCGGGGTCAAAGCCGGTGTCGTTCGCAGTAATCATTCTCTTCCCTCTTGCGCTCAAGCTTTCTCTCCTGGCGGAAAACCCTGACGAAAGAGAAAGATAAAGAGGAACGAGCAAGATCGGGAAAACGACTTTGACACGGACCTGGCACCGGATGGCGGGCGTGCAGCCCGCCCCACAAGAGTCCGGCCTTACGGGCGGACGGCGGTGGGGAAACCGCCGCTCCAGGCGGACTAGAAGTTACCCTTGATGCCGACTTGGAAGTTTACGCCGTATTCGCCTTCAGCGGCGAACTTCACGTAGCGGGGACTGCCGATCGCGTAGGCGTAGTTTTGATCGCGGTCGTTGAAAATATTTCGGGCGGTGAAGTAGAGGCCGTAGCGGGCGTTCAGGCGGTAGTCGCCGGAGAGGTCGAGACGGAGGCGCTCGGCTTGGTAGTTCCAACCGGCGGCGCCGATGTTGCCCGCGGCGATCGTGCCGACGCGTTTTTTGCCGACGAGGGTCCATTTGGCCATGAGGGAGAGGCCGCGGCGGTTGTAGTTGAAACCCCAGTTGATGAGTTTGGGGGTGAAGCCACGGAAGTCGGCTTCGGCGGGACTGCGGTTGGTGACGAGGGTCGTGTTGGCGAAGAGGCGGATGGCGCGGGCGAAGGCCAGCGACGTGAACGTGGTGAGCGGGGCGTTGATGTTGAATTCCCAGCCGTTGATGTGCGTGATGCCGGCGACGTTGATCGGGGCGTTGACCTGGAAGTCGGTGTATTCTTCGCCGAGGCCGATGGTCTCAAGGAACTCGGGGGTCGCGATGAAGTTGCGGGTGGCGAAGGAATTTTTGATCTGCTTGCGGAAGAAGCCGGCGGAGATTTCGCCGCCGTTGGGCGTGTAGTATTCGAGACGGACGTCGAGGCTGTTGGCGGTCCAGGGTTTCAGCGCGGGGTTTTTGGTGGTGATGGTGCCGAGGGCGGAGCCGGTCGTGTTGCTGGCAGGATCGAAGTCCACTTGGTTGATATTCGTCGCGCCGAGAATGTTGCCGAAATCAGGACGACCGACGGTCTGCGCGAGGCCGAGGCGGCTGACGAGGTTGGTGGTGAGGTTGTAGCTGGCGTTGAGGCTGGGGTAATAACCGGCGTATTCCTTCTGCAAACGGGCACCGAGTTTTTTGTAAACGAGCGCGTCTTCCGCAATGCCGTTGGCAACGCCTTCGGGGGTGGTGGTGTTGATGGAGGCGGCGGGATAAATGAGGATCGGGCGCTTGGCGGCGTCGAGGATGAGGTTGCCGGCGGCGTCTTGGCGGTAGCGGGCGTTGTTGTCCTGGAGAACGGTTTTGCCGTCGTCGGTGGTGCGTTCGTAGCGGACGCCGGTGACGACGCGGAGGCGGTTATTGAGGAGAGAGAAGTCGCCCATGATATACGCGGCGTCGAGGCGCTCGACCATCTGCTCGGTCGTGGTGAGGTCGGCGCGGACGTCGGTGCGGCGATTGGTGAGCGTATTGAAATACTGGGGATATTGCTCGTAGAGCTGCCAGGCGCGGCGGCCGCTGACGAACTGGGCCTGCGGGGCCTTGCGGGGCATGGGGAAGGAGAGCATCGCCTCGTTGAGGAGGCTGAAGGGCGTCTGAGTCGTGCTGTCGTCGGCATTGTTGGCGATGCCGTCGCGACCGACGTAGACGGGGTTGAACGAACCGGTGCTGCGGCCGCGGTAACTGTCGTTGGTGGAGAGGCCGGCCTTGAGGGAGAAGTTGGTTTTGGCGGTGAAGAATTTTCGCTTCGCATCGTAGCGGGCGCTCTTGCCGACGCTGTCGTTTTCGCGGGTGCCGTTGGCGCCGTTGAGGAAAAACGTGTAGCTGTTGAGGTCGAAGGGATCGACGACTTGGCCGGCGGCGTTGCGTACGGTAACGAGGCCCGGAAGGTATTGGCTGTAGCCGTCGAGATCGACGGTGGCGCCTTGGATGCGGGCGGAGGCGGTCTCGAACTGGCGGTGAGAAATGGCGCGGTAACTCTGGTCGGAAACGTTGTAGCCGAGGCTGCCGGTGAAGTCCCAGAGCGGGCCGATGTGGCGGTGGCTGAGGCGGAGGATGGAATTGCGGACGCGAACGTAGCGGGCCGTGTTGTTGACGTTGGCGGAGCCGGAGCCGGGGCGACCGCGCGTGAAGTCCTCGCCCCACGCGACGGGATTGGTACCGGTGTTGATCGTGAAATTGTGCTGTTCGTAGTCTTGCACGAGCCAGTTGCCGCCGGCGGAAAACGAAAACACGTCGACGGGGGTGGCCTTCCAATCGAGGCGCGTGCCGAGGGCGTAGCGATGTTCGAAGACGGGAAAGACGTTGTAGGCGAGGCTCGCGAGGTAAGGGTTGTCGACGGTGGCGCGGAGAGGATTGGTGGCGGCGGTGACGGCGGTGTTGAAGCTGCGGTTGATGCGGCGGGCGGAACCGAACTGGTCGTTCTTCACGGCGTTGATGGAGAAGCCGAAGGTCTTCGAGACGGGGACGGTGTAGGAGAAATCGAAGTCGGGCTGGTAGTGGAAAGTTTTGCGCTGGTCGTCGCCATCGCCGCCGCCGGGTTTACGGTGGAGGCCGACTTGGTGGGAATTTTGGTTAATATAGGCTTTGAAGCGGAACTCGGGACGGCGGGCCTCGAAGGCGGTGCGGCTGACCATGTTGATGGAACCGCCGAGGCTGGAGGCGGGCATGTCGGGCGAAGGAACTTTGGTAATCTCGATACGGGAGGCGTTGTTGAGCGAGATCGCCTGGAGTGAAGTGCTGCGGGAGAAACCGCCGGCGCCGGCGGTATTCACGTCGTCGCCGTCGAGGGCGATATTGGTGTAGGTGGCGGGGAGGCCGCGGAGGCCGATCGAGACGGTGTTCATCTGGTCGGTGCCGACATCGACGCCGGGGAGGAATTTCACGAACTCGCCAAGGTTGTTTTGAATCACGTCGCCGAGGGCGTCGGTGGAGAGGACGGTCTTGATGTTGCCGGCGAAGCGCTGCTCGTTGATGGCGATCGTGGCGGCGTTGGTTTCACGCGCGGCGGCGACGACGAACGAGTCGAGTTTCACGGTGCCGTCGGCGGCGGCAGTGCGGGCAGACGGAGCGGAACCAGGCGTCGAGACGGGGACGAGGGCAAAGTCGCGTTGGGCGGTCGAGCCGGCGAGGACCGCGACCGTGGCAGTCTGCGGCGCGAGGCCGGTGGAAAACACGGTGAGGGTGATGTTGCCGGGAGTGAGACCGGCGAGGCGGTATTCACCGAAGGCATCGGTGAACGCTTCGCGCGTCGTGCCGGCAACGGTGATGCGGGCATTCTCCAGGGAGAGGTTGGCGGCCTGGTTTTGGACGCGGCCAGTGACCGTCGCCGTGGTCGCGGATTGAGCTTGGGCGACCGGCGCGAACAGGGCGAGAGCGAGGGCCGAGACGAGCGCAGTGGTGAGGTGCGCGAGGGCGCGGAGCGGATGGAGCATGGTCGGGCGGGATTGAATGAACTGAGGAGACGCGGAGGCGGGGAAAAGAAAACGCAAACCCTCCCGGCCGCGAGCGTGAAAAGGAAAAAGCGCGAGCCGGAGAGGGCTCGCGCGGGAGGCGGAGTTGCGGCGCGAAATGCGCGGTAATATCAATCGCTCAAATGATTCAGACTTTGATTTACCGGGTAGCCGCGAGCGCCAGCGAGGGGTGATCCGTCCACTCGCTGGCGCTCGCGGCTACCGAAAAGCCCAGCGTTCAAAGGACGTTGGTATAAGGGCAGCTGGATCGCCGCGGCGCTACGCTCCGCGCGATGACCAACAAGCGCGCCTCGCGATGGTCAACAAGGCGGGGCGGAGACCGCGCCCTCCTTTAGTTGTAGAACATCGCCTCGTTCGACTGGAAGAGGGCGTGGGCGAGCTTCGCCCACGCGTCGAGCGGTTGATTGTCGAAGACGCCGCCGACTTGGGTATTAAACTTCGGGTTGACCTTGGGGGCCTTGGTTTTTTTCTCGGCCATGCGGGCGTCGCGGGCGGAGGCTTTGGCGGCGGGCATTTCGGAGGTGAGCACGACTTCCTTGCCGGTGGGGTTGGCCTTCACATAGCGGAGACCGATATCGACTTCTTTCTTCGTCGGCCAGCGCTGGAAGATGGCGAGGTAAAGCGAGGTCACGCGGAGGTCGTCGGTCTTGAGCTCGGCGAAGGCGGCGCGGTCGACGAGTTTACGCGCGGTCTCGATGACCATCGGGCTGTTCATCAAAAACAAGGCCTGTTGCGGCACGAGGGTTTCGTAGCGGCGACCGGAGGGAACGTCGGGGCTGGGGAAGTCGAACTGAGTGAGAAGTTCGGGGGGGTTGGTGCGGTCGATCAGGGTGTAGATCGCGCGGCGTTTCGCGAAGGCTTCACTGCTGATGGCGACGGGCTTACCGCCGCGCAGGCGGTCGAGTTCGCCGGTGATCGCGAGGAGGGAGTCGTGGAGTTCCTCAAAATCCATGCGGCGAAGATTGTAGCGCCAGAGATATTTATTGTTGGGGTCGAGTTCGACGTAACTGGGGTTGGGCGCGCTGCTCTGCTGGTAGGAGGCGCTGAGGACGATGAGGCGGTGCATCGATTTGATGGACCATTGGTTTTCGACAAAGGTGGCGGAGAGCCAGTCGAGGAGTTCGGGGTGCGTCGGGGGGGACGACATGTTGCCGAGGTCATCGGGCGTATCCACGAAGCCGGTGCCCCAGTGTTGCTGCCAAAGGCGATTCATCATGACGCGGGCCGTCAGCGGGTTCTTCGGATCGATGATGGCTTGGGCGAGCTGGAGGCGGCCGGAGCCCTGGTTCCACACCGGGCGTTTCTTGGGATCCGTGGAGAGAATCTCCAAGAACCGGCGAGGGACGATGTCGCCTTTGTTGGCATTTTCGCCCCGGAGGAGGACGGGGTAATCGCGGGAGCGGGGCACGTCGGTCACGGCGTTGGCGCGCTGCGGGGCCCCGGGGTGAGTGAGCTCAAGGTCGGTGACTTCGCGGGAGTATTCCCGGTCGGTGCGCTGGAGCTGTTGGAGCTTCTGGCGGGCTTCGGGATTGGCGTTGGCGCCCCCCTTGCCTTTGCCGCCACCGGCACGGACCGACTTGGCCAATTCGATGCGCTGATTTTTCAGATCTTCGCCTTTCTTTTCGAGCGCCCGGTATTTTTCGAGATAAGCGAGGTAGTCGGCGGTTTGGGGAGCGCCGGAAGCGAGCAGCGGGAGTTCGGTCGGCGTCATCGTGTTCGCGAAAATACCGTAGAGAGAATAGTAGTCCTTCGTGGGGATCGGGTCGAATTTGTGGTCGTGGCAGCGGGCGCAGGCGACCGTGAGACCGAGAAAGGCTTTGCTCGTGACGTCGATTTGGTCGCCGATGATGTCTTCTTTGCGTCCGTTGAACTGATTGCCGAGGGAAAGAAAGCCGAGCGCGGCCAGTGGCCAGCGGGTGTCGGGGCGGCTGGCGGTGACCTCCATTTTCGGGAGTTCAATGAGGGGATCGGCGGAGTCGTGGGCGAGTTTACCGGCGACGTTCGGGATCACGGCTGAGCGGGCGGCGGACGGCGAGGGCTTGAGTTTGGACTGTTTTTCGAGGTGCGCGGTGAGGTAGTCACCAGCGAGTTGAGCGAGGATAAATTTATCGTAGGGCAAGTCGGCGTTGAGGGCGTCGATCACGAAGTCGCGGTAGGTCCACGCGTGGGGGAAGCGGTTATCGTCCTGCTTCGGGGCGTCGCCCTTGGTGTCGGAATAGCGGGCAACATCGAGCCAGTAGCGGGCCCAGTGTTCGCCGTAAGAGGGGGCAGCGAGGAGGCGGTCGACGACCTTGGTGTAGGCGTCGGGGGAGGTGTCTTTGATGAACGCTTGGACGTCAGCGGGGTGCGGGGGCAAGCCGATGAGATCGAAGTAAACGCGGCGGATGAGAGTCGTCTTTTCCGCGGCGATATTCGGGCCCATGCTCTTGGCCTCAAGTTTGGCGAGGACGAAGTTATCGATGGGGTTTTTGATCCATGCGGAATTTTGGACGGCAGGGAGCGCGGGCTTTTTCACGGGCTTGAAGGCCCAGTGATTCTTGCCCACGCCGGCGTAGGCAGCTGCGGCGCCGGCGGCGAGGTTGGTGCGGGGATCGGGCGCACCGCGGCGGACCCACTCGGTGAGATCGGCGATTTGCTGGTCGGAAAGCTTTTCGCCCTTGGGCGGCATCTGGAGGTCCTCGTCTTTGTAACGGATGGCTTGGATGAGGAGGGAGTCATCGGGTTTGCCGGGGACGATGGCGGGGCCGGTGTTGCCGCCGGCGAGGACGGCTTCGCGGGTATCGAGGAGGAAGCCGCCTTTGACTTTTTCGCTCTCGTTGCTGTGGCACTTGTAGCACTTCTCGGCGAGGAGCGGGCGGATTTTTGCTTCGAAGAATTGGAGATCGGCGGGGGCGATGGCGGCTTTGACGGTGGGGTGGCCGGCGGGCAGGTCGGCGGCGCGGGAAGCCACGGACGAGAGAACGAGAACGAGAACGAGGAACGAGAACGAGGGGGAATCCACTCGCTGGCGCTCGCGGGTACGGGAGAGGTGGACCGGGGTCATGCGAGGAGGGGTTTGACCACGTTTCCGGCGACGTCGGTGAGGCGGAAATCGCGGCCGTTGAAACGATAGGTGAGCTTCGTGTGGTCGAGGCCCATCGCGTGCAGCATCGTGGCGTGGAGATCGTGCGGGTGAACCTTGTTCACGATGGACGCGGCCCCAAATTCGTCCGTCGCGCCGTGGACCGTGCCGCCCTTGATACCGCCGCCGGCCATGACCATGGAGAACGCCTTGGCGTTATGATCGCGACCGGGGTTGTCGGAGCCGTTGCGATCGCGGGTGGGCTTGCGGCCGAATTCACCGCCCCAGACGACGAGGGTGGAGTCGAGGAGGCCGCGCTGCTTGAGGTCGGTGATGAGGGCGGCGAGCGGTTGGTCGATTTCGCCGGCTTTGGTGGCGAGGCGCGTCTGGAGGTCCTGGTGATGATCCCAGCCCTGGTGCCAGACTTGCACGACGCGGACGCCGCGCTCGATGAGGCGGCGGGCGATGAGGAGTTGTTTACCGGTCTCGTTGGTGCCGGCACCGCGACCGCCACCGCCACCGGGAGCCCCGATGCCGTAAGCCGCGCGGGTCGCCTCGGACTCTTTGATAATGTCGAAGGCGTCGAGGGACTCGGCCTGCATGCGGAAGGCGATCTCGTAACTTTCGAGGCGCGTCTCGAGGGCGGCATCGCGTTGGAGGTTTTGCGCGTGGACCTCATTCAGCTGATGAATCATGTCCAGCTGGCGGCGCTGCTCCGACTTGCCGACATAGGTGTTGCGAATGTTTTGGATCATCAACGGCACGGTGGGCGCTTGCGTGTTGATGCTCGTGGCTTGGTAGACGCCGGGGAGGAAGGCGGACGCGTAGTTCGCGGCACCACCGGGCGGGAGGCCGCCGCCACGGAGGGCGATGAAACCGGGGAGGTTTTGATTTTCGGTGCCGAGGCCGTAGACGAGCCAGGAACCCATGCTGGGTTTGGAAATACGCAGGGAGCCCGTGTTCATAAACACGGTGGCGACCTCGTGGGCGGGAATGTCCGTCCACATCGAGCGGATGACGGCCAGGTCATCGGCGTGCGCGGCGGTTTTGGCGAAGACATCGCTGACTTCGAGGCCGCTCTGACCGTATTTGGAAAACTTGAAGGGTGAGCCGAGGGCGATGTCGCCGCCGGGGATGCTCTTGCCGTTCAAGCGGGTGAGCGAGGGCTTGGGGTCCCACGTGTCGACGTGGGACGGGGCGCCCTGGGCAAAAATGTGGATGACGGCCTTGGCCTTACCGGGAAAATGGGAGGCGTGAGGCGAGAGCGGGCCGGTGACGGCTTTCGCGCCAGGCTGGGCGGCGGCGAGGTCGCGGGGGTCGAGAATGCCGGCGAGCGAGAGAGCGCCGACGCCCATGCCCATGCGGTTCAGAAACTGCCGACGCGTCAGGAAATAGTCCGAGAGATCGGTCGAGATGCCGTGGCACGTGTGCGGGTCATTGGCGTGGTGGTCGGGGTAGTCGGCGGGAGGAGTGGACATGGGGAAAAGGGTGGTGGGTGGATTGGGGGACGTTCGCTGGCGCAAAGACGCTCCGAGGTGAGGACGGTTTCAGGCAATCTGGCTGCGGGACTGGCAGGGAGAGACTGCGACGCAAACGTCGCGAGCGTGGAGAGGCAACCTGTTTGAGCAAACAAGGCTTTGACGGTCGGCGGAGCTCCGCCCAACGTCGCGCCCCGATGCACCCCGCCCCCGATCTGACGGCTGACGCCGCGCCGAAGAAACGCGACACACTTTACCTGCAGGTCGTGGTCGCGATCGCGTTGGGTATTTTTATTGGCTGGCTGAAACCGCAGTGGGGGATCGCGCTCCAGCCGCTCGGCGACGGCTTCATCAAGCTCATCAAGATGATCATCGCGCCGATCATCTTTTGCACGGTGGTGGCGGGCATCGCCGGCATGGGCGACCTCAAGCGCCTCGGCAGCGTGGGGCTGCGGGCGTTGGCGTATTTTGTGACGCTCACAACCGTCGCGCTGATCATCGGGCTCGTCGTGGCCAACGTCGTGCGGCCCGGCGACGGCATGCACCTCGACGCCTCCAAGCTCGATACGAAGCAGGTCGAATCCTACATCACGCAGGGCAAGGCGCAGAGCACGGTCGGTTTTTTCCTGAACGTCATTCCGAAGACTTTTGTCAGCGCGTTTGCCGAGGGCGAAATCCTCCAGGTGCTGCTGCTGGCGTTGCTCTTCGGGTTCGCGCTGGCGCGCATCGGCGAGCACGGCCGGCCGGTGATGAACCTGCTCAACGAAATCGCGCGGGTGATGTTTGGCATCGTGTGGTTCATCACGCGGCTCGCGCCGATCGGGGCGTTTGGCGCGATGGCGTTTACGATCGGTAAATTCGGCATCGGTTCACTGGTGTCGCTGGGGCAACTGCTGCTGACGGTCTATATCACCTGCGCGCTGTTCATCGTGCTGGTGCTCGGCGGCGTGGCGCGCGCGGCGGGCTTCCGGTTCTGGAGAGTGATCCGTCACATCAAGGAGGAGATTTTTATCCAGCTCGGCACCTCGTCGTCCGAGGCGGCGATGCCGGGGCTCATGGAGAAACTCGAGCGCGTGGGCTGCGCCAAGCCCGTCGTGGGCGTCGTCGTGCCGGCGGGCTACTCGTTCAATCTCGACGGCACGTGCATCTACCTCACGTGCGCCGCGCTTTTCCTCGCGCAAGCGACCGATACGCCGATGAGCCTGATGGATCAGATCGGGCTGCTCGCCGTGATGTTGCTCACCTCGAAGGGCGCGGCAGGCAT
>CAMBVX010000225.1 GCA_945871085.1 Opitutus sp. GAS368 | reverse complement strand
GAGTTGCACGAGCACCAGTTCGCCGGCACGCCCGACGTCGAAATCTCCGCGCGCATCGCCAACTACGAGATGGCCTTCAACCTCCAGACGAGCGTCCCCGAAGTCACCGACCTCAAAAATGAGCCCGCCCACGTCGTCGATTCTTACGGCCCCGACGCGCGCAAACCCGGCTCCTTCGCCGCTAACTGTCTGCTCGCCCGGCGGCTCGCCGAGCGCGGCGTGAAATTCATCCAGCTGTATCACCAAGACTGGGACCACCACGGCGGCCTCCCCGGCGGCATCAAGCGCGAGTGCCTGCAGACCGACCAACCCGCCGCCGCCCTCGTCGCCGACCTCAAAGCCCGCGGCATGTTGGACGACACCCTCGTCATCTGGGGCGGCGAATTCGGCCGTACCAACTACTGCCAAGGCCCGATGACCGCGAACAACTTTGGCCGCGATCACCACCCGCGTTGTTTCTCGCTCTGGATGGCCGGCGGCGGCGTGAAACCCGGCGTGACCTACGGCGAAACTGACGACTACGGCTACAACATCACGAAAGACCCCGTACACATCCACGACCTGCACGCGACCATCCTCCACCTCTTCGGCATCGATCACGAACGCCTCACCTACAAATTCCAAGGCCGCCGCTACCGCCTCACCGATGTCTTCGGCAAAGTCGTGAAAGAAATCCTGACTTAACGAGGGGTTTCCAACCGCGGTATTTTCCGTCAACCCCATCAGCTGCGCCGCGCTCCCGGTCACGCGTTCACGGCCCGGCCTTCGCCTCTGCCCACACACGCGCCAACACCGGCTTGATGATCGCGGTAAACGCCACGTAGGCCGGTGGGTGAAAGTGAAGTTTGTCGGCGATGTAGAGATCGAGCCGCGGGTGCCCGTTGGCATCCACCAACGCGGGGTTGATGTCGATAAACGTCCGGCCCGGAGTGACCGCACAATAAGCACGCGCCAGAGCATTGTAGTGATCCACCTGCGCCCACCGCAGGACGCGATCCGGCGAACGCGTGGCCGTGACGTAGATCAGACGCGTAGCAGGATTGCGGGCACGCACCCGCTCGGAGAACTCGCGGAATCGGGCGAAGATCACATCGGGCTCATCCGCCGGCTTCGCGTTGAGATCATTGCTGCCACAGTAGTAGACAATCACCTTGGGCTCATAAACCGGCACCAATTGATCGAAGCGCGCGAGCTGGTCACCCGTGCGCGACCCGCCAAATGCACGGTTCAATACGGGCAGCGGCGCCATGTGGTCGGCGACCTCTTTCCATTGGCGAAAAATACTGCTACCGGCGAAGAGTATGCCGCCTTTGACCGGGGGCTGCGCGAGATCCGCCTCGGCGAAGGCCTTGAACGACGGCTCATATTGCGTCCAACGTTTCGCCGCATCGTCGGCGGCTCGGACGAAGCACGGAGCGACCAAAATTAGAAACAGGCAGCGCAGGGCGTGAGTTTTCATAGGGTAAAAAAACGGATGAAGAACTGGCAGAACAGCGCGCCGACGACAATCATCGCCAAGCCCCACAGCAACATTTGCCGGAAAAGTTTCTTCGCATCGCCGCCCGCCGGCAGCCCCGCGATGCAGAGCGCACCGATGGTCGACAGCGGCGACACATCCACGATGGCCGCACCGACATTAATGCTGAGCGCAATCTCCAGCGGATTTCCGCCACCCAGTTTCTCGACCAATCCGGGCACCATCGGTAGAAAGGCCGGATACACCACGCCCGACGTGGAGCTGTAGGTGGAGATCAACCCGGTCACGAACGCCATCGCGCCGTTGGCCGTGCCGGGCGTGGCAATTTTCGCGAGGAGCGACGAAAATAAATCCATACCGCCAGTCTTCTCCAAGACGCCGACCAATACGCTCACTCCCGAAACCATGAGCAGCACCGACCAAGGCACGGACGCCACCGCCGCCTGATCTTCCTCCGCGCGCGCCATGATCAGCAACGCTGCCGCCGCGAACGCCGAGAGGCCCGGATTGATCTTGAGCATCACGACGCCCGCGATCCACACCGCCAATACGCCTAAGGTAAACCACTGCCGGCCCGTCAGCCTCGCATCATCGACTGCGACCGCCGCCACGCGTGGCGCCCGCAGGAGTTTGAGGCCGCCGAACAACAGATAGGCGGCTCCCGCCACGAGCGCATGCGCGACGAAGTTTGCCGCAAAAATACTCCAGTCGTTGTGCGGCAATCCCGCCTTGTGCATCTGCGCCTGCACAATCACTCCCACCGCGCTGAAGGGTGACAAGTTGCCGGCATTGGCGCCATTCGCGACCATCAGCGCCATCAGAAACGGCGACACGCCCGCCGTAATCCCGGCGGTCATCGCCAGCGGCGCGACCAGGGCGCTGGCCGCGATCGCGCCCGGGCCAATCATCGACAGCACACAGGCCAATCCAAAAAACAACGGCGGTAACAGCGAGGGCGTGCCGCCGCAAAGCCGCACGCCACGTCGCGCGAGCACGCCGAGTGTGCCGTTGATCTGGGCGATGCCAAACAGCAGCGTCACCCCGGCCAAGGTGAGAAACAGCGACGAGGGAAAAAGCCCGAGCACCGCGTCGGCTTTCCACCCCGCCGCATAAATTCCCACGGGAAACGCCAACGCCACGGCGAGAATGCCGACGTTAATCCGCGACGTCAGACTGAGGACGATCACGGCCAGCAGCGCGCACAACGAAAGCGTGGCAGGGCTCATGGTGCGGGCGGAGTCGATGTGAGCAGATGTTTCTGCACCTTGCCCAACGCGGTGCGCGGAATCACCGCCACCCGCACAAACGCGCGTGGTTGCTTGAACGATGCGAGCTGCGTGCGCAGGCACGCCACGGTGGCGGCCTCATCGAAGGTCGCGGCGTCCACCACCACGTAGGCCACCGGCACTTCGCCGCGCACGGGATCAGCGACGCCCACGACCGTCGCTTCGTGCACGCCCGGTTGTTCAAGAATCAGCTCCTCGATCTCGCGGGGATAGATATTGAAACCGCCAGAGATGATCAGGTCGCTACGTCGACCCTGGAGCGTGAAGTAGCCGTCCGCCGCGCGCACACCAATGTCGCCCGTGCGAAACCAGCCCTCGCTCCACGCCGCCGCCGTCGCCTCAGGACGCCGCCAGTAACCCGCACACACATTCGGACCTTTCACCCAGACTTCGCCCGTCGTCCCATCGGGCACGACGGCATTGGCTTCATCGCAAATCCGCACCGCGACGTGCGCCAGCGGCAGCCCAACCGTGCCCGGGCGGCGCTCCCCCGCGTAAGGATTTCCAATGTTCATCAACGTCTCGGTCATCCCATAGCGCTCAAGAATCACCGAGCCGTAGAGCTGGCGGAATTTTTCGTGCACCTCCGCCGGCAACGGCGCCGAGCCGGACACCGCGAGGCGCAACCGTGCGCCGATCTGCCGCGCCACCTGCGGCGGAAGCTCCAGCAAGCGGATGAACATTGCCGGCACGCCGAAAAATAGCGTCGGCCGATACTCGTCGAACCACACCGGTGCCTTCCTGTGCTCGAAACGTTCGAGCAGGCGCATGTGACAGCCGCTGAAGAGCCAACAGTGCAGCCCGTTCGCCAGCCCGTGCACATGAAAGAGCGGCAAGGTCGCGAGGTAACGATCGGCAGCGGTAATATCCCATGCCGTCACCAGCGTGAGCGCGTTGGTCGCAAAGTTCCCCTGGGTGAGCAACGCCCCTTTTGACGCACCGGTCGTGCCCGACGTGTAGATGAGCGCCATCGGGGTCTCGGCATCCGCAGGCACAGCGATGCGCGTGCCGGGTTGCGCGGCCGCTTCCGCGACCAGTGCGTCCACGTCCCACCCGACGACATCGGCCGGCAGCAGCGCCGCTAGGTCGCGCGACGTAACGACCGCCGTGGGCTCGGCGTCGCGCACGATGTGCGTGAGCTCGCGCTCCCGGTAGAGCACATTGACCGGCACGATGATCAGGCCGAGCTTGGCCCCCGCGAGCCAGAGATCGATCACCTCGACCCGGTTTTGCAGAAAAAACGCGACCCGATCTCCCGCCTTCATGCCGCGCGCACGGAGCAGGTGGGCGAGCCGATTGCTCCGCGTTTCCAAATCACCAAACGTAAACGCACTCCGCCGTCCGTCCCCGCCCTCAAACTCCAGGGCCGGCCGCGTGGCGCGGGCAATCAACGAGAGGTCAAAAAGGGGCAACAGCGACATAGGACGGATAGGGGTTATGCCGAACAGCGCGGCGGGGTCGAGATTAGCCCTAAAATTTCGTGGAGGTGCTGAAGCGATAGCTGCGCCGGTCGACTTTGCTCTGGAGACCCTCCATGATTTGCTTGTTTTCGACGTTCCGCACCGAGAGCGCGAACGTGAAGGGCTTTCCCCCGAGCCTGCACCGGTAGCCCGCCCCCAGATCGACGCGGATATAACCGGGAATGTAATTCGTTACGAGTCCGGTCGTGCCGCTGATCCTGTCGGCGCGGAAGCCATCGACCCACCCAATCGCGTGGTTGAACGAGCAATCTTTCAGCAGTCCGCCCTGCCCCGCGTATTTGTGAAACAGACTGCCATTCGAACGGGGGCGACCGGTGATCGGGCCTCCGGCGCGGATGCGGTTGTCCGGCGAAACGAGCGCGGTATCGATGTAGGAATAGTTCGTGGAGATTTGGTAACCGCGGAACGGCGCGAAGAGGAGTTGGCCTTCGATGCCGCGGGATTTCTCCCCGTTGTCCTGCGTGCTCCGCGCTCCACTGGACAGGAAGCCCAGAATGGAAATGATCTCCGCATCACCCAATTGGCGGCGGGTATTGGTGCGGTTCAGCTGAAACACCGCCGTCTCGAAACCCAGTCGGCCGTCGAGGAACGACGTCTTTGCGCCAAATTCAAAACTCTGCCCCGACTCGGGCTTGGTCAGGAGGCTGCCATAAACATCGACGCCGGTCGGCCCACCGGAAAACGAATTGCTCGACGACGCGTAAACCGAGAGCGCTTGCCAAGGACCAAAAAAGCAAGCCGACGGTGCCGGAGGTCGCGTTTTCGTAGGGCAGTTGCTGGGTCACGGCGACTGCACCGTGGTACCGGTCGTCGCGGCGTTGGCGCCATGATCGCGCCGAACACCCGCCAACAGGTGCCAGCGATCGTTGTTCGTGCTGACCACATGTGTGAAGGACACGACCCTGCGGACCACATCTTGCGCCACATAACTGTTGGGGCTGGAATAGCGGGCCAAGTCCGTCATCTCAGCCCACGCGGGCTGAAACGCATTCGACGCCAGCGCTCCGCTTTGCGACGTCGGAAACTTGTAACGCGTCAGGGCATTGGGGTTAGTCGAGGGCGCGGCACCGAGCGCAGTGCTCGTAGAATTCGGAGTATCGGCCCGATCACGCCACGCGCGGGACTCGATCCGCTCAAGCCCGAGGACGGCCTCATGCTTGAGGCCGAAATAATCAAACTTACCTCGGAGATCGGTGGCATAGCTCCCAATATCCCACGTCTCGTCGTCCTTTGTTGCCGACCAACGAATTTCGTCGGCCGCGACATTGCCCGCGGCGTTGCCAAGCGCGGGATTGAGCAAACGCGCAATGATCGTCGCGGCACTGCCGGAGAGGCGGAGATCGCGGCGATCACTCTTCGACCACGCCGTCGCGCCGCGCAGGGAAAACATTTCGTTGAACCGATGCTGAATATCGGCGCTCACCCGGATGGTTTCCTGCGTGCGAAGATTAGTGGGCCCGAAGGGATTGAAGTCCCACGGCACGATGCTCTCAGGCACATAGCCAAAGGCCTACGCGCCGACCGTCGGAGCCGCGGTGGCACTCCTTACCGTGGCCGTGGTGGGGATCCGGATGCCGGGGATGGGGAGCGCGACGTTGGCCTCATACTTGATCGTCTCGGGGCGCGCATTGATGATCGTGTTGGTCGTGAGCCGCTAGACACCAGCGAAGTAGCCCACCCGGCGCGTGCTTCTCTCAAACGCCCGCCAGCTGTTGCCATCCTGACAGGCCGCGACGGCGCGCAGAGCAAACTTTGGGGTCACCGGAACATTCACGTCGACCTCCACCCGCAAGTATGCCCCGGAGCCGAGGCTGCGCTTCACGTTGGTCTCGGCTTTGGTGCGCGGCCGCTTGCTAATCTGAATGATCATCCCGCCGGGCTCCACGACGCCCGCGAGTAGCGAACTCGGTCCACGCAAGGCCTCGATGCGGTCGATTGACGCGTTGTCGTTGATCATGCCGACAAACCCTTCCTTCACGCCGTCGCGATAATGGCGGTTCTGTCTCATGCTGCGGACCGTAATGTATTATTATCGAACACGGCGTCCTGCTTTCCCTGCGACGTCACGCCCGTCATGAACGCGGCGGCATCCGCCATGTTGTCGGCCCCGTTGTCGGCGAGAAATTCGCTCGTGAGCACTTGGATCGAGCGCGGGAGGTTCTGAATCGGAACATTGGTGCGCGTGCCCGACATCGAGCTGGACGCCACCCACGAGTTATCCGTGGAACTGGAGCCGACCGAGAACTCGGGCAAAGCAATCACTTCCTCCGCGTTTTCGGCCGGAGCCGAGGGGCGGGGCGCTTGCGCGCAGACCAAAGCCGGGCCGCCAAGGGCCAAGCCAAATGCAATACGGGACGTCATCCAAACAGGCAGGGATTTCATGGGTAACCTCGCCGATTCTCGGCACGTGCCAGCGATTCAACCGCGCCGTTGTGCACACCGTTGCATGAAGATTTCTCGGTGTGACCGGGGTCGACCTAGCGCGACGGCACGCCGCGGTTTCGATCGATGGAAACACCACACCCTCCCGCCCCGCCACCGTCGCGGGCGCGGTGCCAGGGGTCGATTCCCCTTACGTTCGTGCGGATCGGATCGATGAGCGCGTCGCTGCCAAGGAGCAAACCAAGCCCCTCCAACGGCAAGCCGAAGCGCTAAACAACACCGTCAGCACGGAGGAAAGTCATGGTGATTGAGTAAAAGAGTCGCGCCGGTGAGACGCGGCCGAATGCAAACGACACTCGGGCGCGAGCACGCGGCGAGACGCCTCGTGCACGATTACAAGTCGAACGTCATACTCAGCACGAAGCGGCGCGGATCGACGATGCGGTAGGCGTAGGGTTTGCCGTCGGGGTTGACGGCGATGGCCTGCAGGCGGCCGCCTTCGAAGGCGTCCTGGATATTGAGCTGAAGCTTGGAGCGAATCTTGTCCTTATAGAACTTCAACCGGTAGCCGGCGGAAAAATCGAAGTAGGCGCGGCTCTGCTCGTAGATCGGCTTGTTGTTATCGAGCGTGAGGACGGCACCTTTGAATGCGCCGCCCGTTTCCGGGGGCCCCGCGAGGAAGCCGATGGCGGCGCGGCTTTCCCAGCGCACGGCTCCGCCGACGTTGAAGTTCTTCAGCCGGCCTTCCGTGAAATCGTAGTTGGTAACCGCAGCGAAATGATACTCGCGCTCCTGCGAGCGCGGCTTGCCGACGTTGGACGCGAGATTCTGGTAGGTCGCGATGTATTCGGTCGTGAAGAGTCGGTTGGCCCAAATCGTGGTGTCGGCGTTTTGGCCGAGGGAGGCATTCGGCAGGTATTGGTTGAACACCGTGTTGATCTGCGTCGACCACCACAGGGGCCCCTTGCCGTCGCCGTTGCCCGGGACGCTGTCGTAGCGAAGACTGGACCAGAAGGGGATGTTGTTAATCCAGAAATCATAGATGTCGGTGCCGATGCGGTCGTCCTTGGCGCTCGATTTTGAGCCGGTGACTTTGATGCGCCAGTTGCGAGTCGGGTTATAGGTCAGCTCCAACTCGTAGCCGCGCGACGAGGTGTCGACGGAATCAACCGTATTGATCCGGTTGCCGAAGTCGCGGGTGAGTGTCGTCAAATATTCGGGCGACCAATTCATGAACTTGGCGACGGCGTCGAACGACTGCTGGGCGGTCGGTGTGATCCGTTGCGCGGCGAAGCGGGCGGCGACGGTTTCTTCGGCGAAGTAGCGCAAGGTGGATTGATTGGGCCGCTGGTTGGGTTGGTTGCGTCCGAGCAGGGAATCGATGGTGCGATTGCCCAGCGTTCGAATGCCCGTGCCTTGATCACCGAGTGTCTTGGTCGTGTAGCGGTTGATTTTCAGATAGAGCTTATTGTCGATGAGGTTGAAGCTCGCACCGTATTCCTTCGTTAACCCACGGGGGTTTTGCACCGGGTTGAACGTGGCGAGGTCGTAAAAGAGCGGACGCGGATTGACGCTGTCCGAGTAGCCGCCGCTGAAGCTGAGCCACTTCGTGACCTTGACCACGGCGCCGTAGGTCTTGGTCTCGCCTTTTGACTCGAACCACGGATTGGGGAAGAGGGCATTTGGCGCGTAGTTGACCAAGCCGGTGGCCGGGTCGATGACCGTGCCCGACCCCGTGCGCTGGCGCAGTCGGTCCTTCCGATAGCCGAGCGTGGTGACGAGACGACCGCCGAAAAAGAAACCCTGCTCGCTGATGCTTTGGGAGCGCAGTTCGTTGCGGTTGCGGCTGTGGTTGCCGGATTGCTCCAGTCGTTTGACGGGCAATTGGTCGACCTGCCACTGCCCCGTGTTGTTATTGAACCAATTGAGCGGGTAGGTGCCGGCGGCATCGTCTTCGGGAAAGGCCCCGTGTTCGGCGCGGGGATTGGCGTTGGGCGCGCCGAGATAAAAACGATGCGCGATTTCGTGCCGGGAGGTGTAGTTGGCGGCGGTTTGACTGAGCCAATTTACTTTCGACAAGTCGGAGAAGTAAGGGGCGGTGTTCCACGAGGTCGCGTCCGACCGGTTCACCTCCGCATGGCCGGCAATCCGCTGCTGGCCGAGCCAGGACAGCCACTTGGGCAGAGGTTGCGGGGTGTATTGGTAGGTAAGATCGGCGTTTTGAATGTCCTGCAGGCTGATCAGGTATCCCGGATTCGGTGACGTCGTCTCGACGTAGGGGCGGAGGTAAAAGGGGTTGGTCTTTCCATCCAACAGCTTGGTGTTCACGTCGACGTTGATGGTGATGTTACTGTCGAGCCAGTTGGAGCGCTCATTGCGGAAGTCTTGCCGGAACCAACCGGCCCGGACCGCGATCAGCTGGGACGGTGAATTGTAGACGACCTGCTCCAACTCGGCGCTCATGGTCTTGGCCGAGCCCACTTCGTGATTGGCCGAAACGATGTTAACGGAGGACCAGTCGTAGATGGATTTGTCGCCGATGCGGTTGGGCGCATAAAGCGGCAGACCCACGGCGCTGGCCACACCCTGATAACGTTGCACATAGCCGCCCGACGCCTGGTAGCGCAGCTCGGAGTTGGCGGTATACGGCGAGGGCAGGCCGGTGGTGGGGAGACCCGTGCGGAGAACGGTAAAGAATTGCGGGCCGGTATTGTCGAACCAAAGGCCAGGCTGGCTGGTGCTCACGGTGCTCAGACCGAGGGGCAAGCCGCCGGCGGTGGGCAAATTGCTTTCCACGTTAGCGGCAATCGGACCCAGCGTGCGTCCGTCCTTATAAGTCACCATGCGCGTCGTCGGATCCCAACTCGGGCTGCCGTTTTCCTTCCAGGTCGAGATCGTCTCAATCGGCGTAACGGAGCCGGGACGGCGGTTTGAATTGTGATAGTTCTCGGCCGAAACCCGGAGGGTCGTGGTCTTGAAAGGCTGCGCCAGCACCGTCGCAAACTCACGGTGGATTTTCTCGCTCGCGGGCTTGCGGGTAAACCCCTTGTCCTCGTTCACCGCCGCGACCCGGACCGCGAGTTTATTTTTGATCAGCGGTTGGTTGAGATTGAAGCTTGCCCGACTGCCGCCCCAGCTGTCGCCGCGCAGGGTGGCATTGAAGGTGAAGCGCTGCAGGTTGGCCTGGGTGGGGACGATGTTGATCGTGCCGTTGGGCTGGCCGATGCCAAAGAGACTCGCGTTAGGGCCGCGGGAAATCTCCACCGCCTCCACGTTATAGAGATCGAAGGGGATGCTGCCGTTGCTCTGGAAATTGCCCCAGGCGGTGTTGACGCCGCCGCTGTTGGCGCCGACGGAACTGCCGAGGCCGCCAGAGAGGCCGCGGATGCGGTTCGCGCGTTGCGGGTCGCTGGCGGTTTTGTCCGAGACGCTACCGTTTTGATCCTTGGAAATGAGGGTGAAATTGGCGGTGCCCTCGGTGCTCGCCTCGTATTTGAACACGTCGTTGATATCCAGCACGGCGGTGTCGATCATCTGCTGTTTGGTGACAACGGTGATGGAGGCGAAGACGTCTTCGAGTTTCGTATTGAGGCGCGTCCCGGACATCGTGTTGGCGGCCTGATAGCCTTTGTCGTCGGAAACGACGCGAAAGGGCGAGAGCACCACGGCCTCGTCTTTCAAGGCGGCGACGCCGGGATCGACGACGGGCTTGGTCACGGGAGCGGTTTGGGCGGACAGATCTGCGGCCAACACGAGGAGCGCGAGCGCGATTCCAGCGCGGGATCTGCGGCGGGGAGCGGGGGGGGCAAGATTTCGAAGAGACCGGAGGTTCATGTTGGTTTGGGTGTGGTTATTTCTTGGACTGGAAAAATTGGCGACGGCGGGGTGGCCTCGTGGTGCACGTGACTCTGGGCTCCTGCGGATTTCAAATCGGACGGGAACGCCACCCCCTCCCACCGCGCTACAACCGCCGGCGCAGCGCAGTGGCCGATCACATTCACACTCGTGCGGATCGGGTCAATCAGAGCGTCGATGCCGAGGAGCAATCCCAGCCCCTCCAACGGCAAGCCAAAGCTCGTAAACAGCGCCGTCAGGACGACAAAATTGGCGCGCGGAATTCCCGCGACGCCTTTGCTGGTGAGTTTCAGCGTGAGCAAAATCAGCAACTGTTGATCAAACGACAGCGGGACGTTCGCGGCCTGCGCGACGAAGAGCGTGGCGAGGCCGAGGAACAGCGTGCTGCCGCAGAGGTTCAGGCTGATACTGAGCGGCGCAACGACGCCCAAGATTCGGTTGGGCACGCCGAAGCGCTCCATATTCTCCAGTGTCTGGGGTAACGCCGCCGCGCTCGACGTGGTCGCAAAGGCGATGAGAAACGGCTCTCGCGCAAAGTGCGCGAAGCGTCGCACCGGCACGCGAAACGCGACGAGCGAGCCCCCGAATACGGCGAACAGGAACAACAACTCCGCACCCCACGCCGTCGCAAACAGGCGGACCAATCCTGCGAGCACATCCATCCCGCCCGCCGCCACCGTGCCGGCCATCGCCGCGAACACCGCCGCCGGCGCGAGATACATGATGATATGCGTGAACCTAAAGGCGATCGTGACCACGGTATCGGCCAACTCGAGCACCGGCCGCGCCTTTTCTCCGACGGACAGACACGCGACGCCGAAGAGAAAACAAAAAACGACGATCTGGAGCACGTCGCCCCGCGCCATCGCATCCACGATGCTGGTCGGAAAGGCATTCACCAGCACGTCCTTGAACGACAGGGCC
>CAMBVX010000224.1 GCA_945871085.1 Opitutus sp. GAS368 | reverse complement strand
TTGGTGACGTCGGTGAGGTAACTGGCGCGCTCTTCACGGGTGACCGGTGTGTCGACGTGCGTGGGCGGAATCTTGACCGTGGCGGGATCGTAAGTGCGGTCGGCGCTCCAGACGGTGTGCGGGTGGCGCGTGCCGACGAAAAGGCAGAGGGGTTTGGTGGCGTCGCGGGAGGAGAGAAATTTGGCGACGGCGGCGGTTTCGGAGAAGCCGCCATTGGGGCCATCGAGGTAGTCGAAGCCGTGGTCCTTGGCGTAGGTGCTGTGCGCGACCTTGCCGATGGCGCCGACTTCGTAGCCGAGGGCGCGGAGGGCGGGCGGGAGCGAGGCGACGTCGGGGCGCTTGGGGCGGTGGTTCGGCTCGGCACCGTTGCGAGCGGACCAGAGGCCGGTGAGCAACGCAGTGCGGCTGGGACCGCACGAGGGCGAGGCCACGAAGGCGTGCGTGAATTTTAGGCCATCGGCGGCGAGCTTGGCCATGTGGGGCGTGCGCACTTCGGTGGAGCCGTAGGCTTGCGAGTCCAACATGCCGTGATCATCGGAGATGAAGACGACGATGTTGGGCGGGCGAGATTGCTTCCCGGCTGCGAAGGAAGGCGTGAGGGTGGTCGCAACGGTGAGGAGGCACCAGGAGATGAAGGGGATGATGGGCTTAAATGCGGGCATTGGAGAACGCGGGGTTATTCCTTTTCGGTCAGAGGCGTTGGGCGGCGACGGGAGTGTCGCCGGTCCGGCGGGAGGCACTGCACGGGGACGAGTGGGGCACTTTTTCGGAGGTCGGGTCGGAGACTGCGCTCTACCTTAGAACTTGAAGGTGCTCGTGAACTGGTAGGTGCGGGGTTCCTTCAGGGTGTAGACGGCGGTGTTGGGGGTGTTTTTGCCGTCACGCGTATCGACGTTGATGAGCGGAAAGACGGTGTTTTTGTCGAAGATATTGCGGACGTTCATCTGCAGGCGCCAATCGACGCGGTTCTTGAAGAGCTTGCGCTTGTAGGTCACCCAGCCGCCGAAGTTGGCGAAGGCGGGTGCGTAGTAGGGTGAGAGCGGATTGAGGACGAGTTTGGAGTCCACGGCGAAACCGTTGATGGCTTTGCCGCGTGCGTTCATGCTGCCGCCGATGGAGAAACCGCCGAGGCGGCTTTCGCGGGCGAAGTCGTAGCTCTGGATCAAATTCATCGTCCAATTCGAGGCGAAGTTCGCGGACGGGCTGTTGCGGATGGCGTTGAAATTGGTGAGGGTGTTTTCGAGATCGGCGACACGGGCGGCCACGGTCAGGCCGTTGGTGGCGTCGAGGTTTAGCCACTCGGGGTGCGATTTGATGATCGGGATGTATTCCGCCATGTATTGATTGATGTAGACGCCGCGGGCGCTCGTGGTGTTGTCGCCGCGTTTGCTGCCGTTGAGCGTCATGCGCCACTGGCGGGTGGCGTTGGCGGTGAGGGAGAATTCCCAGCCTTTGGAGGTAGTGGAAACGACGTCCTGCCAGACCGTGCTGAGCGTAGAGTAGGGAGAAGTCAGATACTTCACATCGTTGGTGAAATTGCTGACGGCGATCCAAAGTTGGTCGAACTGTTTGAAGTTGCCGGCCGCATTGGCTGAAATGCTGTCGCCGCTGTTTTCGTTGCTGTTGGTGTAGTGGGTGACGTCGAGAAACAGGCGGCGGTCGAAGAAAGAGAACTTGAGGCCGTAATCGGTGCCCTTGCCCTGCGGGTTGGGGAGCAGGTCGCCGTAGACGTTGCGGGTGCCGGAATTCACCTGAAAGTTGTTCGACGTGTTGTAACTCAGGCTGACCCACGGCTGGAGATGGAAGACGAGGCCGCGGGAATACGTGCTGCCTCCGCGGGCGGCGCGACTGCCGGGTTTGAATTCGCGGACGTTAATCCCGCTGGGGCGCGGCGCGGTGCCGTTGGTGTCGCGCAGAGCGACGAAGTCGTTCGGCACGGAGAGCCACGAAGTCTGGTCATCCTGACGGAAGCCGTTGGTCAAAACGATGCGGTCGTTCCAGAAGAAGCTCTGGAGGGCGAGCGCGCTGGTCTTGACGATGGACTTCGTGATGGTGGGACCCTGCTGCGCCATGAACGCGGGTGTGACACCGCTCGGGTGGCGGGCGGGAAGGGGATCATTCGCGTAGAGAATCGGAATGGCCTCGATGTGCCGACCAATGGAGGTGCCGACCTTGTTGTTCGCGGGATCGTAGTAGTAGCGATATTGAATGGCGTTGGCGCCGTTGGTGATGGCGGCGGCGGCGCCGACGGTGCTGAGCGGCGTGGTGTTGAAGATGCCGTTGTTGCTGGACCAGCCGTCTTGTTCGCTCTGCTCCCGGAAGAGCGCGGCTTGGTGGCGACCGAGGTGGCGGAGCCAAGGAGATTTCTGGCGACTGAAGTCGAGCGTGTAAGAGGCCATGACGCGGTAGTTCGTGGCGGCGTTGGGCGCGTCGATGATGGTGGGCTGGGACTGGCTGTAGAGCCGGCCGACGTTGGGGTTGGGCTGGCCGTTGGGGAGCTGGGCGTTGGGGTCGACGTAGATGTAGCTGAGCTGTCCGACGAAGCCGTTGATCGCTTTGAGTTTGCTGTCCACTTGGTTGAACGCGGCCTCGATGAAGAGATCTTGCGTGATCTGCTGCTCGAGAAACGCGGAGACCGTATTGTAATTGGTCAGACGGTAGGCGGAATTGCCGAACGCGCTGGCGAACGTGGGGTAGATCGACTCGTTGACGAGCGAACGGAAGTTGCCGCCGTTGACGGGAAAGCCGTTGGCAAACGTGGTGGGTGCGCTCTGGCCCTGGTTTTGAAATCGCTGGGTGGGAAGGGGCGTGCCGCCGGCGGAGAACTCGGTGGACGTGAGGCCGGCGAAGGCGAAGTTCTGCGTGCCGGCGGGCTTGCCGGCGGCGACGTTGGTGTAAGTGGCGATGATGGGTGAGCCGGCCGCGCGCCAAGGGGAGACGGCATCGTAGTCGGGCCAGGGGCGCACGGCGTTTTGCTGGATGTGGCCCGTCTCGTAGTTGACGCGGACGGTGGTCTTTTTGAAGGGCGTGGCGTTCAGTGTGAAGAAGTGACGGCGCTGATAGTCGTTCGTGTGGAGGCGGAAACTATTGAGCCCCTCGTAGAGTCCCGCGTAGCGAAGCGACAGGAGGTTTTTCCGCAGCACCTGATTAATGTCCATTGTCGTGCGATGACCGCCACGGCTGTCCATTTGCAGCTCGAAGGTGCGGCTGTCGGTGTTTTTCGCGCGCTTGGTGGAGGAGACGAAGGCGCCTGCGGCATTGCCGAGGCCGAAGAGGATGGCGTTGGGACCGCGCGTGAAGGTGAGTTGCTCGGAGTTGAAGCGGTCCTGGGGAATGCCGTTGCTGAAAAAATCCTGGCCGACCACGGTGGTCGCGCCGCCGCGGGTCACATATTTTGTGGGGATGTTGATGAAGTCATTGCCGTTTCCCGTGATGTCGGAGGTCGACATGATGAATGGGTCGGTGTTCGGCGCGAAGGCCATGAGGTTGTAGATGCTGTTGGCGCCGAGGTCGTCCATGAGTTGCTCGGTGAAGACGGTCATGGCCGAACCGACATCCTTCAGGTCGGTTTTGAGGCGGGTGCCGCTGAGGGTCTGGGTGGCGAGATAGCCTTTCTCGGTATCGACTTGGACCGTGAACGGAGAAAGGACGACGGCTCCGTCCGCTACGGCGGACGGAGGGGAAGTCGGCTGAGCGGGCGAGGCCGAGGGTGGAGCGCTCTGCGCGAAGAGCGCAGCCGTCGCCAGCAGGAGGGTGGTGGCGACAACGCCGCGGACGAAGGTATGCGCAGGTAGATTCATGGGGTAGGGGAATGCGAACGGAAACGGAGGGGCGGGGAACTCGTGAGGAAAAGTCCGCCACGAGTGGGGATAAAGGGGATTTGCAGGAAAACGTAGGAAACGTTGCCTGAGCGGAACACAAATACAAGGAGGATGCTGTGGAGTTACGGAGAAAATTCAGCCGGGCGGGGTCGGCCGGCGCGTGGCGCAAGTCGGTGGAGCGCGCAGCGCGCCGGCAAGGTTGGGGACAACGAGAAGTGCGTGGATGCGGCCCTGCGCGCCAGACTAGTCGAGAATCGGATCGGTCTTCGCGTTTGTGGCTTTGGACTTGGCTTTGGCTTTACCCTTCGGTGCGACGGACGACCCGGCGGTGGGATTGTAGTCGGGGTTCCGCGGTGGGACGACGGCCGCGGTGTCGCGCAGGAAGCCGGTGATGAGGGCGTTGAGCTCGGTGACTTTGGCGGGATTTTGGGTGACGAGGTTTCTTGTTTCGGACAGGTCGTCCCTGAGATTGTAGAGTTCGAGGACGTCGGAGAGATCGTCGTTGAGACTGAAAAAACGGATGAGTTTCCAGTCGCCGACGCGCACCCACGTGGAGGCGAGTCCGCCCGAGGCGGGCGTGATGTGCGGAAAGTGGACGAAGGTGGGACCGCGATCGTGGGCCGCGCCGCGGAGAGCGGGCGCGAAACTCTGGCCGTCGAATTTGTGGGTGGCGGGGACCTTGAGTTTCAGCACGTCGGCAAACGTGGGGAAGAAATCGATGCTCTGGATGATGGTCTCGCTGGCGGCGGCGGGTTTCGTGAGGCCGGGCCAGACGACGACGCAGGGCTCGCGGGTGCCGCCCTCGTAGGTGGTGGCCTTGCCACCGCGGAGGGGGGCATTGCTCGTGATGGGAATGCCGGCGATGTCGTTGGAGGCGGCCGCTTCGGCGGTTCCGGCCATCCAGTGGACGCCGCCGTTGTCGGAGAAGAAAACGATGATGGTGTGTTCGCTGAGTTTCAGTTCGTCGAGCGTATCGAGGAGGCGGCCGACGTTTTCGTCGAGGCTCTGGACCATGGCGGCGAAGACGGGATTGCGTTGCAGCGCACCGGGCGGGAGCTTCGCGGCCTTGGCGCGGTATTTTTCGACGAGCGCGGGTTTCGCGTCGTAAGGTGCGTGGACGGAGAAGGCCCAATAGTTGACGTAGAACGGAGCAGCTTGGTGGGCCTTGATGAACTTGATCGCTTCGGTCGCCAGGCGGTCCTCGATGTGTTCGCCGGGGGCGCTCGTGACGTTGAGCGCGGCGGGGAATTTCCACGGGGCGACGTAGCTGCCGGCGGGACCGGGGCCGGGCCAGTGAGGGAAATCGACGTCGAAGCCCTGCTGGAGCGGCGAATACGGCTCGGGTCCGAGGTGCCATTTGCCGAAGTGGCCGGTGGCGTAGCCGTCGGCTTTGAGCGCTTTCGCGAGGGTGTAGTAGCTCGTGTCGAGGCGCGTGACGCTCTGAGCCACGAGGACCTTGGCGGTGGGCGCGGCCTTTTTGACGTGGCCTTTTTCGAGGATGACTTGCGGCAGATGGGCGACCGGGGCGGTCAGCCCAATGCGTGCGGGATAAAGGCCGGTCTGGATGCTGGCGCGGGTGGGTGAGCAGAGCGGATTGGCGGCGTAGGCTTGCGTGAAACGCAGGCCGCGTTGGGCGAGGCGCTGGATGTTGGGCGTTTCGTAGAACGCGTTGGGTTTGTTAAAAGTCGTGTCGCTCCAACCCAGGTCGTCGGCGAGTATGAAGATGACGTTGGGCTTCCGGGCGTTCGCGGCAGCGGCAGCGGCGATGAGCGCGAGGGCGGCGAAGAGGGCGGCGAGCGGACGAAGCGTTTTCATGTTGAACCGGGGAAGTGCCGCGCGGGATGGGGCGGAGGGAAAAGTGTGGCGGCGTGGAGTGGCCGCGGGGCGGGCAACCCTTATGAGACGAGGTCCTTGATTACATGGCCTTCGACATCGCTGAGGCGGAAATATCGGCCGCCGAACAGGTAGGTGGAATTCTCGTGCTCGAGCCCGAGCTGGTGCTGCACCGTGGCCCACAGGTCATAAACCGTGAGTCGTTGGTCGGCGACATGGTAGCCGAATTCATCGGTCGCGCCGTAGGCGAAGCCGGGTTTGAAGCCGCCGCCCGCGAGCCAGAGGCTGAAGCCGTAGGGGTTATGGTCGCGCCCGTTGCTGCCTTGGGCAAACGGCGTGCGGCCGAACTCTCCGCTGAAGATGACAATCGTGCTATCGAGGAGCCCGCGCGCCTTGAGGTCCTGCAGCAGGCCGGCGACGGGCTGGTCCACCTGGGCCGCCATGTCGGTGTGGCCATTCTTGAGATCGTTGTGCTGATCCCACGGATTCACGGCCTGGGTTTTCTCGTTCGCGGAACGGGGCAGGCAGGAGAGTTCGACGAAGCGCACGCCGCGCTCGACCAGCCGCCGGGCCACGAGGCATTGCCGGCCAAACAGCGCCGTGGTTTCCCGGGGCGCATCCAGGCCGTAGAGTTGCTTGGTCGCGTCGGATTCCCCCTTGAGATCGCAGACCCCGGGCACGGCGGATTGCATACGAAACGCCGTCTCGTAGTTGGCGATGGCGGCCTCGACTTCACCGATCCGGCCCGTCTCGCGGCTGAACTTCTGATCGAGCGCGCGCAGCGCGGCGATTTTCTGCAGCTGGGTGGCGTCGGTCTCGGTGGGTTTGAGGTTGGGCAGTGCGGGGTCGCGGTCGACGGTGAGGAACGAGGGCTGATGCAGGGCGGGCAGAAACCCGCTGCCATAGACCCCGGAGCCGCCGATGGGATCGACCGCCTGGCCGCTGCGCAGCACGACGTAGCCGGGCAGGTCCGCGCTCTCGCTGCCCAGGCCGTAGGACATCCAGGCCCCGGCGCTGGGATGGCCCTGAAAGGAGAAGCCGGAATGAAAATGGAAATTCCCCTGGGCGTGCTCGCTGGCCTTGCTGGTCATGGAGCGCACGACGCACAGCTGGTCCGCCTGTGCGGCGATGTGCGGAAACAAATCGCTGACCGGCAAGCCGCTCTCGCCCCGCGGCCGGAAGGCCCAGGGCGAGGGCATGATGGTGCCGACATTGTCGAACATGGTCGCCTTGACCGGCATCGGCATCGGCTGGCCCGCGAGTTTCTGCAGCAGCGGCTTCGGATCGAATGAATCCACGTGGGATACGCCGCCCGACATGTAACAAAAAATCACGCTCGTGGCCTTCGGCGTGAAATGTGGCTTCAGCGCCGCCGCGCCGGCGAGCTGGCGGAGACCCAACAGGCCGAAACCGAGGGAGGAAGTCTGGAGGAAATGGCGGCGATTCATGGCACGAAAATAAATTCTTTCAGGTTGAAGAGGAGATGGGCGGTATGTTGCAGGGCGACGAGGTCGCCCTCCGCCGAACGCGAATCGCGGTAGGCGCGCAACGCGGCGATTTCGTCGTCGCGGGCGGGCCGCGTGAAGGCATGCGCAATCAGCCGGTGCAATTCGGCCTCGACCGTGGAGCCCCGTTCGATGGCGGCCAGCGCGCGGGTGGCCCAGTTGCGGGCCTGATGTTGGATGAAGGGCGAATTGAGCAACGCGATGCTCTGGCCCGGGGTGGTGGTGACGCCGCGGACGCCGCGGGTAGTGTTGGGCACGGGCACGTCGAACGTGGCGAAGAATTCGTTTTGACCTTGGCGCTTGGTCTGCACGTAGAGACCGCGGCGGGTGTCGGCGGGAGGCGGGGCTTTCAACGACGTGCTGGGGCCGTAGAGCGTGAGCACGAGATTGCCGGAAACGGCGAGGAGGTGATCGCGGATGATCTCGGCCTCCATGCGCCGGACCGGGGCGTGCGTGAGCAGACGGTTGGCGGGATCGGCGGCGACGCTGGCCGGGGGCGCAAGGCTGCTCAGGCGAAACGTGCGCGTCGAAACGAGGTAACGGAGGCCGTCCTTCAGGTCGAATCCCGTGCGAATGAGCCGGGCGGCGAGATGGTCGAGCAATTCGGGATGCGTGGGCGGCTGCCCGTTGCGGCCGAAATTGTCGGTGGTGGTGACGAGGCCGCGGCCGAACACATGATGCCAGAGGCGATTGGCGATGACGCGGGCGAAGAGCGGATTGTCGGGCCGGGTGAGTTCCAGCGCGAGGGGAAGACGGCCGCTGGCGCCCGCGTCCGGATACGGCTTTCCGCCGAGCGCGGCGAGAAAGGCGCGTGGCACCGGGGCGCCGGGAGCGAGGTGGTTTCCGCGTGGATACAGCGGTTGGTCAAAGCCGGGGGACTCTATGACGCCGGGCGCGGCACGCGCCGCGCCGGCGGAAAATTCATCCTCGATCTGCCGATAGGCCGCGAGGGCGGCGGCGCTGGCGGCAGCGAGATCGGCGGCCTGGCCGCGGATCAATCCGGCCTTGAGGCAGGCGGTGAGGAAGAGCGCGTCTTCGTCGGTGAAGGCGTCCGTTTGCCAGCGCTGCAATACGCGGGCGACCGCCGCGGCGTAGCGCGCGGCGAGTTCCTCCGCCTGCGATGGGGCCGCGTCACCGGCAGCAAACAGCGGCGCGATGGCGAACTGTTCCTCCTTGATCTGATCTTTTTCCTGCTTGAGCAGGCGCACTTCGGCGAGGCTGAACCACGAGCCGCGCGGCGGCGTGGCGTTCTTCTGCCCCGCCTGGGCGGGGCCCCGGAGCGAGGGCGCCGTGGCCGTGTGACGGGTCATGACATGGAAGTAGCCGCGTTGGTCCTTCCAGTAGTCCGTCTCCCGACTGAACCAGAGGGTGGCTCCCTCCTCGGCCACGTCGAACTGCCGGTGCAGCTGGGCTCCGTGGATGGGATAGTTTTGCGCCGAGATGCGGGCCAGCGCACCGCCGGCGCCTGCCCAGCGGAGCGCGAAAGCGCCGTCGGGCACGATGAAATCGTGCGAAGCGATGGCCGCTTGTTCGAACGCAGTGCTGCCATGCGTCGCCAGTCCCGCAGGCAGGATGCTCACCACGCCATCTTTGGGCAGCACACCTAAACCCAGTTCGCCCGCCCCGTGGGCCGTCAGTGTGCCGTCCGCCACATACCAGTCCGCGGGCAACCCCGGGCGCAGATCCCAGCGCCGCAGAGTGATGGAGTCGTTGTGCGTGGCGGCAGTCCGGCGCAAGGTCGCCAGTCGGGCCGGATGGGCCGTCCATAACTCGGCGAGATCGCCACGCTCGCGCCAGACGTCCCAGGCGTGCAGCAGTTCGCCAGGGCCCGGTGCCTTGGGCCGGGTGGCCCCGGGCTTGGCCGCCGATCCGGCCTCGACTTTGGCGTCCTCGGTTTGCTGCGGGCGGCGGGCGAGGCTCCAGGCGGCGAGGCGTTCGCTGACAACAGACGCGGCCGCTTCGGCGAGCCACTGCGTCTTGAGCGCGGACATCAGGTGCGCGCGGGCTTGCTGCAACGGACCGCGCCGGGCGTCGATTTTTGCCGCCGGCAGAAGGGGGCGCTGGGCCGGCCGTGAGCTGGCGAAGATCCCAAAGAGCGCGTGGTAGTCCCGCTGGCTGATGGCATCGAACTTGTGGTCATGGCAACGGGCGCAGGAGACCGTGAGACCGAGCGTGGCCTTGCTGACGACATCGATCTGATTGTCGGTGAACTTCACCAGTTCATCGAGAGCATCGACCGGAAAGTAGCCGTGCTCGACGAAGCGAAAGTGGGCGAGTCCGATGCGCGATTCGTCGATCAGGCCGCCGGCTCCGAGGCGCGGCTGCGGCAGCAGATCGCCGGCGAGGTGCTCACGAATGAGCCGGTCGTAGGGGACATTTGAATTCAGGGCGCGGATGAGATAGTCGCGATACTCGAACGCATTCTCGACGACGGGATCGCCCTGCCCGCCATGACCCTCGGCGTAGCGGAACCAGTCCATCCAGTGCCTCGCCCAACGTTCGCCGAAGTGGGGGCTGGCCAGCAGGCTTTCGATCGTCCGTTCAAACGAAGTAGACGGCAAGGATGCCAACTCGCCGGCGGAAGGCGGGAGCCCGGTGAGCACATAATGCAAACGGCGCAACACCTTCTCCGGGGCCGCGTCGGGGGCGGGTTGCAGCCCGGCGGTCTTTTGCGCCGTCCGGAGAAATCGATCCACCGGATGGCTCGACCACCCATCGTCGCCCGGCACCGGTGGATTCGTCACGGGCTGAAAACTCCACCATTGAGTCCGGCGTTTCGCGACGGCAGCCCAATCGGTGTCGGCCCGCAGCTGGTCGGCTGTCGGGGCGCTCTCCCGGGGATCGGGCGCACCCATCGCGATCCATTTTTGAATGTCGGCGATCGCGCTGTCGTCGAGTTTGGCGCCGGCCTTGGGCATCTTCAGCTCGTCGTCCTCGTGGCGGAGGGATTTCAGCAGCACGCTCTCATGGGGCCGGCCGGGCAGGATCACCGGGCCGGAATCTCCGCCGGCCTGCCAGCCTGCCCGCGTATCGAGCGTGAGGCCGCCCTTTTGCTTGGTCGTGCTGGAATGACATTCGTAGCACTCTTGGGCCAGCACCGGCCGGATGCGGTTCTCGAAGAACTCGATCTGCTCGGCGGAAGGATCGGCGTAGAGCACCGCGGCGAGCGCAAAATAAGCGAGCAGTCGTTTCATGGGCGTGAGCGCGGTTCGGGTTCAGAGGCGCAGTTGCCGTTCGATCTCGCGCGTCGCATGGATGCAATGTTTCCCAAGCCGGTCGATCACCTTTTCCGGTATCCGGCCGGCCGGGCCCATCGCCGTGACCGCCGCCAGCGGAGCGCCGTGCTCGTCGAGCACGGGGGAGGCCACACAGTGGATGCCGGCGATGCCCTCGGCGCGGTCCACGGTGAATCCTTTTTGGCGGGCCGCGGCCAGTTCGCGCTCCAACTCCTGGCGATTGCTCAGGGTCGTCGCGGTAAAGCGCCGCAGCTTCCGACCCCGAAACCAGTCGGCGCGCCGCGACTCGCTCCACCATGCGAGGATCGCCTTGCCGGGGGCGCAGGAGTAAAGTGGGATGCGCATGCCCACGCGACCGCAGACCTGCAACGCCTGGGTGCCCTGGATTTGTTCCAGCACCAAGGTCTCGCCGTCGGTTTCGATCAGCAACTGCACGGTCTCGCCCGTGGCATCCCGCAGATTCCGCAGCGCCTCGTAGGCGCACCGGACGAGGCTGCGGTCGCCCACCCGCGGCTGCGACAGGCCGAGCAGGCGGCGGGAAAGCGTGTAAGCCTTGTCGTCCTCGCGCTGCACGGCGTAGCCCGTCTCCACGAAGGTCTTGAGGATGCGGAAGACGAGGTTGCCGGTGAGCCCGGATTTCCGGGTGGCTTCGGCCGACGAGAGTCCCGCCGGATGGGCGGCCAGCAGATCGAGCAGCACCAGGGTCTTTGCGCAGGTGGGTGAAGGCATGGCCTCCCACGCGGGAGGGGAGCTTTTGACTGAATCGACCATATTCGTATATGCGAATGCTTGCGTCTATAAGAGCTGAATCCATTGCCCGTCGCCGTGTCCACCCGATTCGACCGCACGGTGTCGGCGTTGAACGGGCGCTCAGAACTCAAACGTGTTGCTGAGGACGAAGGTGCGGGGCTCGGGCACGCGCCAGCGGATGGCGACGCCCTGGCCGGTGCCGTCGTCGAGGCCGCTGATGGGTTCGAGATCGCGGTCGTCCAGGACATTGCGGACGTTGAGCTG
>CAMBVX010000223.1 GCA_945871085.1 Opitutus sp. GAS368 | reverse complement strand
ACGCTGATGCGCATCGCGGTCTTGCCTTGCCAGACCGTGATGCCGGCCCAGCAGGTGCCGTCGGCTTGGATGGCGGCAATCACGCGCTGGGTGCGCTCCGCGTCGCCGAAGCTGACGAGGACTTGGTTGAGGACGACGTCGTTGAGAATTTCGTAGCCGGCGGCGGAGAGTTTTTCAGCGAAGCGGCGGGCTTGGGCGCAGTTGGTTTCGATCATGTGCGCGATACCGCTGCGGCCGAGGGAGTGGAGTGCGGCCCAGACATCGACACCACGGGCGCGGCGCGAGAGTTCGGGGGTGAAGTCGGAGGGATTGCGAAATTCGCTTTGCGTGGGGAGATACTCGGCGGTGATCGCCATCGCGGCTTGGAGCGCGTGCGGATCACGGACGAAGGCGAGGCCGCTGTCGTAGGGGACGTTGAGCCATTTGTGGGCGTCGGTGGCCCACGAATCGGCTTCGTCGATACCGCCGGCGAGGTGGGCGCGCGCCGGCGCGGCGGCGGCCCAGAGGCCGAAGGCCCCGTCGACGTGGACCCACGCGCCGGCGGCGTGGGCGAGACGGCAAATTTCGCCGATGGGGTCGATCGCGCCGGTGTTCACGTTGCCGGCTTGGAGGCAGACGATGGTGGGGCCGGAGAGCGGCGGGATTTTTTCGGCGATCACGCGCCCTTGGGCATCGACGGGAACTTTGACGACGCGGGTGCGGCCGAGGCCGAGGATGCCGAGGGCTTTTGAAACGGACGGATGAATTTCGCCGCCGACGATGACGGTGATGGCTGGCGCGCCGAAGAGGCCGTCGGCTTCGGCGTTCCAACCGGCGCGGGCGAGCACCGTGTGGCGGGCGGCGGCGAGGGCGGTGAGGTTGGCCACGGTGGCACCGGTGACGAAGGCACCGCCGCAGGTGGGCGGGAGGCGGAGGAGGTCGAGGAGCCAACGGAGAGCGACCTGTTCGATGAACGCGACGCCGGGCGAGGCGCGGTAGAGGACGGCGTTTTGATCCCAGGCGGTCGTGAGCCAATTGGCGGCGATCGTGGCGGGGAGCGCGCCGCCAATCACGAAGCCGAAGAAGCGCGGACCGGCCATGCCCATGGTCGCGGGAGAGCCGAGTTCGTCGAGGAGGCGGAGCGTGTCGGCGGGTGCGCTGGGAGAATCGGGGAGCGGGGTGTCGAGTGCGGCGAGAGCAGCGAGGGCGGCGGGTGTGGGTGCGACGGAGCGCGTTGCGATTTCGGAGAGGTAGCGCGTCGCGCGGGTCGCGGCGTCGGCAAGGAGGGTTTGCATAGGGGGGTGTTAGGGGAGGGCGATCGGCGGCGCAACGTTGGTGGCCGTGTGTCGGCCGAATGGAGCGCGTGCTGTGAGTGTGGGTGAGGCCGTCGGGTGCGGGTGTGCTGCGGAGTTGCACGGGGGAGTGAATCGGGCGACAACGAAGGACGCCTCATGAAGAATTCCTTTTATACCTCGATCACGGGCGTGCCGCGGGGCAAGCGACCAGAGTCGGCGAGGGGCCAGCGCGATCGCCACGGGGGGCTGCTCCACGGGTCGCCGGGGATCGACGCGCGCTTGTTGCGGTTGCACGCGGCGAACGACATCCCCCAATTTTGGCTGGCGTTGCAGGCGCTGCTGGGTGCGACGATTCCCCATGACGCGCTGATCGTCTACCTCAACTTTCTCGACTTCGAGACCTCGTGGCAGGCGACGGAGATCCTGGCGACGCCCAACGCGCAGCGGCCGACGAAGTGGTTTCAAAATCGGCGGCAAGTCGACATGACCCCGCAGTTCGTATTGTCGCAGCCGAAGAAGATCAAAATCTACCGACTGTCGGATGTGGTGCCGGACCAGAGTGAGTTGCGGCGCTCGGCGTTTTTTAAGGAATTTCTCGAACCCTTCGGCTGGCACCATCTCGCGGTCGCGCTTTACTGGAGGGGGGCGCGCGTGGGCTCGCAAATCGCGATTCGGCGCACGGCCAAGCAGGGGGATTTCACGGCGAAGGAAGTGGCGTTGCTGGAGGCGATGCATCCGCACATCGAGACGGTGCTCAACCGGCTCCTCGCCTACGAAGAGGAGCGGGCGCGGCGACGGTGGCTTGAGGCGTTCAACCATCACCTGCCGTTTGCGCTGCTCTTTCTGAACTGGGAGATGAAGTCGCTCTATGTGAACCAGGCGGGGCTCGAGCAGTGTGCACTGTGGAATTTTGGTCCGGCGAAGGCGAAAGTGTATCAGCCGCGGGCGGTGTTTTCGCCGCCGACGGAAGTCGCGAAGGCGTGTGCGGCGTTGAAGACCGAGTGGCTCGAGCACCAATCGATGGGCCAGCGCCACCCGGGCGGAGCCACGAAGGTGAATCATCCCACGCAGGTCGGGTTTACGGCGACGATCCGGTTGCACGTCGAGGAGCACGTGCGGACGGCGTATCCCGGGTTTATTGTCTATCTCGAGAATCACGCGGCCAGGCCGGCGCTCGACCAATTGCCGGCGCATTCGTTGCTGGGGCAACTCACGGTGGCCGAGCGCGAGATCGCCCGCCACGTGAGCGAAGGACTCGACAATGAGGAGATCGCGCGGCGATTGCGGAAGAGTGTGAAAACGGTGAAAGGGCAGCTGACGTCGGTCTTCAAAAAACTCGGCGTGAACGGGCGGAATCAACTGATGGTGCGCTTGCGGTGAACGGCGGGTGGTGAACGCCGGCCGCGGAGGGGCCGTTGTGGTTTGCGACCTTGGTCCCATGCGCCGTGCGGTGTTTCCTGCTAAGATCGGGTGTGCCTAAACCCCTACGCGCTGCGGCGCGCGTCGAGTAAATTTCAATGATCCTCGCTGTGCCCTGTTTCGCGGAGAACGTCGGCGGAGGTTGTGCGTGGGCACGGCAGTGCGTGTTCGTCGGTGCGCTGGGCGTGGCGGCGTTGATCGGGGACGGAGCAACTTTGACCGCTGCTGCCGCGGCCGATGCGGCCGGGAGCATGATCGCGGCCGGAAGCATGATATTCGAGGTGAACGACCATACCGTGCTGCGTCCGGTGACGAGTGGGCGCGTGCGTTTGGCGGGGGCCTTGGAGGTGCGTTTCACGGGACGCATTGAGCCGCACGAAGCGTCGGTGTTTTCGTTCATGGGCCCGGGCGTCGAGTCGCTCGAGGGCAAGTTTGATCGGGTGATTTTGCCGGACGGCTGGCGCGGTGACGTGAGCTATGACACGAAGGCGCGGTCGGTCACGCTGCGCAATCTGCGGCCGAACCGTGCGCCCGCGTTTCCCGGGGCCGAAGGGTTTGGAAAATACACGGTGGGTGGGCGCGGAGGGAAAGTGATCGAGGTCACGAATCTCAACGACGCCGGTCCGGGAAGTTTCCGGGCGGCGGTGCAGGCGAAAGGCCCACGCACCGTCGTGTTTCGAGTGTCGGGCACGATCGCGCTCGAGTCGGAGCTGAAGATTCGCGAGCCGTCTCTGACGATCGCGGGCCAGACGGCGCCGGGGGACGGGATCTGCCTCAAAAATTATCAGGTCAATTTCGACACCTCGCAGGTGATCATGCGTTACCTGCGGTTCCGGCCGGGCGATGAAAAAGGGAAAGAGCAGGACGCTTTCGGGGGTGGCGGTGATCACATCGTGATTGATCACTGTTCGGCGAGTTGGGGTGTGGACGAGACATTTTCGATCAACAAAGCCTCCAACCTCACGGTGCAATGGTGCCTCGTCAGCGAGAGCCTCTATCACTCGATCCACAAAAAGGGGAATCACGGCTACGGCGGCTTGTGGGGCGGGCCGGGCGGTTCGTGGCACCATAATATCCTCGCGCACCACTCGAGTCGGAATCCCCGCGCCTCGGGCAATGTCGATTCGGGTCTGATGGATTACCGCAACAACGTGATCTACAATTGGGGGTTTAACAGTGCTTACGGCGGTGAACTCTGGCCGCGGAATTGGATCAACAACTATTACAAGTCCGGCCCGGCGACGGATGCGAAGGTGCGCAGCCGAATCTTTCTGCAAAAAGATCCGCGCGGGAAAATGTATGCGACGGGAAATTTTGTGACGGGGTTTCCAGCGATCAGCGCCGACAACTGGAAGGGCGGCATCGACTTTGCGCCGGATGGCGAGGCGACGGAGAAAACTTTGCGGGTTGACCAGCCGTTTGTGGTCGCGCCGGTGACGACGCAATCGGCCGAAGTCGCTTACGGCCTCGTGCTCGCGCAGGCGGGCGCGTCGCTCGTGCGCGATGCGGTGGATCGGCGCGTGATCGAGGAGATCCGCACCGGCACGGCGAAATTTGGGGCGACCTACCAAGGTGGCGGCAAGGGCATCATCGATTCGCAGCGAGAGGTGGGCGGATGGCCAGAGTTGCGGTCGTTGCCTGCGCCCGTTGACACCGACCATGATGGGGTGCCGGATGTTTGGGAGCAGGCGCACGGTCTGAACCCCGACGACCCCAGCGACGGACCCCGGGCCACGACTCCCGGCGGCTACACGAATCTCGAACTTTACCTCAACTCGCTGGTGCCGTCGGACGGTGTCAGCGGTGGCGCGGAGCTTCAGCCCGCGCTGCGAAAATCCTGAATCCTCCAAACGCGGGCTGAAGCCCCGCGCTACCCCCATCATCATGAAATTCACTCGCAGACAGTTTCTCGGCAGCACGGCCGCAGCGGTCATCGTTGGTGGTATGAAAGCCCAAGGCACCGTCATCGGCGCGAACAACCGCATCCGCGTTTGCACGATCGGTTTCAACGGCCAAGGCGGCAGTCACATCAAGGACATCCTCGCGATGAAAGGTGACGCGGAATACGTCGCGCTGTGCGACGTCGACGCCAACGTGCGCGCGAAGGGCGCCGCGCTGGTGAAAGCCGCGCAGGGCAAGGAGCCGAAGCTCTACAAGGACATGCGCGATGCGATGCAGGACAAAGACATCGATGTCGTCACGGTCGCGACTCCGAATCATTGGCATTCGCTGGCGGGCGTGTGGGCGTGTCAGGCGGGCAAAGATGCCTACATTGAGAAGCCGATTTCGCATAATATCTACGAGGGCCGGCAGGTCGTCGCGGCGGCGGCGAAGATTGGCCGGATCGTGCAGCACGGCACGCAGAGCCGCTCGAATGGCACGTTGATCCGCGACATGAAGCTGATGCACGATGGGTTCATCGGAAAGATCGTCGAGTCGCGCGGCTACGTTTACAAAAACGGCAACCGCGGATCCATCGGCCACGGCAAACCCGGTCCGGTGCCGGAGAATCTCGATTGGTCGCTCTGGCAGGGGCCGGCGAAAGAGCGCGAGTTCCTCGTGAACAAAGACCGGAAAAAGCCCGGCCTCTTCGTCCACTACGATTGGCACTATTTCTGGGACTACGGCAACGGCGAGATCGGCAACCAAGGGGTGCACGAGATGGACATCGCGTGCTGGGGCCACAACCGCGGACTGCCGACGAGCGTGCACAGCGCGGGTGGACGCTTCGGTTTGGACGACGACGGGCAGGCCCCGAACACGCAGGCGACGACCTTTTCCTATGCGGATGGGTCGATCATGACGTTTCAAGTGCGCAACCTCGGTTCGTTTGAGGAGGCTGACGGTGGCAACTGCGGCAACAGCTTCTTCGGCACGAAGGGCTACTACGTTCGCGGCAAAGGTTTCTTCACCTACAAGGAAAACAAAGGCGGTGCGCGTGAAGCCATTCCGGTGCCAGAGAACGCGCCGAAGCCGCCGAAGGGCGACAAGTGGCAGCGCTTCTTCGCGGCGGTGCGCTCGCGCAAGCCCGCTGATCTCCCGATGTCACCGCTCGAGGCGCACCAATCCTGTGTGCACTGCCACCTCGGGAACATTGCGTTTCGCGCCGGTCGCTCGCTGGCCTTCGATCCGAAGACGGAGCGCTTCGCGGACAACGCGCTGAATCCGCAGCTCACCCGAGAATATCGCAAGAATTTTGAGGTTCCGCAGATCGCCTGAGCGGCGGGGCGCCGCTTGTTGGCGCCCGTCTGTTCGTTCCCTTGTGGGCGTCGACAAGCGACGCCCCGCTAATTTTTCCCACCTTACCATGACCCACCCCTCTTTCCGTATCGCGCTTGTCGCGTTGTCTTTCGTCTCGCTTGCCACCGCGCAGTCTGCGCCTTCCGCCAGCAAAGCCGGCACGTCCACCGAGGACCCTGTGCAGCTCAGTCCCTTTGAAGTCACGGCGGACGTGAAGGGCTATTTCTCCGGGAACACCATGTCGGGCACGCGGCTCAACTCGAAGCTCGAGGATATCGGCGCCGCGATCACCGTCATGACGAAGGAGCAGATGTCCGACTTCGCGATGCTCGATATTAACGACATCTTTCTCTACGCGGTCGGCACCGAGGGTAGTGGCGACTACACGGATTTCGCGGTCAACAACGCCGGCAGCGTGGCCGATAACGTGCAGAACAATCCTCGTGGGGCGAACCGGGTGCGCGGCATCGGTTCGGCCAATCTCTCGTTTGGCAACGTCGGCCTTTCGGGTCTCACGCCGGTTGATCCGCTGAATATCGAGGGCGTCGAATTGAGCCGCGGGCCGAACGCGAATGTCTTCGGACTCGGCAGCCCCGGCGGTACGCTCAACTTGATCCCGGCGAACGCCAATCTCACGAAGGATCGCACGCAGGTGGGGTCGCGGGCGGACAGCTTGGGCGGCTACCGTTTCGACCTCGATGCCAACCGCGTGCTGTTGAAAAACAAGTTGGCGTTTCGCGTGAGCGGCGCGTTTCAGCACGACGGCTATGTGCGCAAACCATCGGGCACCGATTCGATCCGCTACAATGGCATGGTGCAGTTCAAGCCGTTCAAGTGGACGACGCTCAATGCATCGTACGCGTATTACCGGATGAATGGAAACCGTCCCAACACCCTCATGCCGCGCGACGGCATTTCCTATTGGCTCGCGAGCGGCAAACCCGCGTGGGACCCCGTGACGTCGACCTACACCGTCAATGGCGCGACCATCGGCCTCAACGGTCCCGGCCCCGCGGCGACGCGTACGGCGATCACGAGCGACAATACTATTCCCGATTTCTTCCAGCGTACGTTCTCCGGCGCCGACAAAAGCTACGTCTTTGTTGATCAGGGTGCGGTCGCCTACTGGACTACGCCCACGGGAAACACCAACGCTTCGGTCTCGCCGCTCTTAAACAATTCCAACAATCGCTACATGGCGGCAAGTCCGGCCACGGGTGTGTTGTCGGGCCGCATTACGAGCCAGCCGCTATTCACGACCACGCCTTCGCTCAGCGACAAAACCTACTACGACTGGTCCGAGGTGAATCTCGGCGCGATGAACCGCCTGACCGACCGCACGCTCGTCTCACGCGTGCAGGTGCAGCAGGTGTTTCTCAGCACGCTGCGGCACACCGTCGTGGGCTCGGGTGATTGGGCGCGCGAAGACGCGCGGCGTTATCAGCGCAATATTTTCGGCACCGCCGCGACGAACACGCTGCTGGTTGACGTCAATGCGCGCCTGCTCGACGGCTCGCCGAATCCGTTTTTTGGGCGCCCGTATGTCGGACTCGACCAGCCGCTCACGCAGTGGATCCCGGGGCGCAGCGAAACGTTTCGCGCGCAGCTCGCCTACAAACTCGATCTCACGCAGGAGAAGTCCTGGCTGAAGTGGATCGGGCTGCACAACCTGACCGGCTACGACGAATACGGCTACACCTGGACTCGCCGTTACAGTTACCGTGACGTGCTGGCGTCCAACCACGCTTGGGTGCCCCCGGGGACGTTGCCGGCCCTCAATGGGAATATCAACGGTGGCCAGACAGCCGGTGCGGCGCGCTTCCGCGGCTATTTCCGCTACTACCTCGGCGACGCGACCGGCACGAATGTCGACTACGCCCCGAGCACGTTCAAGTATGGTCCGGCGACCTACGTGTGGGGCAACGCGGCCACGGGCGTCTTTCAACGCGAGCCCGCGCTACTCGACCAGCGGCCGACTCTCGACAGTGCGGGCGGCGGCAGTAATTCGCAGACCGTCAGCAAGACGACCGGTGGCGTGATCCAGAGTATGTTTCTCGGCGGTCGACTCGTGACGACGTTCGGCACCCGCGACGACAAGGTCTACGACAAGCGCGGCACCGAGCCGCGGCGGCTGTTGGCGGACGGCAGCGATTTTGACTATCAAGTGATCAACGGCTGGGCGGGTGGCGACTACGCGAAGAACGGCGGTCCGACGAAGACGGCGGGGGCGGTGCTCCGGCCGTTTCGCGACGTCGGCTTGATCAACCGCGTCGGACAGCAAGGCGGCGCGATGGGCCTCGCGGCACGCGCGCTCGACGGGCTCTCGCTCACCTACAACCAGAGCGACAGCTTCAATCCGCAGGGACCGCAGCAAGACCAGTTTCGCCGACAGCTCCCGAACTCCACGGGCGAGGGCAAGGACTGGGGCTTTTGGCTAAACCTGAACGACGGCAAGTTCGTGCTGCGGGTGAATCGTTTTGAGACGAAGCGCATCAAAACCCGCGGTGGCGACGCCGCGACGATCGCGCAGCGCAGCCTGCGCATCGACGTGTTTCAAAACGACGCGCACCAACTGGTGAACAATGCCCGCGCGTGGATCACGCAGTTCAATCCGACGTTTTCGACCGCGCAGGTGGACGCCGAGATTGCGCGGCAGACGGGGCTCTCCGTCGAGGAGCAGCACGTACTGCAGCTGCCCGATCCGGGGATTTCTTCGACCCAGGACGTGGAGTCGCGTGGCACGGAGATCGAATTAAATTTTAATCCCAATAAATACTGGACGGTGCAGTCGTCGTTCAGCGACACGCAGACGACCAACACAAACGTCAACCCGGCCACCACGGACTGGATTGCCCGCCGCCTGCCGTTTTGGACAAAGATTGTCGATCCGCGCACCGGCACGCTGTGGTGGGATACGCCCTACGGCGGCAATACGGCGCACAGCTATTTCACCAACAACGTCGATCTGCCCTTCAAGATCCTCCAGCAACAGCAGGGGAAATCGAATCCGCAGATTCGCCGGTATCGCGTCAAAGCGTCGACGAGCTACCAGCTGGCCGGGCTCACGCAGCACCGCATCCTTCGCAATTTTAACGTCGGCGGCGCGGTGCGTTGGGAAGACAAAGCCGGTATCGGTTATTTCGGCGTGCAGCAATTCCCCGCGTCGATCACCGAGCTCGATCCGAATCGCCCGATCTACGACAAGGCGCATTATTACGTGGATGCGTTTGTGAGCTACCGGATGAAACTCTTCGCCAACAAAGTCGGCGCGAGCATCCAGCTCAACGCCCGCAATCTCGGCGAAAACGGTCGCCTGCAACCCGTCGGCGCGTTTCCCAATGGCACGCCGCTGGCCTATCGCATCATCGATCCCGCGCTGTATATTTTACAGGTGAAGTTCGATCTGTGAGGCGGTGAGTGGGGCGTGATCTCGGAGGCGGTCGGAGTTTGGGGTGGCGACCACGGGGCGATGGTTTTGGTCAATTTTTCCATTTGGCCGCCGAGGCGCGGTCGTGGCCCGATGGAATGTAAGAGGGCATCAAGCGGCGGCCTTCGCTCAGGGGCGTTTTCCAGACGGCCGGGTCGCGCAATTTTCAAACTACGGGCGGGGCCGATGATAAGAGGCGGTTTTCCGCGTAGGAAAATGCAGAGATCTTCCCTTTCGATGGGCACGAATGAAAACTGCTGATGACGCAGCGGCCCGCGCCGCGCCAGCGGGCGACTTGATCGTGAGTGCGGAGGATGACATCACCGGGACAGCGGGCGGAGCAGAACCGCGCGGTCTTGGGCGCCGCCAGCAAGTCCAGGTTGCCGAGGACGAAGAGCTGAGCTGGCCCAGCGGCTCGCGGACGCTCGCGCAAATGCGCAGGATAGCGGGCGTCACCTTGCGCCAAATTCGCGAGCCGGTCGAAAGTCAAAGCCGTTGCCGCCAGTGACGGTCGTGCCGCGCGGCGTGCAGCACCGCAAAGACCACGACGGCGTCTGTCCTCACGATGAAAAAGATTCGATAGGGGAATCGCCGGGCGAGGACGCGGCGGATTTCAGGCTGCTGGCGGAGACGGTGATGCAGCTGGGGATTTTCGACGGCGCGGGCCATCGCGGCGCTCATTTCACCGATCAAATCCAATCCCAGCCCAGCTCCGCGCGCCTCATACCAAAGTGCGGCCTCGGTGAGGTAGGCCTCCGCCTAGGACCGGACGATGAGGCGTCGGCTCATGCCTTGAGCCGGGTGCGGATGCGGGCCTCAACCTCCGCCCACGAACTGCCGGCTTGGGGATCTTTTTCATATGCGGCCAGACGGGCTTCGATCAAGGCCTTCTCGCCGTCGGTCAACGGATCGGCCTCATCCATCCACTCATGGCCACCCAGTTCCGCCAGCTTAGGGCGAATTTCTTCGTGCTCGTCGGGGCTAAGCTGCGGCAGTTCGGCGACGATCTCGGCTTTGCTCATGTGAAATACGCTAGTCCGTGAACTGCGGCCCGCAAGTCCGGGATTGCGCCGGGAGATTACGCCGGTGCCGGCCGAAACGCCGCGAGCGCGGCGGCTTTTACGGGTGCGGGGACGAGGGGGCAGGTGCTGAGGATGGGGGTGAACTCGGGCTCGGTCAGTGCGTAGAGGTGGGTGGGATCCGCCAGGCGAAACCACCGTTGACGCACTCGCCTCGCTGGCTAGCGTCCGGCCCATGAGCGTGCAGGAAATCCAGTCGCAGTTGACCAAACTTTCCCCCGAAGAACAGGCCGGTGTAGCCCGCTTTCTGGACAGTCTCCGCCAGACGCATACGCCGGAATTTGCCCGCGAACTGGCGGAACGGCATCGCGAGATGGATGCCGGCCGCAAAGTTTCCGAAGCCGAGCTGGCGCGCATCCTCGCTGCCAAACCCGCCGCGCCACAGGTCTGACTATGCGCTATGCCTACTCGCTTCACGAGTCGGCGGTGCTGGCCTTAGTCGCGCTACACGGTAGCGAACGCCGTGAAGTGCTCGACGCTTGCGATGCGTTGGTCCGCAGCCCCGGCCGGAGTGGCGCGGAGCAGGTGATTGATGAAGCGGGTCGCGCCAACGAAGTCGTCTATACCGCGCACTTCCGTGTCACCTACTGGGCCGACCACGCCGTGAAGGAAGTTCGGATCATGGACGTCCGCCGTTTTTGAACTCGCCTACGCTCCCGGCGCGGCGCGAAACGCCGCGAGCACCGCAGACTTCACGGGCACGGGGACGAGGGGGAAGGTGCTGAGGATGTGGGTGAACTCGGGCGCGGTCAGGACGGAGGGGGCGACGGGGCTGGCGGGCAACCCTCCCCTCGCGAATGGGCCATTGACGGTAACTCGATTCGCCATAAAACCAGATTCATGAAAACCACCCTCGATCTCCCCGACGACATCGCCCAAGTGCTGCGCTTGGAGTCTGCCCGGCGCGGCGGGAGAAAGGCGGCTTCGCTCACGTCTCTGGTGTCCGCGGCCGTCCGCAAAACCTATGGCACACCCGCCGCCAAAAAA
>CAMBVX010000222.1 GCA_945871085.1 Opitutus sp. GAS368 | reverse complement strand
CATCTTGTCCATCGCGACGTAAACGTCGGTGACGGCGCCGAATTGACCGAAGGCCGAACGGAGTTCGTCTTCAGTGGTCTTAAAGGACAGATTGCCGACGTATAGTTTGGAGTTGCTCATGTGATGTCTCGTAGATCCTTCGTCCTGCTGCCAGTCCGTTCCCAACTTGGGTTTCGAAATCATCACTTAAGCCAAACGCTCAGCCAACGACTCACCAGATACTGTCGCCTAACGCTATCACTAACGATCGAGCCGCTAAGACGCACGGTCAGCGGACCATAGCAAGGGAATTCTCGGATCGGCTTCGGGCCTCAACTCCGCCGACCCCAGGACTCAGATCGAATACTTCGCCTTCACGTCCTCCGGAATCGGCGTCGCCCGGCCGGTCGCTAACGTCACCAGCACGTAATCACAAAAGCCGTCGCACACGCGCTTGCCCGTAGGGTTCTTCTCGATCTCAAAGGCCACGCGGCAACCGGTTTCGGTAAAATGTTCGATCCAGCAACGCACCGTCATCCGGTCGCCCCAGCCGAGCGGGCGTTTGTAATGGATGTTCGCCGTCGTCATCCACCAGCCCAACCCACGGTCCGCGAACGCGTGCATCGACATGCCGTAGTTCTTTTCCATCTGCTCGAACCGCGCCGCCAGCACGTAGTCGAGGTAACGCGTCGAGTGCACGTGCTGGTAAAGGTCGATGTCGTCCGGGCGGACCGAGAGCTCGGTTTCGAATTTGGAAAAAACGTTCATGCAAAATTTCGGCCGCGGCCGCCGCAGGCTAGCCAAAGAATCCGTCGATTTCCCGCCGATCCCGCTTCGTCGGCCGCCCGCTGCCCGGTCCGCGCGCGAGCATCTGTTGCGCGCTGCGCTCGCGAAGTTTCTCGAATTCTTCCAGCGGCGTCAGATCAACACAGAACTCCGACAACAGCTTTGCGCCGATCCGCGACCGGGGCACGCCCACCACCTTCAACGTCCGCGTAAACCAGCCCAGCCTCACCGTCACGACTTCGCCCACGTGAACCTCGCGCGCCGGCTTGGCCACGAGCGCATTGATCACGACGCTCCCGGCCCGGCAGGCGTCGGTCGCGAGCGGCCGGGTCTTGAACACGCGCATCGCCCACAGCCACTTGTCGAGGCGGGCGGCAGAACGGTCGGCGTCAGGGGGAGAAGTCACGCGAGGGAAAATGAAAACGGCCGTGAATCTGGTGAGACCCACGACCGTCGGCAAATCTGTTTCGCACGCGATTCAGATGCGATCGCCCTCAGCGTTTCTTCTCGCCGCGAAAATCCGCACTCAGCCAATCGTCGAGCAACGCCTTCTCGTGACGCAGCGGATCATCACGAAACCCCATCGTGAGCTTCATCAAGAATGCCATATCGCGCAGGTCACGTTTTCCTTCTTTCACCACGGTTCCGTCGACGTTTGTCAGACGAAACACGAGGGAGAAGCGGGGCGGATAGATGTCCTTCACGATCCGCACATCGCCCCACTGCCCGCCGCGCCACGGTTCAAAATCTCCCGCCAAATCCACTTCCGTGATCGTGATGGCGAGCTTCTGTCCCGGCAGGAGACCCCGCACGCCGCGGGTGATGAGATACTCCTTCAGCGTTTCCAACGTGCCGTCGCGACCCTTGTCGGAGCCCATATAACTGTCGCGGACATCGATGAATTTCTCGGGCTCAAAAAACATGACTTCAACGCGGGAGGGACCTTTGACGGTGTCGAGCGCCGAGCCGGTTGCGACCCCCACCAACACCAGCGCGGACAAAAGGAGCATTTGAGTCGTTTTCATGGTGGGGACTGGGACGAACGATAGCACAAAAATGTTCCCGCGCGAGCGTCGGAAACGATTCATTTTCCTGCGACCGCCGCGATTGTCACGACGACATACTTGCTCGTCGGCGTGTTGCTCTTCGCCGCGACACTGCCGATGGGCACGAGGACATTCGCCTCGGGAAAATACGTCGCCACGCAACCGCGCGGAATCCGATACGGCGCGACCATAAACGACCTCGCCACCCGCTCCACGCCACCAAACCGGTTGGTCAAATCGACCAACTGGCCCTGCATCAGACCGACCGCGCGCATGTCCTCCTCGTGCATGAACACCACCCGCCGGCCGCCAAATACGCCGCGGTAGCGATCGTCGAGGCCGTAAACTGTCGTGTTGAACTGATCGTGAGAGCGAATCGTCATCATCACAAATTCTCCCGCCGCCAGCGGGCGACGCGGAATCGACGCGACGGTGAAATTCGCCCGCTTCGTCGGCGTGCGCCATTCGCGCGCGTCGCGGGGGGCGTTGGGCAAATAAAAAACACCCTCGCGGATGCGCCGGTTGTAATCCGCGAACCCCGGGACCACGCGGGCGATGCGGTCGCGGATGAGATCGTAGTTCGCGGCCATTTCCAACCAGGGCACGCGCGACCCCACCCCAAACACCACCGTCGCGATTCCGCACACGATCGCCACCTCACTTCGCAACTCCGCCGAGGCTGGCGCGAGCCGCCCCCGCGAGGAATTGATCACTCCCATCGAATCTTCGACCGTGACAAATTGCTCGCCGCTCCCCTGCACGTCGCGCTCGGTCCGACCGAGACAAGGCAAAATCAACGCCGTGCGACCCGTCACGAGGTGCGAGCGGTTGAGCTTCGTCGCGACGTGCGCCGTGAGCGCGCACTTCCGCAGCGCCGCCGCCGTGAACTCAGTGTCCGGCGTGGCCGAGAGAAAATTTCCGCCCATGGCCACCAGCACGTGCACGCGTTCGTCGTGCATCGCCCGAATCGTCTCCACGGTATCGAGCCCATGCACGCGCGGCGACTTGATCCCCAACTCCGCGTCGAGTCGGTCGAGCCACCCGTCGGGCATCTTCTCGAAAATCCCCATCGTGCGGTCGCCTTGCACATTCGAATGACCGCGCACCGGACACACCCCGGCGCCCGGTCGCCCGATGTCGCCGCGCAGCAGGAGGAAATTCACGATCGTCTGAATTGTCTCCACCGCGTTCGGCTGCTGCGTGAGGCCCATCGCCCAACAACAAATCGTCGCCCGCGACTTGATCGCGATCTGCGCCGCCGCGCGAATCTCCTCCCGCGCCACACCGCTCGCCGCGATGACGTCGTCCCACGAGGTCGCCCGCAAATCGGACACGAGCGCGTCGTAACCGTGGGTGTGCGCACCGATAAACGCGTGATCAAACACCCCGCCCGGCACGGCGCCGGCGTCTTCGGCGGCGAGCATTTCCTTCATGATGCCCTTGAACAGCGGGAGATCTCCGCCGATGCGCGGCTGCAGCCAGAGATCCGCGAGCCGTGCGCCGTCGCCGAGGAGCGTCGACCACGCCTTCAACGGATTCATGAAGTGCTGCGGATTCTTAAACCGTTCCGTCCCGACCTCGGGCAGCGGATTCACCGTAACAATTGTCGCACCCCGCGCCTTCGCGGCTTCGAGCGCCGTCAACATCCGCGGGTGATTCGTGCCGGGATTTTGCCCGATCACAAAAATCGCGTCGGCCTTTTCGAAGTCCGCCAATGTCACCGTGCCCTTGCCGATCCCGATGGTCTCGCCGAGCGCAACGCCGCTCGATTCGTGGCACATGTTGGAGCAATCCGGCAGATTGTTCGTCCCAAATTTCCTCGCGAACAGCTGCCACAGAAACGCCGCCTCATTGCTCGTCCTCCCCGAGGTGTAGAACGCCGCCGCGTCCGGTGTCGGCAGCGCCCGCAGTTCCTGCGCGATCAGGGCCAACGCGTCGGCCCACGTGATCGGTGCGTAGTGGCTCGCGCCCGCGCGCAACACCATCGGTACCGTCAACCGCCCCTGCGCGTTGAGCCAGTGGTCGCTCTGCGCCGCGAGTTCGGCCACCGTATGTTGCGCAAAAAATTCCGCCGTGATCCGCTTCGGCGTCGCTTCGTCCGCCACGGCCTTCGCGCCGTTCTCGCAAAACTCAAACGTATGCCGGTCGCCATCCGGACTCGGCCACGCGCAACTCTGGCAGTCGAAGCCGTCCTTCTGGTTCACCTCCAGCAACAGTTTCGCGCCCCGCAACGCGCCCATTTCGCCCAGCGCAAGGCCCGTGGTGACGGCCACCGCCTTGACTCCTCCCGCGGCACCGCTGGGCGCACCGAGCGTGAGGCCGGCTAATTCGACGGGCGGTTGCGCAGCGGGGGTTGCAGGCGTTGCGGGTGCGGTCACGAGAGCGACGTGGGTTGGTGCGGATGCGTTATTCAACTCCGTGCGACACCCACTTCATACCCCGACGGCCTCCCACGCCACTCACGCCCCGTCTTCACCGTTGAATCCGCGCCGAGCCGCCTTGTGCAAACGCCCGCACCTGGTCAGCGGTCGCCATCGTGGTGTCGCCCGGGAAGGTCGTGAGCAAAGCGCCGTGGGCCCAGCCGAGATTCACCGCCGCTTGCGGCGTTTCGCCCCCGAGCAGCCCGTAGAAAAAGCCCGCGGCGTAACCATCGCCGCCGCCCACGCGATCAACCACGTCGAGTTCGCACGTGGGCGAAACATAGGTCGCGCCATCAATCCAGGCGACCGCACCCCAGGAATGCCGGTTCGTCGAGTGCACTTCGCGCAACGTCGTCGCCACAATTTTGATATGCGGGTGCTTCTTGATGACGTTCCCCATCATGCTGAAGAACGCGCTCGGATCCAATTTTGATTTCGCCGCGACCGCCGGCCCGGGGATGCCGAGGCCCAGCTGCAAATCCTCCTCGTTGCCGACGAGCACGTCGACGTGGCGGATGATCCGATCAAGCACCGCGACCGCGCGCTCGGGGCCACCGGCGATGTTCCAGAGCTTGGCGCGGTAGTTGAGATCAAAGGACGTGACCGCGCCCGCCGCCTTCGCCGCCTGCATCGCTTCGATAATCACTTCCGCCGTCGTCGCCGAGAGGGCCGCGAAAATCCCGCCGCTGTGAAACCAGCGCACGCCACCCGCAAAGATTTCCTGCCAGTTGAAGTCACCCGGCTTGAGCTGCGCCGCCGCCTCGTTGCTGCGGTTATAGAAAACGACGGGCGCCCGCAGGCCTTGGCCGCGGTCGCTGTAAACGGTGGCCATGTTCGGCCCATGCACGCCGTCGTGCTTGAAGTGTTTGTAGAACGCCGTGACGCCCATCGCCCGCACTCGTTCTGCGATCAGATCGCCCACGGGATAATCCACCATCGCCGTCGCGACGCCGGTCTTCAGGCGAAAACAGTCGGCGAGATTCCCCGCCACGTTGAACTCTCCCCCGCTCACGTGGATATCGCAGTGCGTCGCCTTGCGAAACGGAATGATTCCCGGGTCGAGGCGGTTGACGAGTGCGCCAAGCGAGACGAAGTCGAGTGCAGCGGCTGGGCGGATGTTCAGGCCATAGTTCATCTGAGAACTGAGTGGAGTAATCGTTCTGTTGACCGCCGCCAGAACTTTTATTGCGCCCGACCTGCGCCGAGACTGCACGCGCCGCTTTTCTTTTTCCCGACCGTGATTACGGTCCGCCCGCCGCTCATGTTCGCCAGCTTTCTCCACCTCCTTGCCCGCCGTCCGGCGGCCGACACGAATCACGACCCGTTTGTCACGTCGGTGGTGGTGCGGGATAACGACGCCCGGAATCCCCGCGTGGAGCGAGTGATCTTCATTTGCTGGGTGCTCATCGCCGTGAAACACGTCGCGATCATTTGGGCCTGCGAGCGCTATCCGGTGCCATTTCACCAGCTCTGGATAAATTTTCCGACGTGGCTCCTCGGCGCCCTCGCGACGGCTATTTACCTCTCGCGCGTCCGCCGGGCGTGAAGGCGCGCGAGAATTAGTGTTTTATGATTTACGATTTATGAATTGGCTGCCTCCCGCCCGCCGATCCCGCCTCCGCCCGGCGGCCCCCTCATCAATCACCCATCGTAAATCATAAATTTCACCCATGCCCCACGTCCCCGGTCTCCGTTCCCCCTACGCCAAAGTCGGTCGCCTCGTTTATTTCGGGCGCATGATCGACAAAATCCGCCTCCACGCGCGCGGCACCCTGCCCGCCGATTACATCAACAATCTCGGCAAGGCCTTCGACGCCCGCTGCTGCACCTTTCTCCGCGTCAACTACGACGAACTCACCGCCCACGTCCTCTCCGCGCCCGGCGCCGACGCGGCGGTCGACGCGGCCGCCCTCACCTTCGCCGAAGCGCGCGGTGGCCTCCGTAGCGACGAGGACTGCGAAGTCTGGTGCGGTTTTATGATGAAACGCGGTTGGCGCGATGTCGGCGCCGAGATCCTCGCCAAACGCATCAAGGAAAGTTCCCTCGAAGCTGCCCCCATCATGTCGATGTTCGACTACCTCGATTTCGACGAAGGTCGCGATCCTGTCTCCCTCCGCGCGTGGGAGCCGTGAATCCCGCGAGTGCACCCGTCTCCTCGTCGGCCCAGCCCCGACGCACCATGACCCCCGCCGTCGCGAAACGCCTCCGCCTCCTCGCCAGCGCCGTCAGCGTCTTGCTGCTGATCGGGGCCCTCGCGGCAGGCTGGTTCTATTTCCGCCTCCGCGCGAGCCTGCCCCGTCTCGATGGCTCCATGGCGGTCGCTGGCTTGGGCGCGCCCGTGGCCGTCGAGCGTGATGCGCAGGGCGTGCCCACCTTGCGCGGCCAATCCCGCGCCGACGTCTCGCGCGCCCTCGGGTGGCTCCATGCGCAGGAACGATTTTTTCAGATGGATCTGCTCCGCCGCAGCTCCGCCGGCGAACTCGCCGAACTCTTCGGCAAAGCCGCCGTCCCCCGCGACCGCGCGACGCGGTTGCACGGTTTCCGCAATCTCGCCCAACGCGTCCTCGCCCAACTCCCGCCCGCCGAACGCACGCAACTCGACGCCTATACCGCAGGCGTCAACGCCGGCCTCGTCGCTCTCGGCGACCAGCCCTTCGAATATCTCGTCCTCCGCACCACGCCGCAGCCATGGCGCAGCGAGGACAGTATTCTCGTCGTCTACGCGATGACCCTCGATCTCCAAGACGCCACCAACCGCTACGAGCAGACGCTCATGACCCTCCGCGACAAACTCGGGGACGAAGCCGTCGCCTTTTTCGCCCCCGCAATCACCCCCGCCGATGCCGCGCTCGACGGCACCACCGCGCCCACCGCCCCGTTGCCCGGCCCCCAGCTCATTGATCTCCGCAAACGCCCCAAACCCCTCTCCACCCTCACCCCGCGCGCCCCGTTTTACTCGCCCAGCGCGTTTACCGCGTCAGACCTCGCGGCGAATTTTCCGTTCCCGCCCCGCGATCCCGCGGCCGTGCAGGGCTCCAACGCCTTCGCCCTCTCCGGCGCCCACACCGCGAGCGGCGCCGCCCTCTTCGCCAACGATCCCCACCTCGACCTGGGCGTGCCCAATATCTGGTATCGCGCCTCGCTCGAGTGGCCCGGCCACCAAGTCACCGGCGTCACTCTGCCCGGCCTCTTCGCCGTCGTCATCGGCAGCAATCGCCACATCGCGTGGGGTCTGACCGTCGCCTATGCCGACACCAGCGACCTCATCGTCCTCCAAATAAACGCGATCTCACCGCGCCTCTACACCGCGCCCGGCCACGACGAACTCCTCGAAATCGAAAAACGGCGCGAAACGATTTTCGTCAAAGATTCCGACCCCGTAACCGCCGACTACGAATGGACGATCTGGGGCCCCATCGTGACGACGAACGAAAAAAAACGCCCCGTCGTCCATCGCTGGACCGCGCACGATCCCGCCGCGACCAACTTCACTTTTGTCAGTCTCGAAGACGCCACCACCGTCTCTGCGGCTGTTGCCATTGCCCACCGCTCCGGCATGCCCGCGCACAACTTCCTCGTCGCCGACCGCGCCGGTGACATCGCGTGGACGGTCGCCGGCACCCTGCCACGGCGCGTCGGCTACGACGGCCGCGTGCCCACCAACTGGGCCTTCGGCGACCGCCGCTGGGAGGGCCTGCTCCCGCCCCACAACTACCCGGTCGTGACCACCAAGCCCACCGGGAACCCCGCCGAAATCCTCAACACCTCCGGCCGACTCTGGTCCGCCAACCAACGCCAGATCGGAGGCCCCTCCTTCGTCACGCTCGGCGACGGCGGCTACGGCCGGTCCGCCCGCGCCGCCCAAATTCGCGATGCCCTCACCCCACTCGCACGCGCCACGCCGAAAGACCTCCTCGCGATCCAGCTCGACGACCGCGCGCTCTTCCTCGCGCCCTGGCAAAAACTCCTCGTCGCCACGCTCACGCCGACCGCGACCGCCAAAAACAAAGCCCGCGCCGAGCTCCGAACTCTCGCCGAAACATGGGCCGGTCGCGCCAGCGTGGATGCCGTGAGCTACCGTCTCGTGCGCGATTTCCGAACCGCCGTCTACCACCGCATCTTCCCGGCCATTTTTGAACCGTGTATCGACACCGGCCCGGCCTTCAATTGGGGCAAACTCCAGCTTGAAAGTGCCGCGTGGGCGCTGCTCCGCGAAAAACCCGCCCACTTGCTCAACCCCGAGTTCACAACCTGGGAGGCCCTCCTCCTCGCCGCCACCGACGATGTCATCGCCGGTATCGAAAAATCCGGTACGTCCCTCGCCCGCGCCACCTGGGGCCGGCAAAACGTCCTCCGTGTCCGCCATCCCTTCAGCTACTCCCTGCCGGCCTTGCTCACCGGCTGGTTGAACTTCCCCGCCACCGCGCTGCCCGGCGACAACGACGTGCCCCGGGTGCAAGGCCCCCGGCACGGCGCGAGCATGCGCATGGTGGTCTCGCCCGGCCGCGAAGCCGAAGGCTTCTTCCACATGCCCGGCGGCCAAAGTGGCCACCCGCTCTCGCCGTTCTACCGCGCCGGCCACGAAAGCTGGGAGCGCGGCGACGCGACGCCTTTCCTCCCCGGAGCGACCGCCCACACGCTCACGCTGAAGCCGTAATCGCACGACCGTAACGGAGCGGCGGTTTCGCAACCGCCGCTGAGCCACCACCACCACCCTCCCACCGGGCGCTTGGGTAAGCGCCCCTCCGCCTGATCACCCTTCCTGTCACTTTCCCATTGAGCCGCGCCCACGTTCCACACTTTCTCGCACCACGCGCCGCAAAAAAAAACTACCCGCACTTACTCGGTTTACTTCGGCGGCGAACTTTTTTCGCTGAAGTACCTCATCGGCAACGCGTGGCTCGCCGAGGCCATCTACGAAAAATCCCACGGCAAATACCGCTGCCTCCTCCCGCAAGACCTCATCCCACGCGGCCGCAGACTTCTCGCTTTCATGCCCGGAGCACGCATCGGAAAGTCCCCACCGTGCCCGCAGTAGAGCCTGACTTTCAGCTAACCCGCAGATCTGCCCGCAGCACAGGACCACCCTCGCTTCCGCGCTTGTTTTCCAACTTGGCCGGCGCAATCTTAATTACGTTCAACGAACCCTTCCTGCACCATGACTGCTCAAACCATCATCGCCGATATCGAGACCCTGCCTGCCGCTGAACGGGCCAAGGTGCTCGCCTACGTCGGCCGCGTGATGGAGACGGATGACTCATGGATTCCCGACTCGTTCAAACAGGGCATGGCTGAAGCCACCGCCGGTAAGTTGGTCGACATAGAAACCGTTCTAAGTGGAGCCAAGCCTCCACTGCGCGAGTCGTGACCTATCGCTTCAAGGCGACTGAGCGCTACTGGCACGCTTTCTACGCCCTGCCGCCTGCGCAGAAGGAATCGGTGCGCGCCGCGTGGAAGATCTTCAAACTCGATCCTTTCGATGCGCGGCTCGGCACCCACAAAATCCACCGGCTGTCGGCCCGATATCGGCTGAATATTTTTTCGGTGGTGATCGAAGGGGACTTGCGTGCGGTCTTCTACGTAGAAGGCAATCTGGTCGTCACGATCGATCTCGGCACTCACGACATCTACAAAGCGTAGCGGAGCGGCGGTGTCCCAACCGCCGATGAGCCGCCACTCTACTCAATTCGGGCGCTTGGAAAAGCGCCCCTCCGCCTGATCACCCTTCCTGTCACTTTCCCATTGAGCCGCGCCCACGTTCCACACTTTCTCGCACCACGCGCCGCATGAAGAAAAAAACTACCCGCACTTACTCGGTTTACTTCGGCGGCGAACTTTTTTCGCTGAAGCACCTCATCGGCAACGCGTGGCTCGCCGAGGCCATCTACGAAAAATCCCACGGCAAATACCGCTGCCTCCTCCCGCAAGACCTCATCCCGCGCGGCCGCAGCGGTCGCACCATTCGCGATCAAGACCTCCGCGCGCTCGTCGGCTGCGACCTCACCCTCTTCAACTACGACGGCACCGAACTCGACAGCGGCACCGTCGTCGAATTTATGTTCGCCAAATTCGCCGACATCCCGTCCGTCCTCCTGCGCACCGATCTCCGCAGCAACGGTGATTTCAGCGATGAGCCGTGGAACTTGATGACGAGTTATTTCCCCCGCACGACCAATGTCATCGTCCCCAGCCTCTTCGCCTATTGGGCCGCGATGAAGCGCCGTCGCCGTCAGCCCGATGACGTCACCCGCCTCGCGGGCCAACACGGCTCCGTCGACGCCCAGCACGTCTGTGAACAGGTCGCCGCCCAATGCGTGCGCGCCCTCGACCGCGTGCTCACGATGGAGCCCGTGATGCCGAGACACCTCCGCGAAGAAGCCTACCACTGGCTCTCGATATTGCCCGGACTGCGCGGCAAAGAAAAAGCCCTCCGCAAGGAATTCGAACAACACCTCGAACGAAAAGTAGAACGCGACCTGCTCTGATCCCCAATTGCTAAACCCGCTTTCCCAGCCCCAGACCCGAGCCCCCGGACCCGATCTCCCATCACAGAGACCCCCATCTCCCCAGACCCCAAACGTCCGATGCCTCTGCACATCCTCTCTCACCCGCTCGCCGCGCACATTATCACCCACCTGCGCGACCAGACCACAAAGCCCGCGACGTTTCGCACGCTCGCCTATCAGATCAGCCTCCTCCTCGCCATCGAAGCCACGAGCGAGATCGAGACCGAGGAAAAACAAATCGACACCCCGCTCGAAACAATCAAGGCGCGCGTCCTCCATCACCAACCGCTCGTCGTCGTCCCAATTCTCCGCGCCGGCCTCGGCATGTTGCAGCCGTTCACCGATCTCTTTCCCGATGTGAGCGTCGGCTACATTGGCCTCGAACGCGACCACGAGACGGCCAAAGCCCGCAGCTACTACTGCAAACTTCCGCCCCTCGCCGGCCGCCAGGTTTTCGCCGTCGATCCCATGCTCGCGACCGGGGGCAGCGCCGCGCAGGCCCTCACGGTCCTCAAGGAAAACGGTGCCGTGAATCCCGCCCTCGTCTGCATCGTGAGCAGCCCGGAAGGCGTCGCCGAAGTGGAGCGCCAACACCCCGGCACCGTGATCCATACCGCCGCCCACGACCGCGCCCTTAACGCGAAAAAATACATCCTCCCCGGCCTCGGCGATTTCGGCGACCGGCTCTACGGCACGTGAGCG
>CAMBVX010000221.1 GCA_945871085.1 Opitutus sp. GAS368 | reverse complement strand
CACCGGCGGGGCCGTCGAAGGAGTTCGCCATGCCGTAGCCGACGAAGATCACGGTGGGTTTCGCGTCGGTGATCTGCTGCTGGAGTTGGATCGAACCCTCATTGGAAGGCTCGAAGCCGGCCTGCATGAGGCTGAGGCCGGTGCGGGAGTTGCCCGTGGGCGTGTCGGCGCTCCAGCCGAGGTTGCGGGAGGTGACTCGGCGGTCGCCGGCGCGGGCGGTGAGCATGAGCTCGATCCAGCCGTGGTTTTGCTCGCGCTCGACGAGGGTGTCGCCGAGGAAGACGATGCGGTCACCGTCGCGGAGTTCAAAGGGCGAGGGAGCGGACGGTTCCGCGCCGCGAGCGGCGACGGAAAGCAAAAGGCAAATGAGCGCGAGGGCACGGGTGGGGATCAGGAAACGCATGGGCAGGGAAAAAGGTTTTTGGGACGACGGTGACACGCGGTCAGAGGAAGGGCGCAAGGACCGGGCGTCCCCGGCCTCTCGCAGCAGGGGTTCGTGCGATGGAAATTGGGGCAACGAGGAATGTGAGAGTGGGTTTCATGGTTTAAGGAAACCTATCGCCACCGTGGTTCGATTTGCTCGACGTTCCATTGATCCCACACGGCGGACAGCTGCTGCACCCGGGCGGGTTCCTTGGCCGCGAGATCGGTGGTCTCGCCGATGTCGTGGGCGAGATCGTAGAGCTGCCACGCCGCGCCATCGCGAATGAGTTTCCAATCGCCGCTCCGCAGGGCGTGTTTCCTGCCTACGCGCCAGAAGAGCGGGCGTTCAGGCGCCGGCGCCGTCTTCTTGCCGGAGAGCAAGGGCAGGAAGCTGACCCCATCGAGCTTCAGTTTGCCGACGCCGGCGCCGGCGAGTTCCAACGCCGCCGCAGTCGCGTCCATCGAAGTTACGGGAACACCTATGACCTGACCGCCCGGGACGTGGTTTTTCCATGAGACGATGAAGGGCACGCGAATGCCGCCTTCCTGCAACTCACCCTTGCCGCCCCGCAACGGAGTATTGCGCGAGGTGAGTTCCTTCGTTGGCCCGCCGTTGTCGCTGAGGAAGACCACCAGCGTATTTTCCTCGACGCCGCACTCACGGAGTTGGGTCAGCAACTGGCCCACGCTGTCATCGAGCTGGGCGAGCATGGCGGCGAAGATCCGGCGGTGGATGTCCTCGAGATGCGCGAACTTTTTCATGTAGTCGTCTGCGCCCTGCATCGGGCTGTGGACGGTGTTGTAGGCGAGGTAGAGGAAGAACGGTTGTGTGCGATGCCGCCCGATGAAGTCGCAGGCTTCGCGCGTGAAGGCGTCCGTTAGGTTGGCGCGTTCGTCGACGGGCTGGCTGCTGCGGAGAATGGGGTTGTCGGCGTCATAGTCGGGCTCGTTGCTATTGAGGTGCGTGCTCCAGACGATCCGGCCGTCGGGCGAGGTCCAGCGGCCCAGGCCTGCGTCAGGCAGGGCGCGACGGCGCAGCCAGGTCGTGACGCCGGCCCACGGTGGCGGCACGTAGGTGTGGCCCTCGTGCAGGAAGCCGAAGAATTCGTCGAAGCCGCGCCGCTGCGGGTGAAACTCAGCGGTGCCGCCAAGATGCCATTTGCCGACGAGGGCCGTGGCGTAGCCGGTTTCGCGCAGCCGATCGGCGACCGTCTTCTCCGCGATGGGCAGACCAATACCGGGCGCGGCGTTCTTCGCTCCGATGGGGTTAAACTCAAAACCGAAGCGCGTCTGGTAACGCCCCGTCAACAACGCCGCGCGCGAGGCCGCGCAGAACGGCGCCGTCACGTAACCATTCGTAAAGCGCACCCCACCGGCTGCCAGCGCATCCAGGTGCGGCGTCGGAATGTCGCGCCCGCCGTAGCAGCCGAGTTCACCGTAACCGAGATCGTCGACAACGATGTAAACGACGTTGGGTCTTCCCGTCGGAGTGGCGCCGTGAAGTGCGGTCAGCGGCAACAACAGCAGCGTGGCGAGACAGGCGAGCCCAAGGCAGTTCGGTCGGTGGAATAAGCTCATGGAAAAGCCGTGCAGGCGACGCCGCGAACGGCGCGCCGCAGCGGCGCGATGCGGTTTCCCGAAGCGCGCGCTTGCGGTCGCTCAATCATCGATTGCGCACTGCTCAAAATTTATAGGTGGCCGAGAAAAAATAGGCCCGCGGCTGGATGGGGACATATTGCAAGAGGGTTTTCGCGCCGGTGGCGGGGAGCACTTCAAAGCTCTGGCGATCTCCGGGGTTAACGCCCCAACCCCGCCAAGTCATCACGCCTTCGTTATCGAGCAGATTGTTGATGTTCGCGGACACCGAGAACCGTTCGGTGAACGTGTAGCCGGTCGCCAGATCGAATTGATTGAAACGCGGGAGGATGATCACGTTGGCCACATTGCCTGCCCGCTCACCCATGTGTTTCCACGAGAGGTTTGCGTGGAATTTTTGCGTCCGGTAGCTCAAGGATGTATTCAGGACGAAGTCGGGATTGTTGTCCGACGGCTTGCCCGAAAAATCACGATAGATGTCGTCCTGGCGACCGTTCGCGCCGGCGATGAATTGTTTCCATACCGTGCCCTCCGAATGCTGCCACGCGAACACGGAGCGAAGATTGAGCCGGTCCGTGAGGCGGAGGGTGCCCTCCAGCTCGATCCCATAAACCGTGACGACGTTGTAGATAGGATCCGGAAAATACAATGTGACGCCGTCCGCTTCCGTAGCCTGCGGATTCGTCGTGATGTCGCCCAATCGGCTCCAGAAGGGCGTCGCCTTCAGGTTGAAGCGCCCCTGATTGAAACGGTAACCGAGTTCGTATTGGTCAATCGTCTGCGGGCGGCCTTTGAGACTGCTGAGGCGAAAAACGGAGTTGTAGGTTTGGAAGAATGAGAAATCAGGGGCCTTCTCACCCTTGGTGGCCCGGACATACAGCGAATTGTGTTCGTTGAGGACAAAGTTGGAGCCCGCGGAGAGCGACTGGCTGTTCACATCCTTGTCGTATCTCCAGACGTCGTTGGGATTGGGGATTGTGAACCGGTTGTCGAACATAGTGAGGGGATTTCCGTCCGTGCCGCCATACACGGGATCCCAGTTGCCGGATGGATTCTGCACCCCGCCACGGTTCACGCCCTTGACCCGGTAGTTTTCCGCCCGCACGCCCCAATCCACGCTCCATTTTTTCGTCAACTGCCACTTGTGCCCGAAGAAAGCGGCCATCGTCTTCGCGATTGCCTCGTTGCGGCTGTAGCCGACACCAAGCGCAGTGTAGCCGTTTTCATTCGTCAATTGCACCGGCTGGCCGTTCCAGCCCGCCACCGCATCAAGAGCCGCGGCGGGTGTGCCGGCGGGCGCGCGTGCCGCGGTTGCAGGAATCCAGATGATCCCGAGTGGCGCCGGTTGTTCCGAAAGGGGCATGGCCGCGCGGCCGCCACTCGAGATTCGGACCAGCACATCGGCGTAGCCAAAGAAGCCGCCCGCCGTGAATGTCATTTTGTCCGTCTGCTTGGTGATGGAGAACTGATTCATGAACTCATCCATGTGATCGTTGCGGGCGCTGCCGGTGACGGTCCAAAGCGCATTCTTCGAGTCGGTCGCGATTTCGAGCCCGCCATTTGGGAGACTGGCAAATGTCACCACCTGGCCCGGGTTGGACGGCGCGACGCCATTCACCGTGTAGTTGCCGTTCGATGTCACCTCGCCCCTCAGCGTTCCCGTCCGCAGGTCGCGAAACTGGTAGGTGCCCGCCGGCACCCGGCCATTTTGGGGACCGCCGCTGAACTGAAACGCCATGGTGCTGAATAAATTCGGCCAGGCCAGGCTCCGGGGCGTCACGTTGGCACTGGTGTTCCGATCAATCCAGCTGCGGCTGAGCTTGGCGTTGTTATTAATCGACCAGCCATCGCCGAATTCGTGTTTCCAATCCACGCCCAGGACGCGCTGACGCGAGTGGGCCTTGTCCGTGCTGTCCCACGAGTCCAGCTGTCCGGCCGCTTCGCGCGGATAGGTGTGCCGCGCCTTCGGCAGCAGATTGGTGCTGTAACGGCTCAGACCGGGAGCTTGCTTCGGGTTCTCTGGATTCAACGCCAGCAGATATTCGAACCAATGATTACGATCATCGTGGTATTTCGCGTGGATCTTGATCGAGCCATTCCCGTAATCCTTGAACAGGTTGCCGCGCAGCGCTCCGCCGTCATTCATCGGATAGCCGACCGCCGGACGGTGACTGTCCGACCAGCGATAGAAACCTCCGATGTTATACACCCAGCTGCTCTTTCCGACCGGACCGCTCAGGTTCAGATCGGCGCGATAGAACGGCGAGCCCTGGCCCTCGATCCCGAATCGGGTGCGAATTTCCCCCGTCGGTCGGGACGTGCCCGTCTTGCTGATATAGTTGAAGGCGCCGCCCGGTGCATTGGTCGCCGTGATCGAGGCGCTCCCGCCTCGCACCGCCTCCACCCGCAGGAGCGTGGCGTCCGGACGCAGGAAGTAGTCCGGACCGAAGTTGCCCAAGTTGACATTGGTGATGGGGAGACCGTCCTCCTGCATGGAAACGTAGTAGTAGCCGTTCGCCCCGTCGCTGGAGTTTACCGAGACGCCGCGCGAGTAGACCATGCTGCGAATCTCACCAAGGGAGGAATTGACGAACACCCCCGGAACGTTGAGGAGCAGGTCCGCTGCGCTCACCGGAACCTGTTCGGACAGCATCCGCGAATTGATCGCCGAGATTGACGCGGTTGCGTCCTGCACCGAGGTGGCCGTGAAGACGCCGGTGACTACGATTTCGTCGAGCGTGAGTGCCCTCTGGCCCGTTGGCTGATCGCCCGGCGCCGCCGGTTTCGTGGCGTTGGGTATCTGTGCTTCGGCGGATGTCGACGCGACGAGCCAGGCGGCGAGGGCGGCGAGCAAGGTGCGGGGGGATTTCATGTTTTGGGTCTTCGGTGTGGGTTTGGGTTGCCGATTCGAAACAGGTCCGACCTCTCCTTTTTCCGGCGCGGCTTCGGCGGTGCGCCGCAGGAGCGCCGGCATGGAGGCGAAAAACGGTGGCGCAGAGATTTGCCGACCCAGGGTCAGAACGTGAACGTGCTCGTGAGCGTATAGGTGCGGGGCTCGCTGAGGCGGTAGATGGCCTTGGCGCCGCGGTGGGTGCCGTCGCGGGCGTCGACGGTGCGCATCGGGAACACGGTGTAGGCGTCGAAGAGGTTGCGGACGTTGAGCTGGACACGCCAATCGAGGCGGTTGCGGAGGAGCTTGCGTTGGTAAGTGATCCACGCGCCGAAGAGTTCGTTGGTGGGCGCGTAGTAGGGCTGGTTTGGATTCAAAATGTTGTTGGCGGTCTCGGCGAAGCCGTCGATGGTCTTGCCGCGGGCGTTCATGCTGCCGCCGACCGAGACGCCGGGGAGGCGCGAGCGAGGGGCGAACGAGTAAGTCTGGATCATGTTCACTGACCACGACGGTGCATAAATGTCTTCGGGGAGGCTTTGAATCGCAGTGAAGTTCGCGAGTGTGGTCTCGATCGCGGCGACGCGCGTGGCGACGGGGACGTCGTTGGCCGTGGGAGCCGCCATCCACTCAGCGTTCGCCTTGATGATGGGCAAATACTCGGCGAGGTATCGGCGGATACTGAGGCCGCGCGCGCTGGTCGTGCCGGTGCTGCGCTTGCTGCCGTTGACGGTAAGTCGCCACTGCGGGGTGGGGTTGGCCGTGGCGGAGAACTCCCAGCCCTTGGAACTCGTGGTGGCGCTGTCGGACCAGGTGGTGTTGGTCGAGGCATAGGGGGTCAGAGTGTATTTCTGATCGCCGGTGAAGTTGGCGATGCCGGTCCAGACGGTGTCGAGGATTCTGAAGTCGCCGGCGGGCGTGCTCGCGACGGAGTCGATCTTGTCTTGGGCGGCGTTGGTATAGTAGGTAAGGTCGAAGAAGAGACGGCGGTCGAGCAGCGTGAGCTTGAGGCCGTAGTCACTGCCCTTGCCCTGCGGATTCGGGAGGAGTTCGCCGAAGACGTTGCGAGTGGAATCGTTCGCCTGAAAATTATTCGAGGTGTTGTAGGTGAAGCCGAGCCAATGCGTGGCGTGAAATACGGCGCCGTGGGTGGAGGTGGCGCCGCCGCGCTCGCGGAGACTGTTGGGGAGAAAGGTGCGGACATTGTAGCCGCGCGGATCGGGGAAGATGCCGCGCGCGTCGCGCAGGGCGAGGAAGTCGTTCGGCACGGCGCGCCACGCACGTTGGTTGTCGCGGCGGATGCCGTTGGTGAGGATGATGCGGTTGTTGAGAAACGTGCTCTGCATGGCGAAGGCGCGCGTGGTGACAGTGGAGTCGCTCATGTTGGGCCCCTGCTGATTGATGTAGGCGGGGGTGACGCCGGAGGCGTTGGGCGGAGGGAGCGGAGTGTTGGCGTAGATGACGGGGTAGCGGTCGAACTGGCCGCCGGTATTGCCGACTTTGCCGTTGGCCGGTTCGTAGTAGTAGCGGAAAAACATTTGGTTGGCGCCATTGATGATCTGGCCGGCGGCGCCGACGGTGGAGAGCGGCGTGGTGTTGTAGACACCGTCATTGGTGCTGTTGCCCTTGTTGTTCACCTCTTCGACGAAGACGGCCGCGCGGTGTCGGCCGAGGTAGCGGAGCCACTTGGACGGCTGGCGCGAGAGGTCGAGTTCGTAGGAGGCCATGGCGCGTTTGCTGAGGCTCGTGCCCGGCGCGATGATCAACGTGGACTGCGATTCGGTGTAGAGTTTGCCGACGTTGGGATTGGGCGCGCCGGTGGGGAGCTGTTGATTGACGTCGACGTAGAGCGTGTCGCGACCGCCTTCGAAACCGTTGACGGCGAAAACATCGCTGAAGACGCGGTTCACGGCGGCTTCGACGAAGAGGTCCTTCGTCAGCTGCTGCTCGACAAAAAAGGAGTAAATTTTGTAGTCGGTTTTGCGGAAGGAAACGGAGCCGTGGGAGTTGGCGAAGACGGGGTAAAGGGCGGGATTGAGGAGCGAGCGCTTGGCGCTCGAGGCGGGGTACCCGTTCGCGTAGTCGGCGATGATGCTCTGACCGGCGTTGACCCAGCGCATCGATGGAATCTGGACGCCGGCGGTGGAGAACTCGGTGGAGACGACACCGGGCAACGTGTAGTTGGAAATGCCGGAGCCGGCGGGTTTGGGGCCGGTGTTGGTGAAGGTCGGGAGGAGTTGCCCGCCGGCGGCGAGCCACGGTGAAACGGCGTCGTAAACGGGCCACGGGCGCGTGGCGGGCATGGTGAGATTGCCCTGCTCGTAGTTGGCGCGAATCGCCGTTTTCTTAAATGGTGTGAAGCGCGCCGTGACAAAGTGCCGGCGCTGGAGACTTTCGCTGGGGATGCGGAAGCCGCGGGTGCGGTCGTAGAGTCCGGTGTAGCGGAGGGCGAGGAGGTCTCTCTTGATGACCTGATTGTGGTCGATGGTGGTGCGGAAACTTTCCCGGTCGTCGGTTTTTACCTCGACGGTGGTCTCGGTGCGATTCTTCGCGCGCTTCGTCGAAGAAACGAAGGCGCCGGCGGGATTGCCGAGGCCGAAGAGGATGGCGTTGGGGCCGCGGGTGAAGGTGAAGGCCTCGGAATTGAAGCGGTCGGCGGGGATGCCGTTGCTGAAAAAATCCTGACCGACGACGTTCGTGGAGCCGCCGCGGGTGACATAGAGCGTGGCGTTGTTGATGAAGGCGTTTCCGTTGCCAGAGGCATCGGTGAGGCTGTTGACGAACGGATCGGTGTTGGGTGCGAAGGCGAGGAGGTCGTTGATGCTGTTGGCGCCGAGGTCATTCATCATTTGCTCGGTGAAGATCGTCATCGCGGAGCCGATGTCCTTGAGGTCGGTCTTGAGGCGGGTGCCACTCAGCGTCTGCGTGGCGAGGTAGCCCTTGTCGGCCGTGGCATCGACCTGGAAGGGCGAGAGCACGATGGCCTCGTCCTTTTGAGAAACGGCAGGCGTTTGGGCGTCGGCGGCGGAGCCGAGGGCGAGTAGGCCGGCGAAGAGGGCTAGTTTGCTTTTGGGTTTCACGGGTTGGTTCGATTGGCTGGTGGGTTTCGGGGCGGGCGGGGAAGGGAGGGGCGGGGTGCGCTTGATCATGAGCGCGCCGGTGCGGGCGTCCTCGGCGACGGTCAGGGCCGTTTTGGCGACCAAGCGTTCGAGCGCCTCGCGCGGGCGGTATTGGCCCTGGAGTTCCGGGGTGCGGATGCCCCGCACTTGATCGACAACGAAAACGAGGGCGGCGCCGGATTGCCGCGAAAAGGCATCCAGCGAAGTGCTCGCGTCGCCGGCGGGAATCGCAAAGGCGCGGGGCTCGTGCGATTCGCCGGCGGCGGAGGCCGCGGCCGCGACGGGCGTGGCGGCACGGGCAAGCGGCGCGTTGCCCGCGACGAGGACGGTGAGAAGGCAGGAGTAGTAAATAGGGCGTGGCAGGTGCATGGGGTCGGCGGCAACAGCGCGCCGGCGCACCGAGTTTACCGGAGTAAACTGGCGCCGGGCAAGGGGTCGGAGGGTTGGGTCAGCCGGGGTGGACACGGGGAGGTTTGATAGAGTGTCGCCGCCGGCGTCGGATTCCGTTACGCGAACCATGAAATTTTTTTCACTGGGAACGGCGGCTCTCTCTTGCCCCCAGCGGGCGTGCCGGCTTCTGATGCGGGGCTCTTCCGCCCCCCCCCAGATGCCACCACCCCAAGACACCGAGACCGCCGTCTGGTTTGCCAAGGAAGTGCAGCCCCATGAAGACTTGTTGCGCAGCTACCTGCTGGGCGTGGCCCGTCCGGGCGACATCGACGATCTGGTGCAGGAAAGCTACGCGCGTTTGCTGCGCCTGAGGGCTCAGGGCCGGGTGCGGTCACCGCGCGGGTTGCTCTTCACCATGGCCCGCAACGCGGCGCACGATCTGTTTCGGCGCCGGGGCACGGCCCGGTTGATGGCCGTAACGGAAAGCGAGCTCCACGGCGTCTTGGATGAAAGCCCCGGCACCGCCGAGGTGGTGAGCCGTTGGCAGGAAATCGAACTGCTGGCGGACGCCATCGAGGCGCTCCCGGAGCGTTGCCGCGCCGTGTTTCTCCTCCGCCAATTCGAAAATCTCCCCCAACGCGAAATCGCCGCGCGGCTTGGCATTGCCGAGCACACGGTGGAGTCGCAGCTCACGAAGGCGCTGCGGCGGTGCGAGGAATTTTTCGCGGCGCGCGGCGCGTTGCCCGAGGTACGCTGACCCATGGTGCCGCCGGAAAAAAATTCTTCGAACGACCGCGACCATGACGACGCGATGCTCGACACCGCCGCCCGCTGGGTCGTGCGGCAGGACCGCACGCTTTCGGCGGCGGAAGTGGCGGAGCTGGCGGCATGGCTCGCCGCCGATCCGCGTCATGGCGACGCGCTCGACCGGGCGCGCGGGTCATGGAAAAAGTTTCGCGAGATCGGTGCGGCGGTGCGGCGGATGCCGGAGCCGGCGACGGAGTCCGGCGGTGTTTGGCGTTGGGTCAGGACGAGCGGGCTCGCGGCGGCGGCGGTCCTGCTGATGTGGTCCGGGATCGGACCGGGGCCGGAGAGCGCCGCGCCGGAGAACGACGGCCGACCGGCGGCGATCGCGGCGGCTCCGGTGGGAATGCGGACGTTGCCCGACGGCAGCGTCGCGCGGCTGAAGGGCGGAGCGGAGCTCGCGGTGGCGTTTACGGCGACGGAACGGCGGGTGGCCGTGGTGCGCGGGGAAGTTTTTTTCGAGGTCACGAAGGACGCGGCGCGGCCGTTTATTGCGGCGGCGGGCAATGTGACGGTGCGGGCCGTGGGCACGGCGTTTGCCGTGCGGTTCGACGCGCGGGCGGTCGACGTGCTCGTGACCGAGGGTACGGTGCGGGTGACGCCGCCGAACGCGGAGCCAGCCGACGAGGCGGCACCGGGCGGCGCCGTGGGCTCGGCGCTCGTGGAGGCGGGGCACCGGGCGACGGTGGAGATTTTGGCCGACGCGAGGTTGTCGCCGGTGACGGTGAGCGCGGTGTCGGCGGCGGAGATCGCCCGCTCGCTCGCCTGGCAGGCGCCAATGGTCGACTTGGCGGGCGCAACGGTGCGCGAACTGGCGGCCGGCTTCGCGCAGCGCACGGGCCGTCGGATTGAAGTGGCCGACCGGGCGTTGGCGGCGGTGCGGATCGGCGGGCGATTGCCGGATGATGACGTCGAAGGCTTCGTCCGAGCGCTCGAGGAAGTCTATGGTGTTCTCGTCGAGCGGCGGCCGGACGGCGTGATCGTGCTGCGGAAAGGCAGGTGAGGGCGGCGCAGCCGCTGGTTGGGTCCCCCGGAGGGGCGATGCTTTGGCCGCCGGAATTTCAGAGTGGTCGAATTTCGGCTGCCGGAAATTGGACCGGGCTTACTTTTTCGCGGCTGGCGGTGAGGATGAGCGGACCCGAAGCGCCGCCGTCAGGACGCGCGGCAACGGGGTGCGATTCCGCGTGAAGGGCGCAAACGAGTAGCTGACGGAAAAGCGGGCGATGTTCACCGCTTGACCCCAAACCCCAAAGCCAGACCCCGTCCGGCTGCATCTTCTCGTGGCTCAAACCCCGGCCGACTAAAGCTCCCTTGTGAGTTCATGCCTGGAAAGAGCGCGTTCCCGAATTGCGGGAGCGGGCGCATAAGAGCGCGGGTGACGGAAAACGGGGGACGTGTTTACCGCTTCACCCCAGACCCCAAAGCCAGACGCCGTTCGCTCGATCCCCGTTCGCTCGATCGCCGGCGGCGAAATCCGAACGATGGCCCCCCGGATTCCACGACGATCACGGTGCGGTCGGCCGCGAGCCGGCGCAGGCGGGGGAAGTCGCGCGGAAAGGTGTGGTTGTTGGTTTTCCTGCGTGGCCTTAAGGAGTGACTATCGGGCGATTCAAACCGCAAGCAGGGACGCGGTAATACTCACCCCCAAAGCCTGAGTCCGTCCGGCTGTGCTCCATCCGGCTGCCCTGACCCCGCCTCAGAAACTGATCGTGTTAGTCCATAACATCGAGCGCGGCTGCTGGTAGAACGTGGCGTTGATCGCGGTGGGGGTGTTGAACCCGGTCGTCGCATTCGGCACCAACCGGATCGCGTAGCGATTGAAGATATTCGAGACGTTGAGTTGGGTGCTCCAGTGGTAGCGACCTAGTTTGCGCGCGTAGGAGGTGATCACATTGAACTGTTGGCCGTTGGGGGCGTAGAACAAGGTGCGACGCAAGGTCAGGGCATTCGCGGCGGTGACGGGAGTCGCGTAATAATAAAACGAGCGATTGCCCCACGAGAGCGAAGCGGTGCCACCGATTGAAAAGCCCTTCAGTACGGTTTCGGAAAACGTGTAAACGCTCGTGAAGTTGAAGCTACGCTCTGGCGAGCCAGCGGTCTTGTCGCCCACGCGCGTAGCCACGATGATGCCGGGCGTCACGATGCCCGCGAGTTGCTTGTTAAGCTGCAGGTTCGAAATCGGCAGCAGCGTCGCGCCGGTGAGGATGGGGCCGTTGGCGTTGA
>CAMBVX010000220.1 GCA_945871085.1 Opitutus sp. GAS368 | reverse complement strand
AACCCCGGATTTGGTTCCGCTGTTTTCGGTAGGTCGGCAATCTGGGTTGGGGGAGCCTCACACCAACGTCTGGTGAATTTTGGACCCTTGTCATCGCGAGGGCTGAACCAAAGCGCGGCGCCTTGGGTGACCGGGGCAATGAACTTTGTTTGTCATGGCGAGGAGCGCAGCGACGTGGCCATCCATCTGGAAATTCAGCTGAATTGCCGCGCCCGCCAAGCCGGGCTCGCAATGACAAACCCTATGAGTTCATTAGCAGGTGAGCGAGGCGCGCCGTGGCGATCCAGCTGGATTGCTTCGTCGCTACGCTTCTCGCAATGACAGTCCAAATATTAACAGGCGCTGGTAGCAGCTCTCCGTGTCTGTGGAGTTCGGACGGGAGCGCGAGCGGCTAGGTCGGGCAGGAATTTATTCCGCTGCGGGACAAGGTGGCTTCGCTGAGCGAAGCCGTGCGGATTTGCGACGTGTGAGCGGGAGGGTGGACGGAACGTGAGCCGATCGGCCCCACGTTCCACCGTGCGAAGAAACACAGCCCCCGCAGTCTGATCGGAGCGTGATTCACTCCCTGCACTCCGGAGTTTCAGCACCGTATTCGATTGCGGGCCGTGGGCTGGCGGCTGGTTCTGCGCTGTTGTCAGTGGATGGATGGCGACGTGGGTGGGAGCCCGGCGGGGGCGAGATTCGCTGGTCGACGGGATGGCCTGGGAATTTGAAGGACCGACTGCGTGGGTTCGGATCTCCCCTGCCGGGCATTTTCCCCAGGGACTCACGAGTGCCGCCGGGCGGATTTCGGGTTGCGGAAACGGCACGGGCGCGATGATTACGGTCATCGTGCCGAACACTTTGCCCAAGCAACGACGTGACTGGATCTGGCCGCTGGTCGTGGCCGCGACGATTTTCTTGGCCTCGAGCCGGGAGGCCAACGCGCCCGAGTTCACACGTTGGATTCCCCGTTTCGACAAGTTAGCGCATTTTTCCGTCTACGGACTCCTCGGGACGCTTATGTTGCGGGGGCTGGGGCGTCGGCGGTGGGCACCTTGGTTGGCGATTGCAGCCGTGTCATTGTTTGGCGCGAGCGATGAGTGGCATCAGAGTTTCGTGCCGGGGAGGTCGTGCGAGGTCGCCGATTGGGTGGCGGATACGCTGGGCGCGGCACTGGCGGTCGGGCTCTATCGGGGGTGGGGCGGTTACCGGCGTCTGCTGGAGTCCGCGCTGGTGCGACCGACGCGGGTGAAGGACGGAAGCCAAGCAGCCCAATGACCGCATCGAATTTTGCCCGGTGCCGATGAAAAGTTCCCCCGAAAAGCCAGCGCCAGGGGTGGTGCCAGTCTGGTCGCCGCCGGACGAAGTGGCCGGAGCGATACGGGTGCGGCTGATCGTGCTCGCGCTCTTCTGCGGGACGCTGCTGCTGTTCGCGCGGGCGATCGGGCACGACTTCGTCAACTACGATGACCCTGACTATGTGACGGCCAACGCGCACGTGAAGGCGGGGCTGGGGGTGGAAACGATGCGCTGGGCGATGACGTCGGGCGAGGCGTCGAATTGGCACCCGGTGACGTGGCTGTCGCATTTGCTCGACGTGACGATGTTCGGGATGAATCCGCACGGGCACCACGCGACGAGTGTCGGGTGGCACGCGCTGAACGCGGCGCTCGCTTTTTTGGCGATGTGGCGGCTGACCGGGGCGTGGTGGACGAGTGCGTTTTTTGCGGCACTCTTTGCGTGGCACCCGCTACGAGTGGAATCGGTGGCGTGGGTGTCGGAACGAAAGGACGTGGTGAGCGGATTTTTTTGGTTCGCGGTGCTGTGGCTTTACGCGGTTTACGTCGAGCGTCGGCGGGCGGGCGCAACGAGGGGAGGGCCGTGGCTGATTTATGGGCTCATGCTGTGCGCGTTCGCCCTCGGGCTCATGGCGAAGCCGATGCTTGTCACGTTGCCGTGCGTCTTGTTGTTGCTGGATTTCTGGCCGTTGGGACGGACGAAATGGGGGGTGGCCCGAGTGGAGCCGGCGGCGCGGAAGACCGAGACGCTGGCGTGGCTGGTGGTCGAGAAGGCGCCGTTTTTTGTGCTGGTGGTGATCTCGAGTGTGGTGACCTATCTGGTCCAGAGCGGCGGCGGCTCGGTGTCGTCGGCGCTGACACTCGATGCGCGGTTGGCCAATGCCGTCGTCGCCCTGGTGCGCTACGTGGGGAAATTTCTGCTGCCGGTCGATCTCGCCGTGCTGTATCCGCATCCCGGGCACTGGGCCGCCGGCAAGGTCGCGGCGGCTTTGGTCGTCGTCGTCGTGCTGACGGCGGGCGCGGTCGGGCAGTGGCGCCGGCGACCGTGGATCGCGGTCGGGTGGTTTTGGTTTCTCGGCACGCTGGTGCCCGTGATTGGCCTCGTGCAGGTCGGCCTGCAGTCCATGGCGGACCGCTATACTTATCTGCCCCTGTTGGGTGTGCAGTTGGCGCTGCTGTGGACGGTGCGGGAAAGTGCGAGTTCACCCGGGGCGCGTCGGGCGTGGGCATGGGCGGGCGCGGCGGTCTTGGCGGTTTGCGCCGTGGCAACGACGCGCCAGATTGGCGTATGGCAAAACTCGCTCACGCTGTTCGACCGCGCGGTGGCGGTGACGACGGGCAACTACGTCGCGCACGACAACCGCGGGCTGTATCTGTTCAAGGCCGGCCGGGTCGATGAGGCGATGCAGGACTATCGGGCAGCGTTGGCGATCAATCCGGGCTACCTCAATGCGAATAATAATTTGGGGCACGCGTTCGGCGAACTGGGTCGGCCGGCGGAGGCGGTTCCCTTGTATCGGGTGGCGTTGCAGGCGCAGCCGAACCACCGCGAAGTCCGGAACAACCTCGCGAACGCGCTCTCCGACCTCGGGCAGTTAGCGGAGGCGACGGAGCACTACGACTTCGTGCTGGCGCGCGAGCCCGCGCACAGCAACGCGCTCAATGGTTCCGCGGTGGTGCTCGCGATGCAGAACCGTCCCGCGGAAGCGAAGGCGCGTTTGGAGCAGGCGCTGCGTCTCGCGCCGGAGAATGCGAGCGCGCACGCGAATCTCGGCAACGTTTGCTCGATGCTCGAGTTGCGAGACGAAGCGCTCGGGCACTACCGCCGGGCCATCGACCTCAACCCACAGGACGCGCACACGCGTTACATTGTTGGCGCGCTGCTCAACGAGCAGGGGAAATTTGCGGAGGCGAGGGAGGTGTTACAGCGGTCCCTGAGCCTGCGGCCCAATCATGCGGATGCTCTGACTCAGCTCGGGTTGGCGCTCGTGCGCGGCGGGCGGAGCGACGAGGGGCTCAAGGCGTGGCGCACGGCGTTGCAGGTGCAGCCGGGGCACGCGCAAGCGGCGGCTTGGCTGAAGGCGGCGACGGAGGCGAAATGAAACGGGCGCAACGCGGGCTCGACGGCAACGGATGGGGCGCAAGACTGCGCGCATGACTTCCGCCGAGGCCCAATCACGAATCGCCGCATTGCGTGCGCAGGTCGCGCGGCACGACGAGCTGTATTATCGGAACGCGAAGCCCGCGATCACCGATTTCGAGTATGACGTGTTGAAGCACGAGTTGGCGGAGTTGGAGGCGAAATTTTCACAGTTTGCGAGTGCTGACTCACCGACGCAGCGCGTCGGTGACGACCGCGCGCAAGGGTTTGTCGAAGTGGCGCACCGGCAGAAAATGCTGAGTCTCGACAATACCTACAACGAGGCCGAGGTGCGGGCGTTTCACACGCGGCTGGCGAAGCTGCTCGAAGTCGACGACCTGCACTACACGGTGGAACCGAAGATTGACGGGCTGGCGGTGAGCCTCACCTACGAGGACGGAAAACTGGTGCGAGCGGTGACGCGCGGCAAAGGCGACCGCGGCGACGATGTGACGGCCAACGTGCGCACGATCCGTTCGCTGCCGCATGTATTGCAGGGAGCGGCGCCGCGCGTCGTTGAAATCCGGGGCGAGATTTATCTGACGGCAGCGGAGTTTGAGCGGATCAATGCCGAGCGGGCGACGGCCGGGGAAGACCTCTATGCCAACCCGCGCAATTTGGCGGCGGGCACGATCAAGCAACTCGATGCGACGGACGTGGCGCGGAGAAAACTGGAAATTGTGCTCTACAGTCTCGGTTATTGTGAGCCGGAGGTGGTGCGCTCGCAGACGGGACTGCACGAGCAGTTGCGGGCGTGGGGCTTGCCGGTGGTGGAACGGATCTGGCCGGTGAGGGGCATCGATGCCGCGTGGGCTGCGATCGGGGAAATGGATTTGGCGCGACGCAGTTTTGCGTATGGCACCGACGGTGCGGTGGTGAAGCTCGACGACCGGGAGCAGCAGCGTGCGGCGGGCGAAACGGCGAAGGCACCGCGCTGGGCGGTGGCCTACAAATTTAAGCCCGACACGGCGCGGACGCGCGTGCGGGCGATTACGATTCAAGTCGGAAAGACGGGCGTGCTCAGTCCGGTGGCAGAACTGGAGCCGGTGCTGCTGGCGGGCAGCACGATCAGCCGGGCGACGTTGCACAATGAAGATGAGATTCGGCGGAAGGACATCCGCGTGGGTGACGTCGTGGAAATTGAGAAAGCGGGTGAGGTGATCCCGGCGGTGCTGCGTTCGTTTCCCGAAGATCGGATCGCAGGTGCGCCGGAGTTCGATCTGCGCGCGGCGGTCGGCGGGAAATGTCCGGTTTGCGGCAGCGCAATTGCACGGGTTGAAGTGGCGGACGATGAGGCGCAGGGCGTCGCGTGGAAGTGTCAGAACTACGATTGCCGGGCGCAGCGCGCGGGGCGGCTAGGGTTTTTCTGTAGTCGGCGTGCGCTGTCGATCGACGGTTTAGGGGGCGTCGTCGCGGCGAGGCTGGTCGAGTTGGAATTGGTGAAGGATCCGCCGGATGTGTACGACGTCTCGCTGGAGACACTGGCGACGTTGAATCTCGGGACGACGGAGGAGCCGCGGATTTTCGGGGAAAAGAACGCGACGAAAATCGTCGCGGCGCGCGAGGCAGCGAAGGCACTTCCGTTGGAAAAATGGCTCTATGCGCTGAGTGTGCCCGAGGTCGGCGAGAGCACGGCGCGCGAACTCGGACGGAGGCACCGGAATTTTTCGGAATTGGCGGATTCAGCTCTCCTGCGAAGCGTGCTGAAGAAGGCGGAGCTGTTGGAAGAGAAAGATCGGGAGAGTCCCCATTCGAAAAAAAACCCTCCCGTTGACGAAGCTGACCGTGAGCGGCGCAAAGTGCGGCGAGTGGAGATCGACCGGGCGATTGCGGCGCTGGAGGCGGGACTTCTCGTGGATGTGCCGGCGGACATCGGCCCGGTGGTGGCGGCGAGTACGTTGGAGTTTTTTGCGGGCGAACCGGGGCTACGGCTGCTCGCGAAGCTGCGTGTGCTGGGCATCGATCCGCAGGGCTCGGTCGTCGCAGCAGGGCGGTTTACGGGGAAGACGTTGGTGCTTACGGGAACGTTGCCGACGTTGAAACGCGAAGAGGCGGAGCAAAAGATTCTCGCGGCCGGAGGCAAAGTGAGCGGCAGCGTGAGCAAAAAGACGAGCTACGTGCTCGCGGGGGAAGACGCCGGCTCGAAGTTGGAAAAGGCGCGGGCGCTCGGAGTGCCGGTGATCGATGAGGCGACTTTCTTAGGTATCCTGCTCGGGGCTGAAGCCGAGTAGGGGTGGCGTCTGCTGCGTGACTCGCGAGTGAGAGGGGAAACGTCAGAAACCGCGTTTCTGAAGCTGCGCGCTGAGCTGCTGCATGAAGGCCTGCGAGTCGGTCGGAGTGGGGCGGTAGCCGGGCTGGCTGATCTCGGTGAAGCCGGGGCGGTATTGCTGGTCGATGACCCATTTGCCGGTCACGCCGTCACTGAAGGTGACCGTGCCGGCGGCGAGGGCACCGGGGATGAGCGTCACTTTGTCCACTTCGACGGTCACTGAGCTGGCGCCGGGAGGGAGGTCTTCGAGGCCGTCATCTGAGAGCTCGGCTTCAGCGTCGGCGGCGAGGTCAGCGTCGGAAGGTGGCTGGGCAGCGCTGCCGGCCGGTCCCGCAGGCTTTGTGGCGGGCGCGGGCGCTTTGGCGGCGGGGGGTGGTGGCGTCTTGCTGACGTCGCTGGCGTCGACCTTGGGGGCGGGGTCTTTGAGTTCGAGATTTAGGTCGTCTACGAGGAACCGGACATCGCGGTAGGTCAGCGAGACTTTGAATTGTTCGGTCAGTTTTTTCTGGACCGCAGAAAGGTTGTCGCCGGCGGCGACCCAGGATGAAACGGCGGCTTTTTGCTCGGGAGTGAGGGACATGGTGGAAAGTTAGTAGCTGAGAGCCCAGAGTCTAGAGCTAGTTGCGAAAAAGCCCGGATGGATTCCGGGCTTGGCCCGGCCGGCCAGGGGCGGGACCTATTTCGAAAGCTGAGTCTTGAGGAACTCGACGCTGCTGCGCGTGGAGGCATCCTGTTCGCACATGTTGTCAACGGCCTTGCAGGCGTGGATGACGGTGCCGTGGTCGCGGCCGCCAAAATTATCGCCGATTTCCTGGAGCGAGTGTTTGGTGAGGACACGGGAGAGATACATCGCGATCTGGCGGGGGATGGCGATGTTGTTGGGCCGGCGTTTGCTGGTCATGTCGCTATGCCGAATTTGAAAATGGTCGGCGACACGTTTTTGAATCGTCTCGATGGTCAGGATCGTCTGGGCCTGTTCCATCAGCACGTCGTGCAGCAGGCGCTCGGCGGTGGCGACGTCCATCGGTTTGCTGGTGAGGGCAGTGTAACTGGCGACCTTGATCAGCGCGCCTTCGAGGCGACGGATGTTCTTCGTGATGTTCTGGGCGATGAAGTTGAGGACGGCATCCGAGAGGTTGCATTTCAGGCTCGCGGCCTTGGTGCGGAGGATGGCCTGACGGGTCTCGAGGTCAGGGGCCTGGATGTCGGCGGGGAGGCCCCATTCGAAGCGGGAGACGAGGCGGGCTTCGAGTTTCTGAATCTCGCTGGCGCGGCGGTCGCTGGAGAGGATGATCTGTTTTCCGGACTCGAAGAGATCGTTAAAGGTGTGGAAAAATTCCTCTTGGATGCGCTCTTTGCCGGCGAGAAACTGGACGTCGTCGATCAGGAGCACGTCGACGTGGCGGTAGCGTTGGCGGAATTTCGTGAGGGAGTTTTCCTGGAGCGCCTGGATGAACTCGTTGGTGAACTTCTCCGTGGAGAGGTAGGCGACCCGCGCGTCGGGGTTGGCGCGGAGGATCGCCTGCCCGATGGCGTGCATCAGGTGGGTCTTGCCGAGCCCGGTGTCACCGTAAAGGAAAAGGGGGTTGTAGGCTTGCGCGGGGGCCTGGGCGACGGCGAGGGACGCGGCGTGGGCCATCTGGTTGTTGGCACCGACAACGAAGGTTTCGAAGGTATTGCGGGGATTGAGCGTCCCGGCGGCGGGACCGCGTTCGTCGTATCGGGTGGTGCGGCGGGCCGGAGCAGGGCGGCTGCGGGAGGCTGCGGTCTCGGTGGAGCGGTGGCCATTCGATGCGGCAGATCCAGAACCATTCCGGGCGTTGGAATCGGTTTTGCGAAGTGTCACAGTCACCATGCGACCGGCCGTGAGGCGGAGACGTTGGGTGATGAGGTCGAGGTAGTTGTCGTGAATCCAGATCGCGGCGAAGTCATTGGGCACGCCAAGCGTCATCGCATCGTCGGTGGTTTCGAGGCATATGACGGGTTCGAACCACATCTGGAAAACATCTTCCGGAAAGAGGGACTTAAAGTCGCATTTTACGGTTTCCCAGAGGCTGGGGGAGAGAGACAAAGGAGGCATGGGAGCGGGCTGGGGGACGGTTTTATTCACACTGGGCCGCCAACTGTCTTCCGGCACGTCAGAACTGGCCTCATCCACGTCTCTTCGCTGCAACGAAAGTCAGGGCCGACCACCGGTGGAAAAAGAGTTGATAATGATGAATCATAATCAATTGGTGGCCAAGCGATAGCGGTATTGATGCGGCGAGATCTGCTGGATGGGGTTCGAATGACATGCGAAAGAACAATCGGACGGCGAAACAGAACTGGACGAGGGCGGAGTAACTGTGAACCGAAAAATCATTTCAAGGCGAACTTTCCGACAACTTATTCACAGGTAATTTGGGCATAACTTTTTTGTTTTTTTCGTTGCCACCCGGCGCGCGGGTTTGAAGGCCGGAAAATGGCGGAAAATCGCGTAGTTTGTGCGGCGTTACGTGAGCGTGGAAACGGCTTGGCGAGCGGATTGGCCGGTGACGGTCCGGTTACAATGCAGTTACGGTGAACGTCCGGTTACAATACGGTTACGGGGAATGAATTTGTGAATACGGCCATCCGGAAAACTGGAGGAAAAGTACTCAGGCTTGCGCGGGATCCGGCTCAATCCATTTGCCGTGTTCTTTGATCAGGGCGATCAGGCGGGCGTCGGCCTCGGCCTGCGGGAGGTTGTATTGGACGCAGTTCTTGCCGACGTAGAGGTTGATTTTCCCGGGAGCGCCGCCGACATAACCGAAATCGGCGTCGGCCATTTCCCCGGGGCCGTTCACGATGCAGCCCATGATGGCGAGCTTTACGCCCTTGAGGTGGCCGGTTTGGGCGCGAATGCGTTGGGTCGTCGTCTGGAGATCAAAGAGGGTGCGGCCGCAGCTGGGGCAGGCGACGAACTCAGTTTTGGAGAGGCGGGCACCGGCGCCTTGGAGGACGTTGTAGGCGAGCTTGAGCGAGCGGGTGACGTCGGCTTCGGTTTCGATGCTGACGAAGTCGCCGAGGCCGTCGCAGAGGAGGCCGCCGCTGAGGAAGGAGGCCTCGAGGAGTTTGGAGAGGAAACTGTTTTCGCCGCGCACGGCGGTCGCGGCGGTATTGCGTATCCAGATCGGCGCACGCGAACCAGCGACGCGGAGGGCCTCGACGAGGGCGCGATAACGTCCGACGGAGTGAGCGGAGGCGAGCGGCGCGAGCGGCGAATCGAGAGTGAAAACAAGGCGTTCGTCGCCGAGCGCGGTGAGCGTGGAGGCGAGGGCGATCGCAGCGTCGGCGGTCAGTCCGCAGGCAAGGTAGTGGCCGTGCTGGCGCACGACCGCCGCGAAGGCGCGGAGCGTAGACTCCTCGGTGGTGGTGAAAGAGCGCACGAGGAGCAGGCGGCCAGGGCTCATCGCGAGGAGCGGTTGCAGGAGGTCGGGCGTGAGCGTGGGGAAAAGTTCGAGGGCGAGGAAGCTGACCGGCAGGGGCGTGGTGGTGGCGAGTTCGCAGAGGGCGGCGAGGTCGCCGGCGGTGGCGAGCGGGACGAGCAGACCCTCGGGTGGAGTGTCCTTGAGTTTTGGTGACGCGAGGTCGTGGGCGGCGGCGGCGAGGGCGGCGACGGAGGGAACACGGACGATGACGCGCGGCGGTTGCGCGGGGCCGACGACGCAGGTTGGGGAGAACGCGAGGGTCGTGGTTTCGCGTTTGTTGAAATGATACGGGTCGATGTGGTCGGACGCCGAGAGTTGAGCGTTGAGCGTTGAGGGTTGAGCGAGGGGAGTGCCCCAGAGGCTCATGGTTTTGTCCGCGATGGCGCGGGCGACGGGGATTTCGTAGACGCTGTCTTCGGTGAGCGAGACGCGGATGGTGTCGCCGAGACCGTCGAGGAGGAGGGAGCCGATGCCGATGGCGCTCTTGATCCGACCGTCTTCGCCGTCGCCGGCTTCGGTCACGCCGAGATGAAGCGGGTAGTGCATGTCCTCTTGGGTCATGCGTTCGACGAGGAGGCGGTAGGCTTGGATCATGACTTTCGGGTTCGATGACTTCATCGAGAGCATGATCTGGTCGTAGCGGTGATCGCGGGCGATGCGGAGGAATTCGAGGGCGCTCTCGACCATGCCGAGGGGGGTGTCGCCGTAGCGGTTCATGATCCGGTCGCTGAGCGAGCCGTGGTTGGTGCCGATGCGCAGCGCGCGACCGAGGGCTTTGCAGCGCAGGACGAGGGGGGAAAACGTTTCGTGGAGGCGGGCGAGTTCGGTGTCGTAGTCGTCGTCAGAGTATTCGCGAACGGCGAATTTTTTTTTGTCGGCGTAATTGCCGGGGTTGACGCGAATTTTTTCCACATGCTCGACCGCTTCCATGGCGGCGCTCGGGAGGAAATGGATGTCGGCGACGAGGGGAATGTGGGCGAAACCGGCGGCGGAGAATTGGGCGCGGATGTCGCGCAGGCATTTCGCGGCGGTGACGTTAGGCGCGGTGATGCGGACGATTTCACAACCGACCTCGGCCAAGGCGATGGACTGTTGGACGGTGGCGGCGACGTCTTGCGTGTCGCTGGTCGTCATCGACTGGATGCGGATCGGGTTCGAGCCACCCACGCCAAGGCCGCCGACATTTACGGCTACGGTGTGACGACGGACGGTTTGATAGCGGGAGGCGCAGTAGGACATTTTGAGAATGCCTAATGACTAATGTCTTGTGACGAATGGCAAACCTCGGGTGGGTGGGGAGGGCTAGATGGCGGGAGTAAAGCCCGTCTCGCCATAAAGATGGCGGGCGTAACGCCCGCCCCACGATAAACCCCGCAAAAAAAACGAGAGGAGGGTGCGGGCGGCGGGCATCAAGCCCGCCCCGCAAAATCGAAGGCGCTACTTGCCGGCGGGCGCGGGGGGCGGGGTTGTCGGGCTGGCAGCGGGGGCGGCGGCGGGGGCGGGGCGCTCGGATTTTGAGTCACGGGCCCAGCGTTTCACGTCGAAGAAGCTCACGTAGACGATGAGCGACATGAGGATGATGAAGAAGGCGCTTTGGGTCGCCATGATGAAGTTGGCGGGGAGTTCCCGACGGCGAATGCGGCCGATGGTGGCGAAGAGAATCTGGCCGCCGTCGAGGACGGGGATGGGGAGCAGATTGAAGATGGCGAGGTTGACGTTGACCAAAATGACGAACCAGAGGGCGCGGCGGATATCCCATTGCGCCTGTTGGTGGAGGGCGCGGGCGATGCCGATGGGGCCGCTGAGTTTCGACGGTCCGATATCGGAGCTGGGACTGAGGAGCGCGCCCAGCGTGCGGAACGTAGTGACGACGTCGTTGGAGACTTGGGCCCACGGGGTCGGGTGGAGAACGACGATGTTATCGCGGTAGCGAAGGCCGATGCGCGGAACGGATTTCCCGGTGCGTTCGTCGGTATCGAGCCGCGGTTGGATGCGGAGCGTGAGCTGTGCGGGGCCGCGTTGGAGCAGGAATTCGCTGGGCCGGGAGGCGTTCTTCGCCAGATGTTCGCTGATGGCGACGCGTTGGAAAACGGGTTTGCCGTCGACGGCGACGACGCGGTCGCCCGGCTTGATCCCGGCGAGGGCGGCCGGCCAATCGGGCAGGAGCGATTCGGCGGTGAGGTCTTCCGCGGGTTCGACGCCGGAGATGCGGATCTTATCGTCGCCGAGGAGGCGTGGGTAGACGACGATCTCCAGAGTTTTACCGGCGCGCTCGATGACGAAGACGGCCTTGCGGCGGTCGTCACTGGCGCGACCTTTGCC
>CAMBVX010000219.1 GCA_945871085.1 Opitutus sp. GAS368 | reverse complement strand
CGCACTCGATCGTGTGTCCGTCGCGCGTGAGGGCCATGCGGGCCACCTCGCGCAAATTGATGAGGTCGTCGGCGTAAATGATCCGCAAGGCCCGACCCTTGGGCTCAGGATTAATATTTAAGGGCGCGGGCATGAGCGGAGTGACGGGGGCGAGGTTGCACAAGGCGCGCGGTAATGCACGCCTCGTTGTGAGAACCCGTGCGGAACCGGGCCGCGTTAGTGCGAAGGAGTTCCGGGTTGCCGACGGGCAGCGGGAGCCTAGTTAGGGTCGATGCTAAATTTTTTCCGATCTTGGATTACGGGGATTTTATTCGGTGGTATGACCAGCGGCCTCGCGGTGGTTTTTTCGGCCGTGGCGTCCGCTCAAGTTGCGGGAGAAATAGAAGATCCGTGGTTGTGGTTGGAGGGGATCGAGGATGCGCGGGCGCTCTCGTGGGTGGGCCAGCAGAACGCCAAGACCGCAACGTGGCTCACGGCGCGGCCGGAGTTCGCGGAGCTCTACCGTGACGCCCTCGCCGTGCTCGATGCTCCGGCACGGCTGCCGGAGATTTCGCAACACGGGGCTTATCTCTACAATCTGTGGCAGGATCGCGCGCATCCCCGGGGACTCTACCGGCGCACGACGCTCGACGAGTTTCGGAAGGTGGACCCCCAATGGGAGACGGTGCTCGATGTCGATGCGCTGGCGAAGCGGGAGGGCGAACCGTGGGCGTTTGGCGGGGCGACCTGGCTGCCGCCGGGAAATCGCCGATGCTTAATTCGGCTCGCGCCGGGTGGGGGCGATGCGGCGGAGGTGCGGGAATTTGACGTGGAAAAAAAGGCCTTCGTGACCGGTGGATTTTTTCTGCCATCGGCCAAGTCGCGCGTGACTTGGCGAGATGAAAATACGCTCTATGTGGGCACGGATTTTGGTCCGGGTTCGCTGACGAGATCGGGCTATCCCCGCACGGTGAAACTCTGGACACGGGGCACGCCGCTGGCCGCGGCTGTCAGTTTGCACACGGGTGCGGAGAACTCGATTTCAACGACCGCGCGGCGGGTGCGGGCGAAGGAAGGCGACCTCGACCTCGTGAGCGAAGGGCTCACGTTTTGGACGCAGCAGAATTATCAGGTGATTGGTGAGAAACTCAAACCGCTGGATCTGCCGCCGACCGCACGGGTGGTGGGCGGGTTTCGCGGGCGGCTCGTGATCCGATTGAAGGAGGAGTGGATGCGCGGGGGCACCCGGATTCCGAGCGGCGCCGTGATCGTGGCGGACGCGAGTGCGTTGCGAGGCGAGGCCGGCAACGTCGAGCTCGCGCTCGCACCGACCGCGCGCTCCGTGATCAAGGCCGTGGTGCCGACACCGGGGGGAATTTGGGTGACGACCTTGGAGGATGTACGCGGTCGGCTCGATCGCTTGACCCCCGGAGAGGAAGGGGCGGTCGCGTGGAATCGGATGCCGGTTCCATTTCAGGATCACGGCGCGTTGAATATTAAAACCACGGAGGAGGAGAGCGGCGATGCGTGGGTGGAGTATCAGTCGTTTTTGACGCCGCCGGCGCTGTATCTGGTCGGGGCAGACGGGGGGGCGCCGGGGTTGCTCAAGTCGCAGGCGCCGGCGTTTGACGGGAGCAAGTTTGAGGTCGCCCAATACTGGGCTTCATCGGCGGACGGCACGCGGGTGCCCTACTTTGTCGTTAGGGCGAAAGGGCTGAAACTCGATGGCCGCGCGCCGACGTGGATGTTCTCTTATGGTGGATTCGAGAATTCGCTCACGCCCTCATACTCCGGTTCCTACGAGGAACTCCATGGCGCGTATGGGAAATTGTGGCTCGGGCGCGGCGGGGTGTTTGTGCTGGCGAACATCCGGGGCGGTGGCGAATTCGGACCGGCGTGGCATACCTCGGTGTTGAAAGAAAATCACTACAAGTGTTTCGAGGACTTTGAAGCGGTGGCCCGCGATCTCGCGGCGAGAAAAATCACTTCGGCTGCGCACCTCGGAATCGAGGGTCGCAGCAACGGTGGACTGCTGGTGGCGGCGACGATGGTCCGGCACCCCGAACTTTATGGCGCCGTGGTGTGCGGCAATCCGCTGGTCGATATGCAGCGGTATCCCAAACTCCTGGCCGGAGCGAGTTGGGTGGCGGAATACGGTGATCCCGACGTGCCGGCGGAGTGGGCCTATATCGAGAAATACTCGCCGTATCAGCGGGTGCAGGCGGGCGTGAAGCTGCCGCCAGTGATGTTCTATACTTCAACGCGGGATGATCGCGTCCATCCGGGCCACGCCCGCAAGATGGCAGCCAAGATGGAATCGCTGGGCTACTCCGTGGATTATTATGAAAACACCGAGGGCGGCCACCACGGCAGCGTGACGAATGAGCAACTCGCGACGCGGATTGCGCGCACGTTCGGATTTTTTTGGGCGAAGCTGAAGTGAACGAGTGAAGGGTGAAAATCCGCTCGCTGGCGCTCGCAACGACGAAGGGCACTGGCCGACGAGTGATCGCGGTCACGGGTCGCCGGCGAGAATCCACGCTTCGTTGAAATGGGCGTGTTTGATCGTCTCGCGGAGTGCGCGGCCGGCAGCGTCTTTGGCGGCCTTCGTGGGTGAGATCGCGTAGCTGTAAGTGGCATGAAGGGTGCCGTCCTTCGCTTGGATGAGACTGGGATAGCCGTAGCGGCCCGCGTCGGGGCCAGGCTGGTCACGCTCCAGATGTCGGCTCCATTTCCACGTCAGGCCTTCGTCATCGGAGACGCGGACGCAGAGACTGTGGCGGCCATTTTCGGTGTCGTTGTTGACGACGACCCAGTGGCCGTTGGTGAGCGAAATGATTTCGAGTCCGGAGCCGGGGTCGGGGAGGGCGGAGTCGGTGACAGCGGTCCACGACTCGCCGCGATCCGTGGAGGTCGCGTGTTGGATACGCTGGGGCGGGAGGCCGTTGTCGCGCATCATGGTGTAGAGCGAGCCATCGCGGCGGCGCACGATGCTGGGCTGGACGTTGCCCTCGCCGATGAGGGGCGGGCTGGTGTGCCATGTCTGGCCCCAGTCGTCGGTGATGGCCAGCAGGGAAAAATTAAAGCCATCCGAGTAGAGCGGGACGATGAGGCGCCGGCCATCGAGAATGAAGGGATGCGCGCGCGTCATCCAGCCGAGGCGCGACTTGAGTTTATCGGTGGAGGCGGCGAGCGCGTAGTCGAGATACGCTTTGATTTTTGGCTCGGTGGCGCGCGGGCGAAATTGCTCCATGGCCGTCTTCACCGTGGCGGCGAATTCCGGGCCGGGTTTCACGTGGATGACGTCCGAGGTTTTCCAGACCGGCGGGCCGTCGCGGAGAAAATCATCGGAGGTTTTGGATTTCAGCAGCGCTGATTCCCACTGGTTATCGAGGATGGTGGGCCAGATGAGCCACAGGGTGCCGCGGGGATCGATGATCATGCAGCAGTTGGTGTCGGGGAGGTCGGGCGTATCCGCCATGGTGAAGGCCGCGCCCCACGTGGTCGTGCCGCGGCGCAGCCGGGCGCCGACGATCTTCACGTCGTCAGCCTGCCGCTCGCCAGAGCCGCGAAACCAGCACACGAGGAGATCGCCGTGGGACGTTTCGACGACGCACGAGCCGTGGTTGTGGAGGGCGTCGAGGGGCTGGAGGAATTCGCTGCGGAGAAACGGAGCCTCGCTGGCGGCGACGTGACCCAGGCAGAAGGCGACCAAGAGCAGGAAAGACAAAACGTGGGGCGGTCCGACGCGGCGTGAGAGTGGCACGCGGGGAGTCTTGGATTCGGCGGTCCGGCGAGTAAAGGCCGGCATTCGCGAGGGCGTTCGCGAGGTTCGGATTGCGGTGGCGGGAAAAGAGTGGCTGGGTCGAGGTCTGTGCGTTTTTCCGATTTCCCTCCCCTGACCTCACTCATGAAACTTATCCGGTATTTTTGTCCGCTCGTGGTGTGGCTGGTGCTCGCGGGCCCAGCGTGCGGTGCCGTTGCGCAACCGATCACACTTTGGCCTGGCCGAGCGCCGGGTGAAACGAAGGAGTTGCCGCCCGAAGCCGACTTGACGAAGCCAACCGACAAGGCGGTGGCGGGTCGGCCCGTGGTGCGCCGCGGGAATGTGGCCACTCCGACCATCACGATTTACTCGCCGACCCCGGAGAAGGCTACGGGGGCCGCGGTGCTCGTGTGTCCGGGCGGCGGTTACAACATCCTTGCGCTCGACCTGGAGGGCACGGAAGTCTGCGAGTGGCTGAACTCGCTCGGCGTGACGGCGGTGCTGTTGAAGTATCGCGTGCCGCGGCGGGCGGGTGTGGAGAAACATGCGGCGCCTTTTCAGGATGCACAGCGTGCGCTCGGCCTCGTGCGCCACCGGGCGGGCGAGTTGGGCATCGATCCGACGCGGATCGGGGTGCTGGGTTTTTCGGCCGGCGGTCACCTCGCGGCGGTGTTGAGCAATCAACACGCGACGCGAACTTATGCGGCGATCGACGACGCGGATACGGTGAGTTGTCGGCCGGATTTCGCCGTGCTGATTTATCCCGGGTATCTTACGGCGGAGGGCAAAGGGGACGTGGTCGCACCCGAGTTGCCGGTGAGTGCGGCGAACACGGCCCCGACGTTTATCGCGATGGCCGAAGATGACACCGTGCACGTCGAGACCGGGCTTTTTTATTACTTGGCGCTGAAGCGGGCGAAGGTGGCAGCGGAGATGCACGTCTACCCGCGAGGTGGCCATGGCTACGGGCTACGGCGCACCGGCGACGATGTGACGACCTGGCCGGATCGCTTGGCCGACTGGATGAAGGCGTCGGGGTGGCTGAAGCCCGTGCGCCGATAGCATGCTCTGCATCGGGGTGCTGCGGGTCTGGCAAACGGATCGGTGCGTCTCCGCCGGAGCGCTTTTTCCGATTGCGGTAGGGGACGCGCTGGAGGGTCATGGGGCGTGCAAACCGCCATTCCCCGCCGGACCCTTGCGTTAATTTTTTTTTCGTTCGCCAGCGCAGTCCACGCGCAACCGGCGGCCACGGCAGATGGACCGGAGACGAAACCTGCCGTCGCGGTCGCCGCCGCTCCTTTGACCGACCCCGTCGCGCGCATTCGCGACGAGGGCCTCAATCGTTCCGAAGTGATGGCGACGCTCAGCCACCTCACGGACATTGTGGGGCCGCGGCTGACGGGATCGCCGCAGTTGCGGGTGGCGAGTGAGTGGGCGCGGAATCGGTTTACGACGTGGGGCCTCCAAAACGCGGCGCTTGAGCCATGGGGACCGTTTGGTCGCGGTTGGTCGTTGCGGCGATTTTCCGCGCAGATCGTCGCCCCGCAGGCGATCCCGCTGATTGCCTATCCGAAAGCGTGGTCGCCGAGTGTAGGCCAACGTCCGCTGGAGGCCGACGTGGTGCATGTGGACATCAAGAAATCGGAGGACTTCGAGCGGTATCGCGGCAAGTTGAAGGGCAAGATCGTCCTCGATGGCCCGGTGCAAGACATCAAGGTGAAGTTTGATCCGCTCGCGGGTCGCCGCACGGAGGCGAACTTGCTGGCGCTGGCCAATTCCGACGGCGTGGGCGGTGCAACCCGCCCGACGACCGGGTCGCCGCTCGCAACGGCCGAGCAGCGCGCGGCTCTGGCGCTGCTGCCGCGTCGTTATCAATTCTATTCAGAGGAAGGGGTGGCCGTTCTCCTGCAACCAAGCCGTATCGGAGAGTCGGGCACGCTCTTCACCGCGGCGGCGACGGTTTACCCGCCCCGCGTGGCTACGACCGAAAAATCGGCGAAGGCGGGCACCAAAGAGGCCTCCCCACCGGCAGAAAAATCGGACACGGGCAAAAAAGGGTCGAAAGGCGGCCCATTCAGTCCGCCCATGCGGAGTGTGTCCGCCTGGAAGACGGACGCACCGCCGATTATTCCGCAAATCACGGTGGCCGCTGAACACTACAATCGGCTGGTGCGGCTGACTGCGGCGGGAGAGAAGCTCCGCGCCGCCGTTGATCTGCAAACGGACTATCACACCGGGGATCTCATGGCAGCGAACGTCGTGGCGGAAATCCCCGGCACCGATCTCGCCGACGAGCTGGTCATGCTCGGCGCGCACCTCGATTCGTGGCAGAGTGGCACGGGCGCGACAGATAATGCGGCGGGTTCGGCGGTGGTGATGGAGGCGGTGCGCATTCTCCGTGCGCTGGACCTCAAACCGCGCCGCACCATCCGCGTCGCCCTCTGGACGGGCGAGGAGCAGGGCCTGCTCGGGTCCAAAGCTTACGTGACGGCGCATTTCGGTGTGCCAAAAAATGCTCCGCCGGCGGGAGCCGCGCCACGCGACGACGCGGATCCCTTCTCGGCCACCCGCTCCGGCGCGATCGGTGAAATTGAGAAAAAACCCGGCCACGAAAAGCTTTCGGCCTACTTCAATCTCGATAACGGCGGCGGGAGAATCCGCGGCATCTATTTGCAGAACAACGAAGCGGCACGGCCGATTTTCCGCCAGTGGCTCAAGCCGTTCAAGGACCTCGGTGCCGAAACGGTCTCGCTCGCGAATACGGGTGGGACCGACCATTTGCCGTTCGATCAAGTTGGCTTGCCCGGATTTCAATTCATCCAAGATGAAATCGAATACTGGTCGCGCACGCACCACGGCAACATGGATGTCTATGACCGCGTGATCGCCGACGACATGAAACAGGCGGCGGTGATCATGGCGGCCTTTGTTTACGAGGCGGCGATGCGGGACGGGAAAATCCCGCGCAAGCCGATGGGGTTAGTGCCGGCCGCGGCTACGCCAGCCGCGAAGAGTGCCGCGCCTGCCGTACCACCGGGGAGCTAACTTACGGTGACGAGATTCACGGCATGCGGAGCTGGGGGAGAATTCCTGCTGCCGCTTCCGGCCGCTGACGTTGATCGCGGGGATTTTCCTGTTCGGGTGTGTGCGGATGCTCTTCCGCTGCACCACCCGCACGACAAATCGCAGATTCAGCGCGGGGCTGAGCGAATCATTTTCTGCGCCTCGCCCTTGGCCGGCACAAATGAGAGGACCGTGCCGGCCGCGTCGAGGCGCAGCGAGATTGGGAAACTGCGCTCGACTTCACCTTTTTCGTTGAAGACATAGGCGACCGCTTCGGCGTTCGAAATCTCGCGCCAAGCGATCAGTCCACCGATGACCGCCGCGCCGAATCGGCCGGAACCATCGGCGTTGAGTTGGATGGCAACGGTGTTGAAGCCGTCCCGGTTGTTCGTCCATCCGCCAAGGAAGCGGGAGGCCGGGGCCGCGGGGAACTCTTTGGCAAACGCCTCCAACATAGCGGTGTGACGGCCCTCATGGTCGAGTACGCGGATGGCGGGGATGAATTTCAACTGCACCGCGTAATCGAGCGGCGTCTGGCGCCGGGTATCGGCAGCGAGTGGGTTGGCGCCAGCGCGGAGCAGCGCTTGAACGGCGGAAAGATCGTGCAATATCACCGACCGATGCAGAGCCGTGTGGCCGTTGTCGTCGCGTTGGTTGGGATCGATTCCTGCGGAAATCAATCCGGCGAGGTTCTCAGGTTTTCTCGAAGCCAACGCCTCGGTGTAGGCATTGGCGGCGTGCGTCTTCTGAAAGGCACCCCGGCTCTTGAAAAACTCCAACCACGCGCGGTCGCCGCCGCAGATCCCCGCGAGTTGGGCGAGCGCTCCACCATAGCGGTTGAATCCCTGCTCAATGAAAAAATCCATGACCTCGGGCCGGTAGCCGTCGCGAATCACAGAGCGGGCGGTTTGAGGGAGCATAGATTCGAGGGTATCGCGTTCACCAAAGTAGAGGGCGAGGCGCCGGAGTTCGCTTAGATTGCTCCGAACTGCCGCATCCTCAAATTGCTTGAGCAGCGGGATGTCCTCAGCCCGCGCGTCGAGAGGAGAAAAGCCGGCTTGCCGCTGGGCCAACATGGTGGGGAAGCGTTTCTGCAGCGACCCACGGGCAGCCGCGGCGACGCCACGCGAGGGATCTTCGGCGAGTTTCAAGAGGAGCGACTCCGGGGAATTGCCGTTTTGCGCCACGTAAGTCCGGATGCCGGGTTCCAGGTCTTCGGCGCCGCGGGTGAGAAAGTCGGGCGGGGCATCGCGATCGTGCACGAATCGGGCGAAGTCAGCCGGCGTGGCCCGCGCGGTGATCTGCTGGACGAGCCGGGTGCGCGCCTCGGGCGGCAAGGTGGGATTGTTGATCAATGTGTATTGCAGGCTGCGATCGGCGTTCAGCGCCATTCTCACCAGCAGTTCGACCGGCACCGCGGGATTGCTCGCGAGAGTCGGGAGCGACTCGGCGGGAAAGTCCCGCGCAAGGCGTTCATAAACCACCGCGGGCAGATCGCGATTGCCGGCGAGGCTGCGCCGGAGCGACGGCATGGCGGCGATCAATCGCAGATAAAGTTCCGGCGGCCCGCCACCGCCCCACGTGGCCCGCGATTTGATGTTTTCGGAACCTGCCATGATGCGGTCGATCAGGCTCGCGCTCCACGCGGCAGGAGCGCGGGGATTTTGCGCCGCCGCGATCCAGAGCTGGGGATTATCGGGGTGGTTCCAGATTTCCGTGAGCACGGGAATGGGCGCACCGGGGTTCTGAGCGATCCGTCGCTGGATGTATTCGGGGCCGCCGTTCCAACGGGGTTTTTCGCGGGTCCAGCCAAACGCCTCGGTCAACGCTGACTCGGGCAGAGACGGCAGCACAATGACCTGAGCGAGCAAGTGATCGTTGAAACGAAAGAGATGCAGGAGCGGGACGGTTACGCTCGCGGGCCAAGCGGTGGGCAAAGGCTTCAGTGCGCCGGCCTCGTGCCATTTGCCCCACTCACTGGTTTTGTAAAAACTATTGGTGATGCGATACCACGGGTTGCTGTCGCGGGGACGCGTGAACTCGACCGCCTCGTAGAGAGGATCGAGGGGGGGCGGGAGGACACCGTGCGGTTCGATGCGCAGGGTTCCCGCGTCCGTCAGACGCAATGCCAGACCCGGCAAAGCCGCTCCCTTGTGATCAGGGAGCGCGAACTGGAGCACGCGATCCGTGACGAGGAAATCCGTGGGGCGGAGGAAATCAACGAGCCACCAGACCGCGGTCGAGACCGGCCGGCCGTCGCCTTGATCGCGGATATCCAGCGCGATGATGCCATAGTCGCCGAGTTTCGCTTCCCAAACGCCGAGCCACGGGGACTTGGCAGCCGTGCTGGATTGCGCGAGCAACACATGCGCGATCGCAAGGACCAGCCCGACGCAACAATGCCTGACCAACCGGAATGGAAAACAAGCACGCTCGAAATTCGGTGGCACTGCGTAGCTTCGGAAGAGGAACTGTGCAGGTCAACAATGCCCGAATCGTGTGCGCGGAAGCTGGAGCCGGCCGAGTGGTGAGCTCCACATTTCCTCGGCCACGGTCGGCGCACACCGTGGATCTCAGGGCTTCAACCCGACAATCCGAACCGCGCCCTGCTCTGTCGCGGTGAGTTCGAGCGCGAGGCCGGCGGCGGTGAGGAGCGCGCCCACACTTGCGGCGGAGAGTCGGAGCTTGCGATACGCGCTGCTGGAGAAATGCCAGCGCTCGCCCTCACGCCGATAGAGCAGGTCGTTTACTTCGACGTAGTCGGCCTGATAGTCGAGGAAGCACGAAAAAATCTGATCCGCCTCGCTGCGCACGGGGATGAAGCGCGCCGGGCCGGTCAATTCTTGCGATGCGAGATCACGGAAGCCGAGCACGAGGCGACCGCCGCGTTGCAGATGGGCGGCGGCCGTGCGCACGAGTGTAGCCACGGCATCGAGTGACGACAAATGGGTGAGCGTATCGCCCATGCACACGATTAGCGCGGCTTCGTCTCTCAGCTGGGCGGTGAAGTTGAGCAGATCGTCCTGCACGACTTGAACGGGGAGTCCGGCGGCGTATCCGCGCAATTCCGCGAGCAACATTTCGTTGAGGTCGAGCGCCACGACGTCAAAGCCCGCCTCGGCGAGCGGGATCGATTGGAAGCCGGAGCCGCACCCGAGATCGACGGCGACGCCGCGTGGCCACGCAGCGAGGCCGAGTGAATCGAGGAGCACTCGGTTGCGCGCGAGCGCGGCGTCCCAGCCACCGGCCATCCACGTGTAGACGGGGCCGAGGAGCTGAGCGTAGTGCGACTGGACGGATGACATGGAGAAGATAGATCTTGCGCCCGCTACGTCGCGGAAAAGACCTTGGCGCCGATCCGGATCGTGGCGGTCTTCGGGTCGGGGAATCCGCAGTAAAACCCGCGCATACCGTCGTTGAGAAATTGCAGCGCTGACTTGATCGCCTCGGGTGGTGCGTCGGGATCGCGCAGGGCGTATTTGCTGAAGGGCATGCAGGGCACGGCGACGACCACGTTCGTGAGCGTGGCGGGACCTTGGTCGGTTTCGATCACGATGCCGGCGGCGACGTCAGCGAGCATGACGCGTGATGCGGGACCATCGACGATAATGTTCTCGGCGGCGCACCCGAAAGCGAAGGGCTCGCCGAAATGGGCGCGCATCGCCTCATAGTGGCGCGAGAAACCGAAGCAGAGGGTATTCTCGCCCCGGCTCCGCGTGAACGGGTGCGCCGCATGGTGGACGTCCACGAGACAGCTGCCGTCGGCGGTGCGGGCGAAGGCTCCGCCGGAAGTCAGGAACAACTCATCCACGGCGAGCAACGCCGCCGGGTCGAAATAACGCGTGGGACCGCTGCCGATGGTCAGGCTCCCACGCTGAATCTGCAGTCGGGCGATTTTGCCGAGGAGTTTCATCGCTGGCTATCCAGCCGCTCAATAATCGAGATAGGGCCCGAGCCATTTTTCGCAGTCGACGACGGGCAGGTTTTTGCGCGCAGAGTAGTCTTCGATTTGATCTTTCGAGAGTTTCCCGACGGCAAAATACTTCGACTCCGGGTGGTTGAAGTAGTGACCCGAGACGGAGCTCGGCGGATTCATGGCGTTGCTCTCGGTGAGCGTAATGCCGGTGAGTTCGGTCGCGCGGAGGAGATCAAAGAGCGGCGGCTTTTCGGTGTGATCGGGGCACGCGGGATAGCCGGGGGCGGGGCGGACACCGCGGTATTTTTCCCGGATGATGTCTTTCATTTCGAGGTTCTCGGTTTTGCCGAAGCCGCAGAACTCGCGCTCATTCTTGTGCATCAACTCGGCGAGGGCCTCGGCGAGGCGGTCGCCCAGCGCCTTGGCCATGATCGCGCCGTAGTCGTCGTGTTTCGCCTCGAAGCTCTTGGCGAATTCCTCGACGCCGTGGCCGGTGGTGACGGCGAAACCGCCGAGGTAGTCGGCACGCCCAGAAGACTTCGGGGCGATGAAGTCGGCGAGGCAGCGGTTGAACTGGCCGGCGGCCTTTTCGTTTTGCTGGCGCAGGAAGTGGAAGGTCTGGAGGACGGTGGTCCGTGATTCGTCGGTGTAGAGTTCGACGCTGTCGCCGACGGAGTTCGCCGGCCAGAAGCCCATCACCGCGCGGGCGGTGTAGCGTTTCTCCGCGATGATGCGTTTGAGCA
>CAMBVX010000218.1 GCA_945871085.1 Opitutus sp. GAS368 | reverse complement strand
AGGACAGCGCAGAAGCGGTGAACTGGTTTCGCAAGGCGGCCGATCAGGGGGACGCAATCGCGCAGCTCAAGCTCGGCTTAATGTTTTCCCTCGGCGAAGGCGTCGCGAAGGACAGCGCCGAAGCCGTGAAGTTGTTTCGCAAGGCGGCCGATCAGGGGGGCGCGTCTGCGCAGTACATTCTCGGCTTCATGTACGACAAGGGCGAAGTAGTGACGAAGGACAGCGCCGAAGCGGTGCGGTGGTATCGCAAGGCTGCCGATCAGGGGAATGCCGACGCGCAGCTCAATCTCGGCAACATGTATGCCAACGGCGAAGGGGTAGCGCAGGACAGCGCCGAAGCGGTGAAATGGTTTCGCAAAGCCGCCGATCAGGGGAACGCAATCGCGCAGCTCAAGCTCGGCTTCATGTATGACCAGGGTGAAGGCGTCGCGCAGGACAGCGCCCAAGCGGTGAAGTGGTTTCGCAAGGCGGCCGATCAGGGGGACGCCGACGCGCAGTGCCTTCTCGGCTTGACGTATGCCTTCGGAGGACGAGTGACGAAGGACAGCGCAGAAGCGGCAAAATGGTATCGCAAAGCCGCCGATCAGGGGAATGCCGACGCGCAGTACCTTCTCGGCTATCAGTATGACTACGGCGACGGCGTGCCGAAAGACAGCGCAGAAGCGGTGCAGTGGTTTCGCAAGGCGGCCGCTCAGGGGAAGGCGTCCGCCCAATCAAGGCTCGGCTACGCGTATACCAACGGCGAAGGCGTCGCAAAGGACAGCACTGAAGCGGGGAGGTGGTATCGGAAAGCTGCCGATCAGGGTGACGCTAACGCGCAGCTCAATCTCGGCATCATGTATGCCCACGGCAAAGGCGTGGTGAAGGACAGCGCGGAAGCAGTGAAGTGGTATCGCAAGGCGGCCGATCAGGGATACGCCGCCGCGCAGGGCAATCTCGGCTTCATGTATTCCAACGGCGAAGGCGTGGCAAAAGACGCAATCGAAGGATTGGCTTGGACCAATATAGCCGCCGCATCAGGAGATGAAACTTTTGTAAAGAATCGCAGCTTGATCGAACGTCAACTCGGCCCGCAAGCGACCTTGGCCGCGCAACAGCGTAGCAGGGAAATCCTGAAGGAAATCGAAGCCGCGAAACGGGGCGCGGCGGCGGCACCAGCACCGAAAGCGCCGACTGCTCCGATAGCTGAAACGCCCAGGTTCAGCGGATCGGGCGCGATTGTTTCCGCCGACGGTCACGTCCTCACGGCGGCCCATGTCGTCGCCGGAGCGAAGTCGGTGAAGGTCGTTACGGTGCGCGGGACGACGACGGCGAAGGTGTTGCGCATCGACGAGGCCAACGATCTTGCTGTGCTGAAGCTCGTCGGCGGAACGTATGCCGCGCTGCCCGTGGCGGCGTCGCGCACGGTGCGGCTGGGGCAGACGGTGGCGACGATTGGTTTTCCGAATATCGATATCCAAGGTTTCAGCCCAAAGGTCACGCGCGGGGAAATCAGCAGCCTCAACGGAATCGGGGACGATCCGCGGGCGTGGCAAATCAGCGTGCCCGTGCAGACTGGAAATTCTGGCGGCCCGCTGCTCGATGAGAGTGGCAACCTCGTGGGGGTCGTCGTCGCGAAACTCGGGATGGCGGCCGCGCGGGCGACCGGCGATTTGCCGCAAAACGTGAGCTACGCCGTGAAGAGCGCCTATGCGCTCGTTTTATTGGAGCCCTATGTGGACGGCGGTGCAGCCGACGGGAGACCGTCGAGTGCAAAGCTGCGATTCGAGGATATGGTGGCGAAGTCGCAGCAGTCTGCGGTGTTGATCTTGGTTTACTGAGACGAGCACGATTCTTGCAGGGCAGTTGAGCAACCGGGCGCGATCAACGCTGGGCCAAGACAGACGGGCGGAGATCGACCGTCACGAAGAGCAACGACTGCGTGAGTCGCGCGCGATTTAGTTTCACGGCCGGCCCACGCGGCCAAATGGCTCCCGCCGCCCGGTCAGGCGCTGGCGATCGCCTCGGCCACGAACTGGTTGAGGCTCTCGCCGAGGGCCTGCGCCTTGAGGGAAGCTTTTTGGTGAATCTCGGGTGAGACGCGCACGAGAAATTTGCCGCTGTAGGTCTTGCCGGCGGACGGTGCGGGCAGCGGACGGCCGTCGCGCAGGAAGATTTCCACCCAGTCCTCTACGATGACGGCGAGTTGTGTGAGCACGTCGGCCTCGGTGGCACCGTGGCAGCACTGGCCAATGATCGGTGGGGCGCTGCCGATGTAGACGCCGTCCTCATCGCTCCACTCGACGACTTTCAGGTAGCGACGGGCTTGGATTTTGATCTGGTTGGGTGTGGGTTTCATCTTTGGGAATCTGCGATGTGTCGGCGGACTTGTTTTTCCTGATAGTGCTGGGCGTCGGCGCCGGGCTTGCCGGAGAGGGTCGCGCGCGGGCCTTTCGGGTGGATGAAGTTGCGGTGGCTGCCCTTGCCACCGCGATCCACGAAGCCGGCACGTTCCAAGTCGGCGATCAACTGGCGGATTTTGCGCGGCATCGGTGGTATCGTCGCGGTATCAATCGGGGCGTCAAGACGAGTTTCGGCGTGCGGCGCGGCGCGCGGAGGCGTCGCCCGTCGCGAATTCGGCCGTGAAGGTGCCGGCGTTGGCGGGCTTGACCGTAGGGAGGAGAGCGCCGAGTTTATCAGTGCGCGGCGTGCCTGAGCCAAACCGATCTTTTCCGCCTGGAGCTTGGGTGCGCAGCGTTTTTTTGTGCCCGATGGACTGGCGGTAGTCCGGATCGCGTGCGTCGATGGCGTAGGCGGACCCGCACCACGCCGGCCTGCGTCGGTGCCTTTAGGGCTTCGGCCGCACGGTGTAGGGCTCTTGCGGAGTCACCACCAACGACGGGTGCGGGCAATCCGGGTGGCACAGCCCCTCGGGCATCATTGGATAAAAGCTTGAGCTGCTCGTCTTCGGCGGCGGCGAGGAGGGCCGCGATGTCGGCACGCTCGGCGGCGACTTTTTCCGGAGGGGTTTCATTGGCGGCGACGTAATCGGCGGCGGTGGTGGCGAAGTTTACGCTGCTGGCGTCGCCTGGTGTAAGCGTTTTTTCAATTCCGCTTGCTGGGCTGGCGTCATCGCTGCGATTTCGCGCAGGCGCTGGCCGGCTTGGCGATTGTCTTGCCGTAGCGAGTGCAGTTCCTGCGCGGTCAAGGGTGGCAAAAGCGAGGAGGTAGCGGGCTTGGCTGTTGGTGAGTGCATGAGGATGGTTCGCGATGGCTTACTCCTTGAGGAATTGCTCAAGTTTGGCGAGGCGGGCTTTGGGGCGGCGCTCCACTTGGCGGTCGCGCGGGGGCGCATGAGGAGCACGCGTCTGCCGAATGCTTGCCCGATTAACCGTAAAAGATGCCGCGCGCCGGTTGATTGGCCGGCAGGCGGTGATCCGGCGGGCTGCAGGCCGGGATGTTCAGAAATATCGTCGCCGGTGGCAATGGTCTGGAAGGTGAGCGGGCCGACTTCGCGCGCAAAGGCGGCGAGGGCGGCGGAGTCTTGGCGGCTGATTTCATCGGGGTGGCTGCGCGTAAGGGTAGAGCGGACGCGCTGCCGGAACGGTCGGCGCGGGGGATGGCGAAGTCCACCTGATTGTCGCTGCTGCGTTCGGGCCCGGTGCCCTCGCCGCCGAGGGCATAGGCGGTGGCCACGCAGGCGGAGTGGGGAAATTAGACGTTGGTTGCGGGTGCGTGATGACCGGATGAGCTGGGCGGTATTCCAACCTTGGAGAAAGGGACCGGATTCTTGAGACCGCGCGAAGGTTGAAACCATATGAACTAACCGGTCGCCTGTTGTGAGTTTATTGATAACTTGAATGAGTCACTGAAAACAAAAAACCCGCTTAGCTTTGAAGATAAGCGGGTTCAAAATTTGGAGCGGGCGGGGGGAATCGAACCCCCGATACGGTTAAGGCCCTTTTCGGCTTAACCACTTACAAATCCTCATAGGTAAAATTGATTTGGACGTCATCCTTGACTGTCTGCGTCATTGTCACTTTCATTGTCACATGGCCAGCTTGAGAAGGAAACCCAACTCCCGTTTTTGGATCGCGTGCTTCACCGACCACCACGGCGCACAGAGGCAGCGCAGCTCCGGAACGCTCGACCGCTCGTCCGCGATGAAGATCGCGCTGGCCTACGAAGACACCTACCGGGCCAAGATGACCGAGGAGCAGGTTCGCCGCGTCATGAACGATACCTGCGAGCAGATTAACGGCCGGCGCTTTGTCACTTCGACGGTCAGTGACTTCTTCGCGCGTTGGCTGGTGCGCAAGGTAGGGGAGACCTCAGAAAACACGGCCGGTCGCTATCGAGAATTTGTCCGCCGTTTTGAGGTATTCTTGGGGCCGGAGCGTTGGGCGCAGGAGATTTGCCGGCTCGGGGTGTCAGATTTTGCCGGGTTTCGCGATCATCTCGCCAAGGCCGTCACGGCCGGCACGGCCAATCTCTCAATCAAGATTCTCTCGGCTGCGATGAAGTCAGCCTGGCGCGAAGGGTTAATCATCGAAAACCCCGCCGCGAAGGTGGAGGCACTCAAGATCACGCGCGATGAAGCCCGACAACGCCGACCGTTTACGCTGCCTGAACTGCGCCGCATCTTGGCGCACGCCAGCGTGGAGTGGAAAGGCATCATCCTTTGCGGCATCTACACCGGACAACGACTGGGCGACATCGTGCGATTGACATGGCGAAACGTCGATTTGGCACAGGATGAGATCCGGTTTGTGACGCAGAAGACCGGCCGCACGGTGATCGTCCCCTTGGCGAAGCCGCTCGCAAACCACTTCCTCGGGCTGCCAAGCGCGGATGACGCAGCGGCTCCGGTCTTCCCTGATTCGTTTGCCATGGTGACGAGAGAAGGGCGCGTGAACAATCTCTCGAACCAATTCTACCAGATCCAAGTCAACGCGGGTTTGGCGACCAAGAAGACGCACAAGAAAGCCGAACACGGCCAAGGCCGCGCCGTGAAGCGTCAGCAAAACGAATTGGTCTTCCACTCGCTACGCCACACGGCGACGAGCCTGTTGAAGAACGCCGGGGTGTCGGAGGCCGTCGCAATGGACATCATCGGCCACGATAGCCGGGCAATCTCGCAGAACTACACTCACGTCGATGAAGACGCCAAGCGGCGGGCAATGGCACTCGTGCCGGACATCATGGCCCCGAGCGCCGGGAAGACGGCAGGCAAGCGCCGCCGCAAGACATGAAGCCTCGCCCGACACCGGAGACGAAGGCTGTGCCGGGCGGTCTGGCGAAGGCGGCGTGAGCGGCCGGGGACGGATGAAGACGAGCACGGAGGGACCACGATGAAGGCGAATGCCAATCTTGAGGGAGGAGCGGCAGGAGTGGAGCACCGTAAGGAGAGAGAGGTATTCCCCTCTCTCATACACGCGCGCCCTCCCCTGCCCCACGGGGGAAAGTTTTCCCGAACGGATGCCCTGCGACTCCGCCGACGCCGTCCGTCCGCGCGCGCACACCTACGGACGCGCGGAAAACGGACGAGACCCACCCGGGGAGGGGGCGCGGATTTTCGACCCCCGGGGGCGTGCGAACCCACCCGTCCGGTGCTCGTAAATTTTTATCCAAAAGAGCGCCGAACCGATACAACCTATGTGGACCGAAACGAACACCGAGGAATTCCTTTCGCTGAATCCCTTGCCTGCGCGAGTGCAGTGGCCTGACACGAAGGGCGTGCTGCGCTCGACGCTGCCAACCAAACCACCAGAGAAAGGATTTGGCCACTGGGTGCGCATGAACGGCAACCTCGCCGGCATGTTCGACCTCGTGCACTCGATTCTCGCCGACTCTCAGACCAACCGCGGGGACGCCGAATGGTTGGGCGACGAGATCCAAAAACGTCTCGGACCCGATGGGCTCGCAAAGCTTTCTCGCATACGGATCCGCCAATACAACGACTTCTGGGGCGTCATGGCCGAACGAGAAATCGAATGGAAGGGCAGACACGCCACAGACCGAAACTGACCGAAGAAACGGCCGGCGTAGTTGAATCGACCTTTTTCTTTGCGGCGTATCACGACCGCTTATCCATCCGGCTTTCCGCGCTCCGCACACCGCGTGAGCAGTGTTCAGCGGATTTCGTATACCTCTACGAGTGCCTCGCCGGCCGCTCCCGTTCCGGTTACTTGCGCCGTGTAGGCACCCGCTTCTAGCGTCACCAGCAGCACCGCATCTCTACTTCCGGCAGTGAGGCCGAACGCGCCGGCCTGCGCGGCAGCGGCAGGCATATCGGCCGCGTTTGGGGCCGCGCCCCAATCGTTGTTTGTCGCGATGACGGTGTTGCCTGAATAGAGCGTGAGAGCGGGGTCGGCCTGTGTGTCTGGCACGCCGAACGCGCCGAGAGTCGGGCCAATCGCACGAATGAGCAGCACCTTCGCCCCGGTGCCCGTCACGAATCCGGCAGTGAGGGTCTGCCCGCCTCCGACGGTGCCTCGGGTGGCGATGTTTATGATCGGGGCGCGTTGGGTTTGGGCGAGGAAGTAGGTTGTCGTCGCGGTTCCCGGCGAAGTGATCTGTCCCTGGGCGATGCCGTCTTGTGGTGCAAAGAGAAAGGTGAAGACGCGGCCCGTGGTCATCGGGATGGTCACGACGCCGCTGGGGGTGATGGTGCCAAGGCCACCCAGACTGCCGGCGGCATTGCCTGCGATCAGGACGACTTTGCCACTCGCAAACACAGCGAATAAGAGGACCGCGTAGCTGCTGGTGTTGCTGTTGCTAGTGAGATCGATGCCCGTGCCGCTGTATGCACGGGATTCGGCGGAGCGGGGGCCGTAGGGCTTCTCGACGGCGGCCACAAAGGGGATGCCGCCGATTGAACCAGTAGTGAAATCGGGTGTGACCGCTATTGTCACGATGCGGCCAGTGTTGGCAGCGACGGTGGCGCGGCCTTGGCTGTCCAGCGCGGCGGTCGCAAGTTCAAGGCGACCAAGGGTGCGGTCGAAAAAATATACCGCGACCAAATCGCGGCGCGCGACCGAGACCAAAATGTCGTTTGTGCCGATTTTTCCCAAGTAACCGTTTGCGGGGCTGAGCTGCGCAAAGCTAGTTGTGCCCAACGAAGCGAATTGGACTATCGCGACGAGGACCGTAACCCAACGAGGAAGGATTTTCACAATCTTCCAAGTGCTCCGCTATTGTGCGCGGGGCAAGCTTACTCGTCGCAGCGCGACATGAACCCGGCCGCGTTGCACATTCCAATATCGACCAGCTTCCGCTACGAATCAGCAACGAGAAATCTCGGCAGCCTGTCCTCGTCGATTTCGAGGGCCGCCAAATCGTAGTCAATGCCGTCGATATTCGATGGGAAAACACGCCTCCCCCGTCACGCTGAGCCTCTTTCTTTGCGGCGTATCACAACGGCTTATCCATCCGGCTTCCCGCGCCCCGCACGCACCCCGCCCCGAATCGCGTCATGGGGTGAGGGAACTTATCATGCCGGATGAGGCGAAGCGGTGGAACGAATCGCGCGACGCAGTCGGCGCCCGCAGAGTCAGTTATTGACCGCCCCGGTGGGCGTGCAAAACCGAATAGGGATGAACGCCGATCACGCCCAGCACGCCAACGCAGGGAGACATTCACAACCCCTCCCGTTTGCTCAGACTGGCCGAGTGCTTACCGAGACGGATTGGAAATTTGAAGCCGCCCTACCGAAACTCATCGGTGAAGACGCGGTGCGCGTTTGGATGATCTACGAATATGCCCGCGAAAGCAGCCAACTGCGGGAATGGGCGCGATTGATCCACATTGGATTTGGTCCCCGCGCGCGCACCGAACAGCGCATGGATGCGCGTGAATGTTCCGGCAAAATTACCGACCTGTTTGCAAGCTACCGCGACGGCTGGCTCGGTTGGTTGCTCGTTTCTGTCGCGTCTCATCTCAAGGATGACAAGCCGTGGGCGGAGATCGATCAACAGGACAGAAACGAATGCGTTCAGGATTCCATCGCCGTCTTCCAAGGGCTTCATTTCTTCAAGGGAAACACAGGGGACGTCCGCCGCCGTGAGATCGGCGTGCGTTTGGCGTCGAGGGCAGCCCGCGCGGCTCTTTGCCGAGAGGAATTTGAGGAACGTGAGTTTAAGCCGCGAAGCAAGACCCCATCGCAAGAACCGCGCGAAACGGAGGTATTCACTTTTGAGATTCACTGGACAGGGCTTCGGGACGAAGAGCTGAAAGCTGCGTTTGGTGCGTGGCTCCCATACTTGCGACCAAAAGAACATCCTCAGCCTGCGGCGGTGCCGCGTGCTGTTTACAGCTGCCCCATAGCGTTGCTCAAGCCGGCCCTGACGGACCTCGGAATCATGCGGCTGACGCATGCCCATAGTCCGTGGCAGGCTGAGGACATTTCGGGCAAGGAAGCGCCTGCGCGCACCGATGCACGCAACCGCGCGCGTGCGAACTTTCGTTCCATTTTCCCGTCCCTAGGAAAGGATGCTGTCCCGCGATCAGATAAGCTCTGGACAGCACGGCAGTAAATCAGTGCGTAGCGGGTTGGCGTGAGGTAAAATCACCTGAGGCTAAGGCGGATTTCTCGGCGCTCTGGCACACTGTCGGCGTCATGAAAACCACATCAAATCACGCCGCAGCGCGCGGCTTTACAACCAACGCGCCAACCGTCGCCGGTAACCTCCCTAAGGGGTGGATGCCTGCTTCTTCAATCGCCGACGCCGAGTTTTTATCCCTTCCCCGCCCACGGGAGCGGTGCCGTTTTTCGAACTTGAGTCGCACCGGCCTTGTCGAACTCTTGTCTTTAGGAGCGATCAAGGGCGTCACGATCCGCAAACCGGGGGCCACGCGCGGGAAGAGACTGATCGTGAAAAAGTCGCTCGCCGACTACCTGAACGGGCTCGCCAACGCCGACACCGCGCAGAGCACGGCGGCGGGAACGCAGGAGGGCTCCAAATGAGACTTTCCCTCCAAACCCTCGGAAAGATTCTCTGGCTCGCCGACCGCGTCACCGCTCAAAACGTCCGCGAAAGCGAGGAGGACGGCGGCGACAACGGAAAAACCATCAAACGAATTCGGGCAACACTCGCCGGGAACCTCGCCACCCCGCGTGCGGAATCTGCCCTTGAGGCCTTCCTTGAGACTCTGTGCAACGACGAACGCATGGACCTCGTGGGCCTCTACTGTCTCGGCCGCTGGGCATTCGATACCCACAGCGAAGCCCGTGAGCACTCGGGGCACCGGCTCGAACTGATTCCGTGGATACTCTCACAGCGGACCGATTTGCACGATAGCGTGATAACCGGCTTGAAACGGCTGGGGGAATCGCACGAACCCACTGCAACCGAGCACAACTACGGAGAAGCCGCATGAACGAGCCTCTGTCCGACCTCAAGGCGCGGTTCAGCATTGCTCAGGCGTGGCGCGAGCTGGGGCTCGCGGGCGAACCGGCAAAAATCTGCCGGTCGCCCTTCCCAAACGACCACAAGAACGGGGACGCTCATCCGAGCTTCTCGGTATTCGCCGAAGGCACACGGTGGAAGGATCAGGCTACGGGCCAAGGCGGCGACGTGTTCGATTTGATCCAAAAGGCACGGGGCTGCGACATGGCCGCCGCCGCCGCATGGGTGCGGGAGCGCGTGGGGCTCGTGAGGGAGCCGGTCCCCATCGCCGCAACTGCGGCCACGGGCGGCACGCCGTGGCCCGCACTCCGAGCGGGCACGGCGGCGGAGTGCACGCAGCTCGCGAAGCTTCGCTACATCGCGCCCGAGGCGGTGAAGCTCGCGAGCGAGCGCGGGTTTCTTCATTTTGGATCGCTTTGGCTTCAGCCGTTTTGGGCGGTGACCGATCAACGCCGGAAGTTGATCGAGTTTCGCCGGCTCGACGGCGCGCCGTGGCCTGCCTTTGGCCGACTCGCAGAACGGAAAAGCCATTGTCTGGGGAGCGGGAAGGATTGGCCGGTCGGCACGCTCGAAGCCGCGCCTGCACAGGCGGTCGCTTGGTTGGAAGGCGCGCCGGATTTTCTGGCGTTCTGGCACTTCGCGTTTGTCGAAGGGAAAACCGACAGCGTCGCGCCCGTGGCGATGCTCGGGGCTGCCAACCAACGCATCGCCGGGGACGCTCTTGCGCGGTTCCACGGCAAAAAGGTCGTCCTTTATCCGCACTGTGATCCTGCGGGGCAGACCGCCGCGAAAGCGTGGGCGCGGCAACTGCGAGGCGCGGGTGCGGAGGTGTCGGCCTTCGACCTTACCGGCATCGAGAAAGACGACGGCACGGCCGGCAAAGACCTGAACGACCTCACCGGGCTATCTGCGGACTGCTACGAGAAAGCCGAGAGCTATCGGTTTCGGGAGGTGTTACCTTGAGCGCCGCACCGACAATCAATGGCAGCGCCGCCGCAAGGCCCATGCGCCCGGGCTTCTATGATCCGCTCGCCGACGAACCGGAGACCGTGACAGTGAGTCCGTCCGCCGAATCCTCTAGGGGAGAACGGACGGACGGACGGACAAGCGCGGGGCCGGTGAAGCCTGAGCCGCGTGTAATGGTGGAGTTTTTGTCTCCCTCGCAGATGAAAGCAGTGCCGGTCCCCGAAGGCTCGAAGCTCGTCGGCGATTTCCACCTCGAACGGGGCAGTCCCTTCGTGCTGGGCGGCGCACCCGGCGTCGGCAAGTCCCGCGCGGCCGTCGCCCTGGCGGTGGCGGGCGCGACCGGAGCCGACTGGTTCGGGCTCAAAGTGCACCGGCAGTTCAGAACCATGATCCTACAGGCCGAAAATGGCTGTGTGCGTTTGAAAAATGAGTTTTCCGACCTCGACTGCACTGCGCTCGACGGGTGGGTGTGCGTGTCTCCACAACCGCCCTACGGCTTCGCGTTCATGGACTCGGCGTTTCTTAAGCAGCTGCGGGCGGCGGTCGCGAGCTTCAAGCCCGACGTGTTCATCATCGACCCGTGGAACCAATGCGTGCGCGACTCGACGGAAAAAGACTACATGGAGGGTTTTGAGCGCGTGCGGAGTTGCTTGCCCATCGGCGCGGAATCCCCGGCGCTGGGCATCGTGGCACACACGCGCAAGCCACGCGTCGGCGAGAAATCGAGCGGGCGGAGTCTGCTCAACCTGCTTTCCGGCTCTTACGTGCTGGCGAGCGTGCCGCGCTCCGTCTTCGTGGTGCAACCCGGCAGCGACGACACCGAGGACCGGCGCGTCGTCGTGACCTGCTGCAAGAACAACAACGGGCAGCTGGGCGAGCGCACCGTGTGGGAACGCCGCAACGGGCTATTCGCGCCCGTGGAAACTTTCGATTGGGAAGCATTCGACGGCGGAGGCAGCAAGACACCGAAAAAGGCAGTGACGGAGGCCCATATTCGGGAGGTCTTCGAGCACGGAGACGCACGACTACTGCTCAAGGAGGCGGCGGAGAAACTTCAGGAGGTCGCTAGCGTGGGCCGCACGGTCGCCTACAACGCGCTCAAGACGGAAGGCGGGGAGTTCTCGCG
>CAMBVX010000217.1 GCA_945871085.1 Opitutus sp. GAS368 | reverse complement strand
CCTCGGTGAGGGGCATTTGGCAGTTGAAACAGAGCTTTGAATTTGTCTCGCGCAGTGCGGGGTCCACGCAGACGCGGCGATCGAACACGAAGCATTCCCCGTCGTAATGGGCGCCGCCGCACTCCTCGAAATACTTGAGGATACCGCCGTCGAGTTGGTGGACGTCTTTGAAACCTTCGCGCTCCATGAAGGGGCCGGCCTTTTCGCAGCGGATGCCACCGGTGCAGAACATCACAAGGGGGCGCTCTTTCATTTCCGCGGGGAGACGGGCGACAGCGGCGGGAAACTCACGGAAGTGATCGATGTGAGTCGGGATCGCGCCGCGAAAAGTGCCCATGCGGATTTCGTAGTCGTTGCGCGTATCCAGCAGAGTGATTGGGCGGCCCTCGTCGAGCCACTGTTTGAGGGTAGCTGCAGGGAGCTTCGCCGTCGGGCGGCGGGCGGGGTCAATGCCTTCGACGCCAAAGGCGATGATTTCTTTTTTGATCTTCACCAGCATCCGGTTGAAGGGCTGTTCAGCGCTGAGGCTTTCCTTGGGCGTGAGATCTGCGAGACCGGGGATGGAGCGCAGTTCGACGAGGAGTGCGTCGAGGTCTTCGCGAGTGCCGGCGACGAACAGGTTGATGCCTTCGGGACTGAGGAGGATGGTGCCGCGCAGTTTGCGGGCGCGACTGACGTGTTGGAGCCGCTCACGCCACGACGGGAGATCTTCGAGTGGGGCGAACTTGTAGGTCGAGATATTGATGAAGGCGGACATGGGCGGCGGAGCGAGGACACACGACATGAGACTGGCGGGGAAAAATCAAGGGATCGTCGGCGCGACGCCCGAGAGGGCGAGAAATTGTTTTAGCAGCGTGAGATCGGTCGCGGACGTCTTGGCGATGAAGCCGCGGGCGTGGACGAAATGGACGCCGGGCTGGTCGGCGAGGCGGGTGAAATCGAGCCGCGCACTGTCCCGATAGCGTGAAAGACCGTAACCGGTGCTGCGACGATCGGGGCTGACGGTGCCAACGACTTCGTCGGCGAGGCTGCGGGACGCAATGTAACGATCGAGGCCCATCGACGGATCGTCGGGGAGTGGGTCGGTGCGCGGGAGGAAGAGAATCTTTGCGGGCGTGCCGGCGAGATTGATCGTCCAGATCTCCGCGTGTTCACCAATAAAATCTAGGCGAGTGCGGAGGGATTTCACGTAGTCGAGCAGATCCTCACCGATCATGCGCATGATTTCCCAGAGCGGCTGGCCGGGCTCGAGACGGGGCGCCAGGGCGAAGCGCCGGAGGAGTGTGAGATCGATGGGTGAGTTGAGCTTCGCGAGGGCGTCAGGCGACACGCCGAGCCGCTTCGCTGTGGTGAGGGGCCCGCGGCAATCGAACCACTCGGCGGTTTCAAGCCAGTCACAAAACTGGCGAGCGTCGTCATAGAGGCCGAGATGCTGGAGGACGAGGGAGAGCGAGCACGTGGGCGGGTGATCCTTCGGGAGCTGGTGATGGTCGAAATTGTTGAGCAGAGGGGCGTGCTGGTGGCCGACGTCGACGACGGCGGTGGTGGGATCGGCGAGGTCGGTGGGTGTCGGCTCGCGGCGGATGATGGGCACGGGATGGAGCGCGAGGAGGACAGAACACGCGAGGAATTCGTCTTTGTGGGCACTGCCGGGGTGGGTGAGGATCGTGGCGATGGGCGTGGGCATGAAGGGGCGAGTGTCAGGGCTCGGGCGCTGGCGGCGATGGAAAATAAAAAGCCCGGGCAGTGAGGCCCGGGCGGGAGGGGTGACGGCGTCGGCTCGCTGGTGCTCGCCGCTACGGGAGGAAGATCAGCGGACGACGCGGGCGCCGCCACCGGCGATGGCTTTCTCGACTTCTTTGCGGGTGGCCATGGAGGTGTCGCCGGGGGTCGTCGAAGCGAGCGCGCCGTGGGCGGCGCCATACTCGACGGCTTTTTGGGCGTCGTTGAACTCCATAAAACCGAACTGCACGCCGGACGCGAAACTGTCGCCGCCGCCGACGCGGTCGAGGATTTCGAGGCCGGGATACGGCTTGCTCTCGTGGAACTGACCGGCGTGCCAGAGGATCGCGGACCAATCGTTCTGCGTCGCAGTGATGACGTGGCGGAGTGTGGTCGCGGCGACCTGGAAGTTGGGGAACTCGGTCACGGCGGTCTCGATCATGGCCTTGAAGGCATCGGTCTCGATATGGCCGAGGGTCTCGGCACCCTTGACGGCGAAGCCGAGGGAGGCGGTGAAGTCTTCCTCGTTGCCGATCATGACGTCGACATACTTGGCGATCTCGCGGTTGACCTCTTGGGCTTTTTTCAGACCGCCGATGGTTTTCCAAAGCGAGGGGCGGTAGTTGAGATCGTAGGACACGATGGTGCCGTGTTTCTTGGCGGCCTTGACGGCTTCAACGGTGACTTCGGCGGTGGAGGCGGAGAGGGCGGCATAGATGCCGCCGGTGTGGAACCAGCGCACGCCGAGTTTGCCGAAAATGTGGTCCCAATCGATGTCGCCGACTTTAATTTGCGAGGCGGCGGTATTGCCACGGTCGGGATTGCCGACGGCGCCGCGGATACCGAAGCCGCGCTCGGTAAAGTTGAGACCGTTGCGGACCGTGCGACCGATGCCGTCGTCGTCACGCCATTGGATGAAGTCGGTGGCGACACCGCCTTGCATGATAAAATCTTCGACGAGGTGGCCGACCTCGTTGTCGACGAAGGCGGTGACGACCGCGGTCTTGTAGCCGAAGCATTTGCGGAGACCGCGGGAGGTGTTGTATTCGCCGCCGCCTTCCCAGACTTGGAAATTGCGCGCGGTGCGAATGCGGCCCTCGCCGGGATCAAGGCGGAGCATGACTTCGCCGAGCGAGATTTGATCGAAGGCGCAGGAGTTGGCGGGTTTGATTGGGAGGCTCATGTTGGTGAAAAAGTGAGAGGAAAAGTGAACGAGTGGGTGCCCACGGAACTCACGGAATACACGGACGAAAGCAAAGCCAAGAATGCGGGGGGCGGACGGTCAATGGCGGACTGCGAGACTGCGGATGCCGCGCTTTGATGTCGGTGGCGTCGAGCGCACGAATGGGGCGGCCCTGCCACAAATCGTCAGCCCTGTCGGTCAAAAGCATCTTCGCTAACCATTCCGTGAGCCAAGCCAGCCAAGGCACCGGCAAAAAAAGGAACCGGGCAATCGGGCAAGTCTGAGGTTAACGCTTCGTATTATACCAACGTCCTTTGAACTCTGGACTTTTCGGTAGCCGCGAGCGCCAGCGAGTGGACGGATCACCACTCGCAGTCGCTCGCGGCTACCTGGCAAATCAAAGTCTGACTCTTTTGGGCGATTGATATTACGCGTTACGGCCCTTTAAAAAGCGCTCAAAATCAAGGGTCACGTCATACGTGACACTCGCGATAAAAAGACGCTTATTTTTGGCAGAAAAATAGCAGCGTACTATTAGTATTAGACCAACGTCTCGTGATATTTGGACGGTGGTCGAAACACCCCTCGCTCACGCTCGCAGCTACCAGCAGTCAAAAACTCAAATGACGGTGGTATTAGAGGCTTTGGGTTTGGTTAGGAAAATGGGGTGGGCGGCGGGCAGCCGGAGGGGCATCTGGGGCTGCGATGTGCGGGCGGTGAGGATGATGGTTTGGGGAAACCTCGTGCCGATAAAATTTCCTGCGGAAATTCAGGAGTGCCGCTTTGACCCCCGAGAAGGACGGTGTGGCGGACCGACGCGTGACTCAGCGGTCTTCGACGCGCGCCTGCTTTTTGCCGGCTTTTTTTCCGCCGTTTTTTTTCTTCGTGCCGTTGCGTTCGTCGGCTTCGGCCACGACGGCTTTCATGTAGGCTTCGCGGGCGGCGAGGTCGTGACGGGCGCGGAAGACGGCGAGCATGGGGTCGCGCGTCTGCACCATCCACGCGTCGAGTTGGGCGATGAGCGCGTCGCGTTGGGCGCGGTGCGAGGGATCGGCGACGAGGTTCTTCAGGGCGTCCGGATCGGTGGCGTAGTTAAAAAGTTCCTCCGGCACGCGGTGCTCGAAGAGATCGAGGCGCGCGGCGACGGCGGGATCGGTTTTGGCCAGCGCGACCATGCGACGGTAGGTGACGGTGCCCTTGGTGGCGGTGGCCATCACGCGGGTGCCGTTGGACCACGGATTAAAAAGATAAGCGTAGTCCTTCGTGATGATCGTCCGCATCGGGTGGCGATTGCCGCCGGAGTTTTCGTTGTATTCGGCGACGACGAAATTGCGGCCGGTCTGCGTCTCGCCCCGGAGAACGGGGGCGAAACTGCGGCCGTCCATGCCGGCGGGCGCGGGCACGGCGACGATTTCGAGGAGCGTGGGCAACAGATCGACGGCGGAGACGAGATGGCGGTTGTCGACGGTGGCGGGTTTTGTCACGCCGGGCCAACGCACCATCAGCGGCGTGCGTGTGCTGTGAAAATAGAGCTGCGTCTTCGCGAACGGCAGTGGCATGCCGTGGTCGGAGAGGAAAATGATGAGCGTGCGTGCGTCCTCGCCGGATTCATTCAGGGCGCGGAAAATCGCGCCGAGGGAATCGTCGCCGCGACGAACGGTCGAATAGTAGAGCGCGAGTTCCTCGCGGACTTTGGGATCGTCGGGGAGGAAACCGGGCACGGTGATTTCGGCGGGCGTGTAGACGCGGCTGGGTTTGTTGACCTCGGGTTTGCCGTCCTCGTTGTAAAAAGGTTTGTGCGGATCGGAGATGTTGAGGTTGAAGCAAAATGGTTTGCCGGCCTGTTTCGCGCGCGTGATGCCGTGCTTGGTGGAGAGGTAATACGACTCGGGGTTTTTCGGATGCGCGGCGGTGCCGTCCGGGAGCGTGTCGAGGATGAGGTCCCAACCCGGGTAGGGCGTGTAGGGCGTCGAGTGGCTCACCTTGCCGCGAATGCCGGTGTAGTAGCCGGCGGCCTTCATGAGGTCGGACATCACGGGGTAGCCGGGATTGCGGACCTCATAAAAACCCTCGATGCGGTTGTTGTGGGGATAGCGGCCGGAGAACATGACGTTGCGCGACGGCATACAGTTGCCGACCTGCACGAACGCGTGCGCGAAGCGCAGACTCTGCGCGGCGAGTCTATCCATGTTGGGCGTGAGATCGCGGGGCTTCGCGCCGTAGACGCCGACGGAATCGCAGCTCATATCGTCGGTGGTGATGATGAGGACGTTGAGGCGCTCGGCGGCAGCGTGAGCGAACGTCGCTACGGTGAGGAGTGTGCAGGTGAGGAGGCTGCGGAGACCGGGAGGGAAGAGGGAGGGCATGGGGTGAGGCAGGGAGGGAGAGGGGGGCGCATCGGAGAAGGAGAGACGGAGAGAGCGGGAGCCTGGGAGAGGGCGCGGTTGCGGAATACAGCTGCGCGGGGAGCAATGAGTGATGGACCGCCACGTCGCTTTGCTCCTGCTGATGAACACAAAGGGTTTGTCATTGCGAGCCCGGCTCGGCGGGCGTGGCAATCCAGCCGAGATTCCAGATGGATCGCCGCGGCGCTGCGCTTCTCGCGATGACAAGCGCAGTCGTCGTGATAACAAATGCCGTCGCGTCGCGGTTACGCCAGCTCCCAGCCTTTGCGATAGGCGCGGCGGATGAGCGGGGCGGCTGCGGGGGCGTTTTTCGCGACCAGGTTTTTGGCGTCCCACTCCACCCGTTTACCGAGGCGCAGAGCGAGATTACCGAGGAGCACGACTTCGCTGAATGGACCCGACGACGCGAAGTTTGAGAGCGCGGGCGTGCCGGTCTTGATCGCGCTGAGCCATTCGACGTAGGGGCCGCCGCCGTCTTCGCCCTTGCCGTCCTGCGTGCCACCGGGGACGCGCGCGATGGTTTTCGGCGGCGCGGGAAAATCGATGCCGAGCGCGTCGGGTTTGAACACCCAGTCTTGGCGCGAGCGTCCGAAAAACATGCGGCCTTTTTCTCCGACGAGCATGAGGTCGAAGCGGCGGAAGACGTGGTCGGCCGTGGGAAAATCAGCTTTCCACAACGCTTCGGGTGGGGCGTTGAGGTAGGCGCCTTCTTTGCTGACGACACCGTCATACCACATGAATTTCACGGGGCCGCCGAGGATGCTCGTCGGGAATTGATAGGTGATGGTCGAACGATTCGGCGCAGCGATGGCCGTGCCGCCCTCGTGCCAACTGTCGACGGTGGTGGGCGAGGTGAGGCCCAGGGCCCAATAAGGCATGTCCATGATATGGCAGCCCATGTCGCCGAGCGCGCCGGCGCCGAAATCCCAATAGCCGCGCCAGTTGAACGGCGCGATGGTTGGACTGTAGTCGTGAAACGGGGCGGGTCCGATCCACTGGTTCCAATCGAGACCCTTCGGCACGGGCTCGGCCTTGGGCCATTCTTTCATGCCCTGCGGCCAGATGGGACGATTCGTCCACGCGTGAACTTCGGTGACGCGGCCGAGGACACCGGCGCGGATGAGCTCGACGGCGCGCCGGATGGGTTCGCCGGCGTGGGCTTGGTTGCCCATCTGTGTTTGCACCTTGGTTTGCACGGCGACCTCGGCGAGGCGGCGCGCTTCCCAGATCGAGTGGGAAATCGGTTTCTGGCAGTAAACGTGTTGGCCCTTCCGCATGGCGAGCATCGACGCGTGGAAGTGGTGGTGGTCGGGCGTGGAGACGGTGACGGCGTCGATGCCGTTCATGGTGGCGATCATCTCGCGGTAGTCGGTAAAGAGCTTCGCGTCGGGAAAACGATCGAGCATGGTGTCGCCGGTCTTGGCTTTTTTCTTCCGGCTGAGCTCGGGATTGCGCGGGTTGGCGACGTCGCAGAGCGCGACGATCTGAGCACCTCCGGCGGCGACGGCCATGGTATCAACCTGGCCCTTGCCGCTGATGCCGATAGCGCCGATTTGGATGCGGTCATTGGCACCGCGCGCGGAGGCGGGGAGGATGTGGAAGCCGAGCGTGGCAACGGCGGACGCGCGGAGGAAATCGCGGCGGGTGGGTTGGGTGTGGTTCATGGCGGAATGGCGGAATGGCGGAAGAATGAGAGAGGGAGAGAGGGAGAGAGGGGGAAGAACTCGGGGCTGGACGGCGGGGAGCGGGGCGAAGGTGCGAAGATTCAGTGGACCGAATCGCCGAGGGCAATCGGCTTTTCGCGGGTGCACGCCCAGCGGAGGTCGCGCCGCGCGCAGACTTGGCCGGCCTCCGTGTGGCAAAACGGCAAGACCAGGCCGACGCTCTTCTGCAAAGCTGCTCCGACTGAAGTGCATCGCATCCGCACCGCCGCGAAGGCTAAACACCTCGGCATTTCGGAACACCTCCGCCAAGCCGCGTGGCCCGCAGCTACGGTCGAACCGAAATTGTGAAGGAAGACCGACCGGGAGACCGTTGCTGACCCCATTCGGCTGCCTCGTCCGGCTGCCTTGACCCCGTTCGGCTGACCGACCCCTTCACTTCGAGTCCACGTCCTTTGCCCACGCCTCATGCAGGGCGGCGAGTTCATTGACGATAGCCGGTTGTGCGCTGGCGTGGTCCTTCACTTCGGGATTCGTTTCGGCGAGGTTGTGCAGGGAACGTCGCAGCGTGCTGCTCTTCGCATCGAACGTGCCGATCAACTTCCAGTCGCCCCGGCGAACCGCCCAGTTTTTTGCCCAGGCAAAGTGCAGAATTTTATGGGCGCTGGCCGCCATGGGATCGGCGATGACGCGGACCATACTGCGGCCGTCGAGTTTGGGCGCACCGGCCTCCGGTTTGATCCCGCAGAGTTCGAGCACGGTCGGGAACCAATCCATGATCGTCACGACTTGATCGCGGGTCTGGCCTTGGGGGATTTTTGCTGGATAGCGGATGATGGCCGGCACACGAATGCCGCCTTCGAGAAACGTGGCTTTTTGGCCGGCCCATTTTCCGGTGTTACCGCCGCCGCCGTGGGCCAAATAATAATGACCGCGCGGATAACCGCTGGTGTGATTTTCGACCGTGATGCCCGCCGAGTTCTCAATGGAATGCCCATTATCGCTCATCAAAATGACGAGGGTATTTTCCCGCAGACCGGTCTGGTCGAGTTTGTCGAGCACCCGGCCGATGTGTTCGTCGACCGAGGAAATGACCCGGGCATACGCCTGGCGCGGCATCGGCATATCCGCATAAGCATCTTTGAACTTGGCGATCGGTTGCGTGGGGTAGTGGGGCAGATTGAAGGCCACGGTCATGAAGAACGGCGCGGCCTTGTTGGCCTCGATGAATTTCACGGCGCGTTCGACCAACATGTCAGGGTAGTATTCCTCGGGCCGGAAGATTTCTTCGTTGCCGTCGTAGAGGTCGTGATAGCCCGTGCCGTGAAGGAAGAAGTGCCGGTAGTTGTCGATGAAGCCGGAGAGGTGGCCGAAGTAAGTTTCGAATCCCTGATCCAGCGGACCGTGACCGAGCTTCGCCCCGAGATGCCACTTGCCGAATAACGCGGTCCGGTAGCCCGTGGATTTAAGCGCTTCAGCGAGGGTAACTTCCTCGGTCGCCATGTTGAGATTTTGGCTGTCCTTACCGTGCCGGTCGCCCTGCGTCCAGTTCCGGACGCCGCCGCGCTGCGGGTGGCGTCCGGTGAACAGGGCCGCCCGCGCCGGGCAACACACGGTGTGCGCGTAAGCCTGAGTGAAGCGGATGCCGGCAGCAGCGAGCTTGTCGATGTTCGGCGTCTTGAGATCTGACGAGCCGTAGCAGTTCGCGTCGAGCGTGCCCTGGTCATCGGTGAGGAGAATCACGACGTTGGGTCGGGCGGCCGGCGTTTGCGCGGCGGGCGCGGCGGCGGGCGCGCCCAGCAGAACCAGCCAGAGAACGACGATCGGAGTGGAGGCGCGCATGACGGGAGGGCGGTCGGTGGCGGCGTCTGCGGGGGCGCCTTAGAAGCTCACCGTCGTCGTGAGCGCGAAGCGGCGCGGAGTTTGGAAGACGTAACTGAATTCCTGGGTCTCGCTCGCATCGGTCAGGATTGGTCTGGATTCATCGAGGAGATTATCGACGTTGAGCTGGACTTTGATCGTGCGAGATTTTTTTAAGCGCCATTCATAAGCGAGCATGGCGTTGGCGAGGGTGTAGGCGGGGCCGTAGATGATGGCATTTTTCTTCGTGGTGTCGAAACCGACGACGCCCTTGCCGCGGTAGTTGGCACCACCGCCGACGGTCAGGCCGCGCACGAGCCCTTCGCTGCTCCGGAACGAATAGGCGGTGAAAAAATTCCCCGTGTATTCACGCAACTGCCGCCGCGTGGAACCGGCCCCGGCGGTGATGGCGCGGTAGATCGTGTCCACTTCACGCAGGGCGGTGAGCACGGTGGCCGGGCCGCCGGTGACTGGATCCGGATTCGGGATACTGGTGACAATTTCGCTGCCGAGCAGCGTGGTGGCGTTTTGCATCCATCGCGCGCGGTTGCTTTCCAGGTAAATCCCGTTGCGTGGGTAGAGGGACGACGCGATCTGGTTGGTCTGCGCGCCGTTGATGGCGAGGCGCCAGCTGCTGGTGGGATTCGCGGTGATTTCGACCTCGGTGCCTTTGCCGCTTAAGTCCTGGCTGTCGGAGGCGGCTCCGCGCTGGAGGTTGGACTGGCCGATGGCGCGCCAGATCGAGTTCATGAAATTGTTGAAATTATTGTCGTAACCGACGGCGGCGTTCGCGTCATCGGTGGTATAGCGGGCGATCGAGGCGTTGACCTTGTTGTCCCAAAGACGGAAGCGCAGGCCGTAGTCCCGGCCCTCGCCCTTGCGGTTGCCGATCAGGGCGCCGTTGATGTCTTGGTCGGTCTGCGGACGAAAGCTATTCGACTGATTGTAGAATACGGCGAGCCAGGGAAGGGGATGTAAGACCGTGCCGAAGGTTTTGGTGTCGCCCTGATTAAATGCTTTTTGGCCGTTTTGTTGCCGGCGTGGATAGAGGCGCGTCACGGCGGCGCGGTGTTCGTTGAAGTCGCCATCGCCATCGGCATCGATGGTGTCGGTCCAGACGCGGAGTCGGTCGCGGCGGAGACCGCCGGTGACGACCACCCGGCCGTCGAACCACCGGCTTTGGGAAGCGAGCATCGAGGTATCGGTCCGGGCGAGGAAATCGCGGCCGGCATCGCCGACGCGGACCATGCCTTCGTTGATGCCGCCCTGGCCCGCGAGGCGGTAACGGTTCGGATCGGCGAGTCCGTGCCCACGAGTATCAGGTTTCGAGAAATCGAGATAGGTGCGGCGGATGACCTGATTATTGCCGTTCGTGATATCGAGCGGGAAGGTGGCGTTGCCGACGGGAGTGGTGTTGCGGTTGTCGAGGGTGTCGTCGCGGTTGAACGCATTGGTACGGCTGACGAGGGCGGCGAGATCGTGGCGGCCGAGCCAGCGGTGACGGGGGGTGAGATCGAGCCGGTAGGAGGTCGTCAGGCGGTAGTCGTCGGTCGTCCGGTCGGCAATCAGGAGGCCGTAATTGCGGCCCTCGATGTAATAGCGGCCGACGTTCGGATTGGGTTCGGTGGCGGTGACGAGGCCGAGAGCGTTGCTGGTGACGGGGCGCAGGGCGTTGGGATCGACGCGCAGGACCACCTCGCCGAAGCCGGTCGGCCGATTTTGGGAGCGTGACTCGCGCTGCCGGTTGAAGGCGGCCTCGATGGAGAAGTTGTCGCCGAGGCGTTGTTCGAGGAAACCGGCGTAGTTGTAGTAGTAAAAATCATTGGTCCAACCGGGGCTGGTGATCGCCGCCCAACGGGGCAGCTTGGATTCATCGAGCACCGAGGCCCCGATATTGGCGAGGGCGCTGGCGCGGGGGCCTACGCTGGCGATCCGACTGCCGTTCCAACTCACCGGAGCGCCCCCGGAAAACGGATCCCAGACCACGGGGGCAATCGTGTTGGCCGTCGTGCCGTTGACCGCCTGACCGTAGGTGCTGGCAATGAGCCGTCCGGCAGTCTCCCAGCCAACGAAGCCCTCCCGGGCGGGATAGGGCTGGGCGTGTAGCTGATCGACGTCGCCATATTCGCTATCGACGCGAACTTCGGTGTTCTTGAAGGGCCGATACGTGGCGGCGAGCGCGCCCGCGCGGCGTTCCGAGGTCTTGAACTCGCGCCAGTCGTTCTTGTCCTGCCAGAGGAGATTTGCCCGGACTGCGAGTTTTTCCTTCAGCAACGTTTTGCTGAAATCGTATTCGACGCGGTGGTCATCCCACGTGCCGATGCGGGTGCGCAGCTGTTGGATGTCCTGGCCGATGAGCGCGCGTTTGCTGGAGGTGTTGACGATGCCGCCGGGAGCGCCGACGCCGAACAGCACCGAGTTGGGGCCGCGCGAAAAATCGATGCGCTCGACGTTGAAAACATCGGACGAGAGCCGCCACGTGAAATAATTGCGGCCGACGGCCGCATCAATGAAGCCGCGGATCTGGATATTGACGTCGTTGGCGACGAGGAAATTGCCGGTGTAGTTGCTGGTGTCCTCGGAGGCGTTGAGCGCAAAATTCAGGGAAGATTTTACGTCGAGAACTCCGATGTCGGAGAGGAATTCGGAGGTGAAGACTGAAATGGCAGCGGGCGTGTCCCAGATTTC
>CAMBVX010000216.1 GCA_945871085.1 Opitutus sp. GAS368 | reverse complement strand
GATGCCGGGATGGTGGGTGACGTGCGGCCGGTGGTCGGCACCGTCGGTGCGCTGGAATGGGCGTGGTCGGTGCCGCCGGTCGGTCCGGTGACGTTTACCTATACCGTGAGGGTGCCGGCGGGCACGGCGGGCGATCAATTCCTCGCGGCCTCCGGCATCGTGCGCTTCGATGGCTCGCTCTCGCAGCCGATCGCGACGCCCAGCCCGCTCTTGGTTTCGCAGATCACGACCCACAGTGCCGACACGGATGCGGATTTCCGCATCGGCCTCGTCGAACTCACGCGGGTGATCGAACTCTACAATGCACGTATTGGCACGACGCGCACGGGTCGCTACCTGATCCAGGACGGCAGTGAGGATGGCTATGCTCTGGATCGCGTCACGCCCGCGGGTGCCCCCGTCACGCTCACCCGCTTTCACTCCGCCGACTCGAATCGGAATGCCGACATCAGCCTCGTCGAACTCACCCGCGTGATCGAACTCTACAACGTCCGCGCGGGCACTTCGCGCACCGGCGCCTATCGCGTGCTCGCCGGCACGGAGGATGGGTTTACGCTCGGGCCGTGAGGGCATGCACCGTGGGCTGGTGGCTGATCCCCGGGGCCAGGCGAACAAATCCAACGGGGCAAATTGTGGTGGCTTATTCTAGTTAGCTTTTAAGTGGAGCCTAATATTACTCTTTCACTTGCGTCGCGAAAATCACCCTGCACGGAGTGTAACCCAATAGGTTACACTTCCTCTCAAATTTGAGGGTGAATCCGGGCACAACTTAACAGAGTGATACTAATACCAACGTCTGGTGAATTTTGGACCATTGTCATCGCGAGATCTGAACCAAAGCGCGGTGCCTTGGGTGACCGGGGCAATGAACTTTGTTTGTCATGGCGAGGAGCGCAGCGACGTGGCCATCCATCTGGAAATTCAGCTGGATTGCCGCGCCCGCCAAGCCGGGCTCGCAATGACAAACCCTATGAGTTCATTAGCAGGTGCGCGAGGCGCGCCGTGGAGATCCAGCTGGATTGCTTCGTCGCTACGTTTCTCGCAATGACAGTCCAAATGTTAACAGACGCTGGTATAATCACGGTCTCTTGTAGGCGCCTGCTGGCAGGCGATTCAGGAGGTAAAAATCGCCCGCAAGCGGGCTACCTCCAGCCCAAGGCGAAATGGCCTCACTCGCGGCCATTCCGGCCACCGTCCGTGGCACTCTTCCCCCGTCTACCCTACCCATCTCACGACCCGCAACTCCCACCCCATCCAGCAAAATTCCCCCTCGCCTTGCGCCGCCGTGGTTCGGTATTTCTACCGGCTCATTTTCCATTTTCCACCGCCTTGATTACGCCTCCCGCCTCCTCTCTGCTGCGACCTTTCCCATGACCTCCGCGCAAATCCGCCAGTCCTTCCTCGATTTCTTCGCCTCGCAGGGCCACACGATCGTCCCGTCGTCGTCCCTCCTGCCGGACTCGCCCGGACTGCTCTTCACCAACGCCGGCATGAACCAATTCGTGCCCATCTTCCTCGGTGACCGCGCCCCCGACGTTTCCACATGGGCCGGCGTCCGTCCGTCCAAGGACACCCGCGCCGCCGATACCCAGAAATGCATCCGCGCCGGCGGCAAACACAACGACCTCGAGGACGTCGGCTTCGACACCTACCACCACACCCTCTTCGAGATGCTCGGCAACTGGTCCTTCGGCGACTACTTCAAAAAAGAGTCCGTCAATTGGGGCTGGGAACTCATCACCAAAGTCTGGGGCATCCCCGCCAAGCGCCTCTTCGCCACCGTCTATTCTCCCGACAAATCCAAGGGCGACCCCTCCGAGTTCGACCAGGAAGCTTACGACATCTGGGCCAAGATTTTCACCGCCGCCGGCCTCGATCCGAAAATCCACATCGTCCACGGCAACAAGAAGGACAATTTTTGGATGATGGGCGACACCGGCCCCTGCGGCCCGTGCTCCGAAATCCACTTCAATCTCCTCCCCTCTGACGACGAGATTGAAGGCCGCAAGGGTGTGAACAGTTCCAGCCCCCGCTGCATCGAAATCTGGAATCACGTTTTTATCCAGTTCAACGCCAACGCCGACGGCACCTTCTCCCCGCTCGCCGCCAAACACGTCGACACCGGCATGGGCTTCGAACGCGTCGCCGGCATCTACGCCGTCTCGAAAGGCTTCACGGATTTCACCGCCGAGCCCTCGAATTACGAAGCCGACGTCTTCGCCCCGCTCTTCGCGAAAATCACCGCCCTCTCCGGCAAGACCTACGGCCGCACCGTCCCCACAAAACGCGAAGGCCTGACCGAACAGGAGCAAACCGATGTCGCGTTCCGCGTCCTCGCCGACCACGCGCGCTGCGTGAGCTGCGCGATCGCCGACGGCATTCTCCCGAGCAACGAAGGCCGCAACTACGTCATCCGCCGCATCCTCCGCCGCGGGATCCTCTACGGAAAAAAACTCGGCCTCCCGACCGGCTTCTTCGAACAGCTCGTCGCGCCCGTCGTCGAGTCCCTCGGCAGCGTCTTCCCCGAACTCGTCGAACGCCGCGACATCGTGCAACGCGTCATCCGCAGCGAGGAAGAGAGCTTCGGGCGGACGTTGGACCGCGGTCTCGCCATCTTCACCAAGGCCGCCGCCGCCGGGTCTGTTTCCGGAGCCACTGCCTTCGAACTCTACGACACCTACGGCTTCCCACTCGACATGACGCAACTTCTCGCCACCGAGCGCGGTCTCACTGTCGACGCCGCTGAGTTCGAGCGCCTGATGGACGAGCAACGCAAACGTGGCCAAGCCTCCACGAAAAAAGTCATCATCGTGGCCGCCACCGAGGGCGACACGGGCGCTGACCTTCAAGCCACGAAATTTATTGGCTACGATCATATTCATTCGCACGCCACGCTCATCGAAGTCGTCCAAGCCGAGAAGGACACGTTCCTCGTCTTCGACCAAACTCCCTTCTACGCGGAGATGGGCGGCCAGACCGGCGACATCGGAAATGCCCTGATTGGCGGCACGTTTGTTCACATCACGGATTGCGTGAAGGACAAAGCCGGCCGCCATCTGCATAAGATCGCCGAAGCTTCGCCCGCATTCACGGTCGGCGCCACCGCGGAGCTTTCCGTCGATCGTGAGCGCCGCCGCGCCATCAACCGCCACCACAGCGCCGCGCACTTGATTCACTGGGCGCTCCGCAAAGTCCTGGGCACCCACGTCCGCCAAGCCGGCACGTCGAAAACCGCCGACCGCATGCGCTTCGACTTCTCCCACTTCGAGGCCGTCACGCACGCGCAGCTCTTGGAAGTCGAGCAACTCGTCAACGCCAAGGTCATCGACAACGCCAAGGTCGAATCCTACGAAACCGAGTTCGACAAAAAACCCGAGGGCACCCTCGCGTTCTTCGGCGACAAATACGGCAAGCTCGTGCGCGTCGTCGATATCGGCGGCTATAGCCGCGAACTCTGCGGTGGCACGCACGTCAGCACCGCCGGTGAAATCGGCCTCATCAAAATCGCCGCCGAGATGGCCATCGCCGCCGGCACCCGCCGCATCGAGGCCGTCGCCGGCCAACCCGCGTTCGATTTCGTCGCCCACAAAGAAGCCGCCCTCGCCGCCGTGAGCGCCCATCTCGGCGGTGGCGCGAGTGACGTGGTCAAAAAACTCGAGTCGCTCCTCGCCCACCAAAAGGAAATCGAGAAGCAGTTGAAGATCTTCCAGCAGCGCGCCCTCGCCGGCCTCGCCGACGAACTCGCGGCCAAAGCGACGACCCGCGACGGCCTGAAATTTGTCTCTGCCGTCGTCAGCGTCTCCGACCAAGAAATCCTCCGCAGCCTCGGCTCGCAGGTGCTCGCCAAACTCGGCGAGGGCGTCGTGCAGCTCGGCGCCGCCCTCGGTGAAAAAGCCAGCCTCGTCGCCTTCTGCTCCCCCGCTGCAATCAAAGCCGGCCACCAAGCCGGCAAGATCATCCAGGGCCTCAGCACCGCCATCGGCGGCAAAGGCGGCGGCAAACCCGACTTCGCCATGGGCGGCGGCAAAGACATCGCCAAGCTTGCCGAGGTGCTGCGCTGAGATTCAAAAACCGTCTGCCATTTTGGCCGTGAACTGCTGCCATTTGGCAGAATCCACTTGAACGCCGACGGCGGTTGGTCAGTCTTTTTGACATGAAAAAGACGAAACCCGCCAAGCCGTTCGGTTATTCGGAAATCCAGAACAACGCCGCGATGGCCCTGCGCGTCGAGGAGGGCGTGCCCGTGACCGATCTGGTCGAGTTCGGTCGGCAGGCGGGCTTCACCACCGACGAACTCGCGCACCTCATCCACATCCCGCCGCGGACCTATGCCCGCCGTGTGGCCGGGAAAGCGCGGTTCAAGATCCCCGAGGGCGAACGGGCCGTGCGCCTGATGCGCGTCTATGACACCGCCAAGCGCCTTTTCGTGACCCACGAGAATACTCGCCAGTGGCTCAACTCGGAACTGCCGGCGCTCGGCGGCCGCACGCCGTTCGACTTCGCGCGCACCGAACAGGGTGCCCGCGAGGTGGAGGACCTCGTCGGTCGCATCGAGGACGGCATCATCTCGTGAGCAGCCTCGTCGTCTGGCGGTTGTGCGCGCAACACCGCACGGCGGACGCGTTCACCGGCGAGGGTTCGGCGCGTCGGGCGGGCCGCTGGAACCCCAAGGGGATTCACGTCGCCTATTGTTCGGAGACGCGCTCCTTAGCGGCGCTCGAAGTGCTGGTAAACGTCCCAGCAGCCACGGTCCTTTTCGATCAAGCGTGGGCCATGGTTCAGGCGGAAGTTCCCGCCGAACTCATCGAGCGCCCGACGCGCTTTCCCCACTCGTGGCGCGCCACGCCCTACGGCGAAGCCACCCAGGACTTTGGAGCGACGTGGGTGCGCGAGCAGCGGAGCGCCGTCCTCCGCGTGCCGAGCGTCGTCGTGCTCGGCGAGTTCAATTACCTGCTCAACCCCGCCCACCCTGATTTCTCCCGCGTGCGCCTCGGCCAGCCAGAGCCGTTTAGTTTCGATCCTCGGCTCCACCCCCTCCCGCCCCCATGGCCGATGCCCTGAAACACATGTTCGACGCCGCGCGCTACCGCCGCCTCGCCGCCGACCTCGCCGTGCTCGCGCCGCGCTTTGATCGCGCCCGCTTTCTCGCGCTCACTCTCGACGGCCTCGACTCCCGGGCACTCATGGGCCGCCTGCGTCAGACCACCCTCGCCTGCGACGCGTCCTTGACCGGCACCTACGCCGACAAGCTCGCGATTCTCCGCGCGCTCGCCCCGCGCATCGGCCACAATTTCATCGCCATTTTCCTCTCCGACTTCGTCGCGACACACGGCCTCGCTCACTTCGATCTTTCGCTCGCCGCGCTGAAGTTCTTCACGCCCTTCGGCTCTTCCGAGTTCGCCGTGCGCGCCTTCCTCGAACGCGATCTCGACCGCACGCTCGCCGTGATGACCGCGTGGTCCGCCGATCCCGACGAACATGTGCGCCGCCTCGCCAGCGAAGGCAGCCGCCCGCGCCTCCCGTGGGGCCGCCTCCTCCCCGCGCTCGTGCGCGATCCCGCACCGACTTTTCCGCTTCTCACCCGCCTCGCCGCCGATCCCTCGCTCTACGTCCGCAAATCCGTCGCCAATCACCTCAACGATATTTCAAAAGACCACCCGGAGCGGATGCTCACCCTCGTCGAATCGTGGGACCGCGACCACGAGCACACCGCGTGGATCGCCCGCCACGCTGCACGCACCCTCATCAAACGCGGCCACCCCCGCGCGCTCCGCCTCGTCGGCGTCAGTGGGGCCACCCACGTGAGCATGGCGGGCTTCACGGTCGACCCTGCTACGATCAGCCTCGGCGAGACGATCACGCTCGCCGCCCGCGTTACGTCCACCGCGAAACAACCGCAGCGCCTCGTGATCGACTACGTGGTGCGCTACGCGAAAGCCGCCGGACGTTTCTCCGCCAAGGTATTCAAGTGGACCGAAGCCACGCTCGCCCCCGGCGCAACCCTCGCGCTCACCAAGCACCAAACGATTCGTGATTTCTCCACGCGCCGCCACTACGCCGGTCGGCACTCGGTCGATCTCCAGATCAACGGACGCCTTGTCGCCTCCACCGCTTTCGTGCTGTCAATTCCCCCGAAGCGCGCTGGCGCGACGAAACCCGCCCCAGCCTTGCCAGCCCGTCGCCGCTCCGCACGGTCTTCTCGATGAATCGCTCCGCCATTATCGCCGAAATCACGGACATGGCCGACGACTTCCTCGGCGCCAAGCCCGACCGCGAGCACGCTCGCGCGGCCCTCGCCGAACTGATCGAACGCGACTATTTCGAACTCACCGCGGCCGAGCGCACCACAGTGACCGCAGGCGTGATGACCGCCTTGGATGCCGCCGAACGATTCGGCATGGAATTCGTCGGCGATCCCTTCCAGGACGACCCCGCGTCGGAAAAGGAAAGCGACGAATGACCGCCATGCCTCCCCTCCCAGCCCTCGTGGCGATCTTCGCGTTCGATGCGAGCAACCAACTCGCCGTGCGCAAGCTCGGTTCAAAGGCCGGCCTGCCGTTCACGGGCACCGACCTCGCCATGGCCACCGCCCGGCTCGAATCGTCGTTCCACACCCACACCGTGCCGGCGGAATACTTCTCGGCCGACGCGGGTGGCCGCAGCTACCGGGTGTTCTTCGCCCAAGTCAGCGGCACCTCGGCCGACCGCGAAATCAATTTTCAATCCCTCGACGAACTCGCCGCCATTCCCGCTTCGCTCGCTCCGTCGCTCGCGGTCCTGCTCCACCAGCTCGAGCCGTATCTCGTCGAAATCCCCTACCTCCACCTCGGCGAAAACGACTTCATCTATAAGTTCCGCCCCGCCCCAGAGCGCAACACCGCCATCTACGCCCAGGACGATGCCGCCGGTGCCCTCTACCAATCGCAACTCTGCACCGCGATCAAAGCCCTCGCCCGTCAGCACGAGCGCACGGCCGCCGCGCCTGTCACCCTCGATTTCGGCGCGGTCAGCTACGTCATCCCGAGCCATTTTGGTTTTTGCCTCGGCGTAAAAAACGCCATCGAACGCGCCTACGAAACGCTCGCCGAGAATCCCGGCAAACGCGTGTTCATGCTCTCGGAGCTGATCCACAATCCGTTCGTCAACGAAGACCTCCTCCGTCGAGGGCTCCGCTATCTGCAGACCGACAAGGGCGCGCCCTACACCACCGACGGTCAGCCCAACTCCCCCACGCTCTGGGACACGCTCACGTCAGACGATATCGTGATCATCCCCGCCTTCGGTGCGACCGACGAAGACAAGCGCCGCCTCGTCCGCAAGGGCATCGCTGTCTTCCACTACGACGCCACCTGCATGCTGGTGGAAAAAGTCTGGAAGGCCGCGCGCGCTTACGGACGCGACGGCTACACGGTCGTCATCCACGGCAAACACGAACACGAGGAAACCAAAGCCACTTTCTCCAACACCCGCCGCCACGCCCATGCCGTGATCGTCCGCAACCTCGAGGAAACGCGCCGCCTCGGTGAACTCATCGCCAGCAACGATCCGACGGTGCGCGCAAAATTCTATGAATTTTTCGCTGGGCGGCACACGTCAGGTTTCGATGTCGCCGTGCATCTCGAGCGGGTGGCCGTCGTCAACCAGACGACGCTCTTGATGAATGAAACACTCGGCATTCTTGAGCACCTGCGCGCCGTTTATCGCGGAAAATTTGGCGACGCCGAAGCGAGCAATCGCGTCGGCGGCAGCGGCCGCCGGGACACGCTATGCTACGCGACGCAGGTAAACCAAGACGCCTTGAGCCGCGCGCTAGCGGAGCCGCTCGATGCGGCCTTTGTGATCGGCGGAAAAAATTCTTCCAATACCTATCAGCTTTTCCGCCTGTGCGAGGAGCAACTTGGCGAGCGGGCGTTTTTCATCCAATCCGAATCGAACATCTGCTCCGCGGGTTCGGTGGACCACTACGTCTACATTGGCGGCGGCACCGGTCGCACGGAAGCCCGCCCGCTTTGGCCCGACGACAGGGCGCCGCTCGCGCCGAAGCGCGTCTTGATCACGGGCGGAGCAAGTTGCCCGGACGGGATCATCCAGCAGGTGATCACGCGGATTAATTCATTTTTCCCAGCAGACAAACTGAGGAGCATCGGCGCGGTGCTCGTCGACCTCCGGGCGTGAACGCGCACCAGACCGCCAGTTCGACCCTTACGAGGAAAGCGAGGCCGAGCGTTTGCGCTTGGTCTCCACGACCAGCCAGCACCAAAAAAATGCACTGACGACCAACGAGGCCGGCAGCCCCCAGAGCAGCGCGCGACGCAGGTCGCCCCATTGGTCCGCGAGATAGCCGACGAGTTTGGGCGACCACAGGTCGCCGAACATGTGGATCGCAAAGATCGACGCGGCCATGGAGCTGGCCCGCATCCGTACCGGCACCGTTTCGAGAATGAGCGTATTCACGGGGCCGGTCGCAAGGAAGAGCATGAACATGGTCAGAATGAGTAGCCCCTTTGAGAGCACCAAATTCGCGGTGCCAAACGCGGCAAACGCCAGCGGTGCGGCGAACACGGCGCTCAGCGCGAGCGTCCACGCATAGCCGGTGCCCGTGCGTTTCTGCCACGCCGTCGCCGAAAATCCCCCGGCGAGCGTGGCGACGAGACCCGTCGCGGCCAACGAGGCGCTAAAAAAGAAATTAGCGGCATCCAGCTCCATCCGGTGCACTTCGTAGAGAAACGTCGGGGCCCAGAGCGCGAAGGCGCCCATCGCAAAGGTCTGCGCCGCGTAGCCCGCGACGACGAGCACGTAGCTCCGGAAGCCCAGCAATTCACGATAGACCCGCCATCCCGGGGGCGGACCATGAGGCAAGGGCACACCACCCACCTCGCTGGCACCTCGCTGGGGCTCGCGCAGAATAAAAAGCACACCGGCCAACAAAAGCCCCGGGTAGCCGGCACAGAGAAACGCCGCCCGCCAACCGTAGTGCACCGCGATCCAACCACCGGCCAGGTAGCCGATGGCCGAGCCGACGGGGATCGCAAAATAGAAGATCGTGATGGCGTTGTTACGCTTCCCCGCAGGAAAAAGATCTGCGATCCACCCTGGGCTGATCGTGCCGAAGCTGGCCTCGCCCAATCCCACCAATGCCCGAAAACACAGCATGCTGACATAGACATTCGTGTGGCCCGTCATCAGCGTGCCGAGGCTCCACACAAATACGCCGGCCGCGACGAGCCACCGGCGCGGCACGCGGTCGCCGAGATACCCGAAGAGCGGCGCCGTCAAAAAATACCCGAGCATAAACGCCGTCGAAAGCGTGCCGGCCTGCTCATACGTGAGGCTCAATTCCTTCCGCAACAGCGGGAGCACGGCGGCGAGGATTTGCCGGTCGAGATAATCAAGGAGATTGAGGCCCGTCAGCACCACGAGGGAGGCGACCGGCCAAAGGGGTTTTTTCTCGTTGAAACTCACGCGCGGCGAGCAAGTGCAGGCGTGGCGACCTTGAAAAGGAGAAAAGAAACCGGTTCCGCGCGGGTTGTAGTGGGCAAACCCGGCGACAGCCATGCTCCGGTTCCCGTGCGATTCTTGGACGCCGTTGAGTTCGTCAGGTCCGTGTAGCGACCGGCGTCTCGGCCTGCTGGTCTAGCGAGCGTGTCGCCGTTCCCCACAGGCACAGAGGTCTGTGGCTACCCCGGGCCAAATCGGCCACCCAGCGGAAACCGCGGGGGGCCAGAAAAAGGCCGGGCGTTGGCCCGGCCTTAAAGTCAACTCGTCGGCTGTCCGCTGCTCAGAATCGAATCGTCATGCCGCCGCGGAAACCTTGCTGCTTCGCGAGATCAATCCGCGTGGAATAATTGGCCACCGAGCCGCTGTCTGACGTGCTGTTGAGGTTTTGCGTGTAGGCCCCGGCGCCTTGGATGATGGCGCCGGCGTAGAACCCCGTGCGTTCGGTCAGATCGAATTGCAGCGTCGCATCCGCGTAGTAACCGGGCAACAGGCGACTCGTCAGGCTCGAGCTCGTATCGGTGATTTCAGCACCCGTTTCAGGCGTATAAGTCTGCGTGACGCTGTAGGTGCTACCCGCGTAGATCAGGGCCGCGCCCACACTCACGCTCGCGCGGAGGCGGGAGAAGACCGGCACCCAAACCGTCGGGCCGGCCCGGAAGGTATAATAGGCTCCCTTCAATTTCCACTGCGCATTCACGCTGGTGGAATCGGTGCTGATTTTATTGGACCGATCCGCCGGCTGGCTGGTCAGAAAAATCGTGGTATCCGTCGTGACAGACTGGGCCGAGCCGTCGTCGTTGAGCACGGGATTCCCGGCAGAATCGAGGACACTGGTGCTGGCCGAACTCGGCGCACTGTAAGGCGCGATCGGCGCCACCTCACCATTGAGCGAGTAGAGGTCAGTCAACGCCGCCAGCCGGGCTTGCAGATGGTCGGTCGTCGTGCCGGAAAGGTCGTTGAGCGTCATGCCGGCAACCAATTGCCATGAGGCGCGGCTACCAAAGAGTTTACCCATGTCGCGGGAAACGGCGAGTTCCATGCCAAAGTTCGAGTTGGCCTCCTTCTTGCGCGTTCCTGCATCAATCACGTCGGCCGTGTAGGTGTGGAAGGCCATAAACCCGTCCGCCGTGATCTGACTGGAGTTTTGAAAACTCCACGTGTTGGTGCGGCCATCCGGCGCAATCGGATCGAAAATTTGGGAACCGGAGTCGGGGTCCAAAACGGGATTCCCGTTGTTGTCGGCCCGTGGCGCGAAGCGGACATCCGTCCCGACAGATCCGTCGTGATAGGTGCGATTGAGGCTCCCAGTAAGAGCACCCGGGGTCTCGGTCGTGCTTAAGCGACCGGAACCGAAAAACGACAACTTCGCTCCGCTCAACATGCGAAAACCGTAACTCAAGATGCTCTTCGGCTCGTAGATATAGTCATCCAGGTTGCTAAAATCGGGAATCTCGGTCGGCGGGCGGTGTTTTTCCTCGTCTTGGGCGAATGCGGAGCACGCGCTGGCGGCGGCGATGAAGAGGGCGAGACGAAGAGGTTTCATGCGGTGATGGAAGCGTGCGGCGTTGGACGCCACGACAGGGAAAATGTTGCCAAAAGATTCAGGGATCGCCCCCACCGGCGTCAACGCGAGACTTCCACCCCAAAAAACCGACTGCGGCGAACGTCGTTTTCACGGTGCCGCCGACGGTTCACTGCACTCGACCAAGGGTAAAGCTCAGGAAATTGTCGAGCTCGGCCAAACTGTTGAACTGCCGCTTTCCCTCGATCATTTTGTGCACGACGCGTTCGACGGCCAAGAGCAGTTTTTGATAATACGCCACGTGCTGGGGATTCGTTAAGGGCCCCAGCTCCTTCACGTCCGCCCACGCGGCCTTGTTCTGCTTGTAGCCGTCGGGGTCTTGGCGGTAGGCGGCGAGGGACGCCTGAATCAAATCAGCGGTGGCGCCGCGGCTTAAACGGTCACGACTGATCAACAACACCGCCGTCGTCGCTCCACGCACGCGGTCATCATTCCATTTGATTTTTAGTCCCATCGTCTCTTTTCCCGTATTCCCCGACT
>CAMBVX010000215.1 GCA_945871085.1 Opitutus sp. GAS368 | reverse complement strand
GGCTGCCTTCTATGCTGCAGGGCTTGCTGTAGGCTTTGACCGCTACGGTCAAAGCGAGGCGCGTCCGGATACGGTGCAGCACCCTTGACCGCCCAACCGCAGCGGAAGTCTAAGAATAGACCGGCCGGGTCGGGGGAAAATCGCCCGGGTCCAATCGCCGCATCGGACATTTTTCGCCATTGCTACTCAAGAAAAACCAATGGGCTCCGATAGAATCCCTATCTGCAGCTCATCGGTTGTCAGTGGGGAGCATTCTCGGGTCGGACTTTGGGCCGATCAGACGCAGGCACGTTGGGTTGCTTCATTCTGAATATTTTTCCGCGCGTCTTTTTGCGCCCACAGCGCCCCAGCCTGCTCCGCCCACGCTACGCCCGCGCAAACTCCTCCATCCACCAAGCAAAACCGCTATGCTTAAGCTCACCCACGTCCTCGCCACCGCGCTCGCCGTCTCCCTTTCCCTCGCCCAAGCCGCCGAAAAAACTCCGGCGCCGGACAAATCGGCCTACTCCTTGCTCCACCGGACGCCCGAGAAGTTCCTCCGGGATCTTTCCACCGACCGCCCTGACCTCACCGAGAGCCCCTTCACGGTCGACGCCGGCTGGTGGCAAATCGAATCAGACCTCGTCAATTTCACCCGCGACCACGACACCGCCAGCGGCGCCAACGTGAAGACGGAGACGCTCGCGCTCGGCTCCATTAATTTGAAGGTCGGTCTCACCAATAACATCGATCTGCAGACCGTCATCGAGACCTACACCCGTGTGCGCACCCACGACCGGGTCGCCGGCACCCGCGACACCATTTCCGGTTTTGGCGACATCACCTCACGCCTGAAAATCAATGTCTGGGGCAACGACGGTGGCGACAGCGGCGCGTTTGCCCTCATGCCCTTCATCAAGTGGCCCACCAACCGCCACGGACTCGGCAACCAATCCGTCGAGGGCGGCCTGATCGTCCCCTATGCCCGCGACCTCCCGGGAGGCTGGGGCCTGGGGGTGATGACTGAATTCGACCTCGTGCGGAACGACACCGACACCGGCTACGCCACCGACTGGCTCAATACCGTCACCGTCAGCCACGATCTCACCGAAAAACTCGGTTGCTACCTTGAACTCACCCACCTCACCACCCGTGGGCCCTCCCGCGCCACCTTCGATTGCGGCCTCACCTACGGCGTCAACCAGCACGTCCAACTCGACACCGGCGTTAACCTCGCCCTGACCCGCGCCACCGAAGACCTCACGCTCTTCGTCGGCCTCAGCGTCCGCTTCTGAACCAACCCAATTTCACTCTCCCTCAGCAAACTCTTCCCATGAAAACCAAACTCATCCTGCTCGTGACCTCGTTGTCCGCCCTCGTCTGCACCGTCAAGGCGTCGGCCCCGGACAAAGCCCAAGTCGAAGCCCACTACAAAAGCTACCACGCGGCTGGCAAGGCCGTGGTCGAGATGGCGATCACGCAAAAAGTCGATCCGGCCGAGGTCGCAAAAAAGGTCGATATCATGATCGCCGATGCGCTCTGGCTGGCGGGCCAATACGCCAAAGCACATCCCAAAGGCGCCAAGCTCATCGGCACCTACATTGAAAACATCGCCACCCTCCGCACCCTGTCCTACCACGACCTCGAAACGGAGTGGCATGACCTGGGCTATTTCGCCAAACCCGGCCGCGAGGCCGGCCTCGATATCAAGGCCGAGGAAAACGAACACTTCACCGACCCACTGCACACCCTCGTTCATCCCTTGATGGTGCTCAGAGCCGCCCAATCTTATGCGGCAGGCAAGAAGCCCGATGATCTCAAGGCGATGAAAACGGAAATGGAAGAAGGCCTGGAGCAGGCCGAAAAGCAAAAGACCACCCTCCTAAAAAGCTAAGCGCCGCCTTCCACTTTCGCGCATCGGTTTCACTGCCGACCAACCGCCAAGGCTCCTCCCATGTTAAAACGCATTCTCTCCGCCGTCGGCATTGTGGTTCTCGGCTTCGTCGCAGTGGTGGCGGTGGTCTTCTGGCAACTCTCCCGCGTGGCGCACACGGTGCGCCACGCCCGCGAGATCGACATCCCTCTGTTTCGCACGGCGGTCAACGTCAGCGAGCAGACGCGAGCGCTCGAAAAAACCGTCTCTGGCGCCTTTCTCGTTCTGCCAGGGGGCGATTTCGTCGCGATCCGGGAAGCCGCGCAGCAGTCCCTCGCCCAACTCCAGACTGACGTCCGCAGCCTGGCCGGCCCTTCGTTCGCCACGCTGAGGTCGAAGGTTTTCCCTCCCCTTGTTGCCCAAGTCGACGATGCCCCCAAAAGCGAACCCGCACCGGTCACGCCACCCGCCGAGTCAACCAAGTCGGACGCCCAATCTGCCGTCATGACGGGCGAGGCACTCCTCAAGTTGATCGAAGCCGATGTCGCCGCCCTCGGCGAAGCCACGGCGCAAGCCATCACACTCGCCGCACAGCAGCTCAGCCAACGCAAGGACCTGGACGCGGATCGCGAGGAACTCTCCAAGGTGTTTCGCGCGGCCCAGCCCTTGGCCACGGTGAACGAAAAAGCCTACGCCCATCTCAGCCGCGCGACGCTCGCTCTGCTGTATTCAAATTCCGGACGCGACTTAAACTTCGTCGGCCGGGGCAAGTTCCGGGAAGGCGTCTCCGCCTTGGAGACTACCCCGCTCGCTGCCCCGCACCAAGTCCTGTTCGAAAATCTCAAAGCCCAGTTCGAAAAAACCTACACCCACGCTTTTGCCGCCTCGGCCAACAAGGCCGACTTCGCCTTTTTCGCGAGCCAGAGTGCCGCCGTGCAATCCCAAGTGCGCCGCCTGCGGCAATTCGCCGAAGGCGAATTCGACTCCGGTCAGGCCACTCTCACCGCGCTGACCACCCGGACCTTGCGTCTCAGCTTCTGGCTTTCACTCTTCACGATCGGCGCCGGCACCGGCATTTCTTTCCTGATGGCCCGCTCGATCACCCGGCGCGTCACCGGTATCGTGCATACGCTGAGCGCCAGCTCCGCCGCAGTCGCGAGCGCTTCCCACCAAGTATCGGCGTCGAGCCAAAGCCTCGCCGAAGGGGCCAGTTCGCAGGCCGCCTCGCTCGAAGAGACGAGCGCTTCCCTCGAGGAGATTTCCAGTATGGCGAAACGCAATACAGACGGCGCCCAGCGCGCCAAGAGTCTCTCCACCCAAACCCGCTCCGCCGCAGAAGCCGGCACCGTCGAGGTCGCCTCGATGAACACCGCCATGGAAGCCATCAAAACTTCCAGCAGCGGCATCGCCAAAATCATCAAGACGATCGACGAAATCGCCTTTCAGACGAACATCCTCGCCCTCAACGCCGCGGTCGAGGCCGCGCGCGCGGGCGAGGCCGGCGCCGGTTTCGCTGTCGTGGCCGAGGAAGTCCGCGCCCTCGCCCAACGCAGCGCGGCTGCCGCCCGCGAGACCGCCGAGAAAATCGACGACTCCGTCGCGAAGAGCCAGCATGGCGCCGTCGTTTGCACCAAGGTGGCCTCCCGCTTGCAAGAAATCGCCGCGAAGTCGCGCGAAGTCGACGAGCTCATCGGCGAAATCGCCACCGCCTCCAACGAGCAGACGCAAGGCATCGAACAGGTGAACAAAGCCGTCGGCCAGATGGACCGGATCGTGCAAGCCACCGCCGCGCAAGCCGAAGAAGGCTCCAGCGTCGCCCAAGAACTCACCACCCAGTCCCGCTCCATGCGGGACAATGTTGATCAACTCGCCCGCGTCGTTGGCGGCCCACCCCAAGCGAGCGGGTCCGTCACTCCCCGCGAAAGCCCCTCCCCGGCGGCGATGCCTGCCGGGGTCGCCGCCGCACCCACCGCAGTCAAGTCCGTCGCCCAAGTGCCGCAACTCCACGCCACGCCCAGCGGCCGTCGCGCAACCCACGCTCGGGCGACCTCCCAGCCCACCTCCGCTCACCAAGCCCCACGCAGGTCCGCCACACCCGGTGAGATCAGCCACGACAGTTTCTTCAAGGACTCGTGAGCGGATTGCGCGGATATTCCGGAGAAAATCCCGCACACGTCGGTTAAACTTCGATTACGATTGGCCGATTACTCTTTCCGAAGGCTCGCCGGTCGCCCGCGAGTAGCCCTTCCGGGCCGGCATCTGGCCGGTCAGAAGACGGCACATTTTGCTCTCCGCTCACCCCGGTCGCACGACGTGCCTTTTTTGGGCCCATCTCACTCCGATCACCATTTCCAATCCTCATGGATTTCATCCACACTCATGCGGAGTTTGGCCGCGGACCGGACTCCCGCTACACCGGCATCAACCATCGGGTGCTCCGGCGCCGCGCCCGGAAAACCACCCAGCGGTCTTCGCCGAGGGCTTCGAGTTCACCCTCCAACCCGATTTCAGCCACAACTCCATCGCCGGCAACACGGCCGATCGCGGTGGACTCGCCGACGCCTTTGTCGCTTGGACCAAATACGAGGCCGCCAACATTAAACCCGGCCAGTTCAAGCGCGCCTTCGGTCACGAACAACGGCTCTTCGACACCAAGACGGGGCACGCAGGTGCTCGCCGCCGTCACGCAGATTGATCGTGTCACCCAAGCCAACGCCGCCGGCGCCGAAGAAACCGCCGCCGCCACCGTGGAGATGAACAACGAAGTGGACGTGCTTCACACCGGCGTCCGTGAACTGGGAGCGCTGCTCGGCCTGACCCTCGAAGCCCCCGGGCCATCCTCGCCCGGGGCCGTGTCCGGGCGCAATCCCGTTGCTTCCGCCCGGCCGACGCCCTTGGCCCGGACTGCGGCCTAAAGTTTCGCCGGGCCGGACCGATTGCCTTTCCCCAATGTCCGCCACCGCCTTGTCGCACGTTCCATTCCTTGAGGTCGCCGTGCCCGGTGAATCCCTGCTGGGTGCATGGGAAAACAGCGCCGACTCCGCCTATTGCCGCGATCCCGCCGGGAATATCCTCGCCGCCAATCTCTCCTTCGCCCGCAAATTCGGCCGGGCGGCCGCTTCGTTTGCCGACGCCAACGTGGCCGATCTCGTGCTCGTCGAGGACCTCGCCGGACTGCACGCCAAGACCTCCGATCTCACCCAGCCCCCGCATCGCGCGACCAGCGAACACCGCTGGCGCACCCCCCAAGGTTTGCGCTGGTTCGCGTGGGAGGAAACCGCTTTTCGCGACGAAACCGGTGCCATCTTCGCCATCCGTGCCGTCGGTCGTGACGTCACCCGCCAGCATCTCGCCGAGGAGCAGTTCTACCGTCTCTCCCGTGCGGTGGAACAGTCTCCCGTTTCAATCGTCATCACCGACCTCGAAGGCCGCGCGCAATATGTGAACTCCAAGTTCACCGCCGTCAGCGGACACACCTTGGAGGATCTCCTCGACCGTCACATCGAGGTCCTGCGGGACGGCCACCCGCACGAGGCCTCGTATCAGAAATTCTGGGAAACGATCCGCGCCGGCGGCGAATGGCGCGGTGAACTCTCCACCCGGCGCAGCGAAGGCGGGACCGTCTGGGAGTCAGTCAAAGTTTCCTGTCTCCGCAGTCCGGCCGGTGAAATCACCAATTACCTCTGTCTCCGCGAGGATGTGAGCGAACGCAAGCGCCTCGAACACGAACTGCGCCAAGCCCAGAAAATGGAGAGCCTCGGCACCCTCGCCGGCGGCATCGCCCACGATTTTAATAACCTCCTCGCGATCATCAACGGCTACGCCGAATTCTGCCAACAGGGCTCCCAAGCGCCCGCCGCCTTGCAAAAGAGCCTGCGCGAAATCCACCGCGCGGCCCAACGCGCCGGCGGCCTCGTCCGCCAAATCCTCACGTTCAGTCGCAAGACCGAGCTGCGCTTCGCGCCGATCGACGTGAACCACCTCGCCCGCGACCTCGTCGCTTTGCTCGCGGAGACATTTCCGCGCACGGTGACCTTCAATATTAATCTGCAAACCGGGCTCCCGCCGTTGCTCGCCGATCAAAGCCAATTTCAACAGATCGTGCTCAACCTGTGCGTCAACGCCCGCGATGCCATGCCCTCCGGTGGCGTCATCTCGCTTTCGACCACCACCAAGCCGGGGGCCGGTCTCCAACGCCTCGGTGCTGATCCGGCCCGCATGTATGCTTGCCTCCAGGTGAGCGATACCGGCACGGGCATGAGCGCCGACGTCCGCACCCGCGTCTTCGAACCATTCTTCACCACCAAGCAAGGCAACCAAGGCACCGGCCTCGGCCTCGCCGTCGTCTACGGCATCGTCGTCGCGCACCAAGGGGTGATCGACGTCGACAGCACCCCGGGAAGTGGCAGCACGTTCAGCGTTTATTTGCCTCTAACAGAAAGCCCGGTCGCCGCCCCCGTCGTGCTCGCGACCAACGACGTCTTTCCCAGCGGCACCGAATCGTTACTCATTGTGGACGACGAAGAGTCCCTCCGGACGCTCCTCTCCAGCGCGCTCACGGCCAAGGGCTACAAAACCGCCACCGCCTCGTCCGGCTTGGAAGCGATCGAGCTCATCAGCGCGGGCAAGGAGCGTTTTGATCTCATTCTCCTCGATTTGAATATGCCCGGGGCCACCGGCATCGAGGTGCTCAAAGTGCTCCGTATCTGCCAACCTATGACGCGGGCCCTCATCGTCAGCGGGCATGTCACGCCGGCCGCCCGGGCGGAGTTCGAGCTCCTCGGCCAGCACGATTTTATCCAAAAGCCCTACCGGCTGGCCGAACTCGGCCGCACGGTGCGCAGCCTGCTCGATACGCGCATCCTCGGGGCCTGAGGCCCACGGGCGCTATCGTCATCTCGCTCCTTCCCCCAAGCCCCAGGGTGGTCCGGGCATCGCCGTGATAAGCCGCGGAGAACTGGCGCGTTAAATTAGCCCAATGGGGCGTGAGCGCCACGCGCGTCCGACCCCTTGCCGCGCCTTTCGCCGGATTTCTCACGGCCTCGGGGCCGACTGCCGCGGCTCGACCTGCGGGAGCGCCGGGCGGCCTGTCACTTCACGTTTTTCTTGAGAAAAACCGTTTCAGGTCACGCTCGAGCGTGCCGATAAACCCGCGGGCACTATCGGACAATCCACTCACATGGACCACCTCACACTCAATGAATCACCGCGAATCACCGCCACTGTCGGCGGGTGCGCGTCGGGCCTTGCGCTGCTTATCGCTGCTGCTGGTCCCGGCTCTCGCACCCGAGACAGCACCGGCCATGCCGCGCTCACGCCACGCCTTCAGGCAGGGCGTCGGCGAGCATGGAGGCGACTCTCTGCCCTACCTAGCGATGGTAGGCGCCCCGCCGCTGCGCTTCGAAAAGAGCGCGCCACCGCCCGATCTCGTGATGCGGCCGGCCGCGGCGGCGCCACCCGTGCCGAGCCTCACGCTCACCGAGTCCTCCGTCGCACTGGCCAACGCGGCGGCCGCCCGCTCGACCGCTGCGACCACCCGGGGCGAGGACGAGGCTCCGGTCACCGAGCTCCCGGCCATCGCTGCGGTCGCCCCGCCGCCGCCGCCCAAACCGACGCCGCGCGCCATTATCCCCGATGATACGCGTCCCAAGGTTCGTCCGGAAGATTTCCTCCCCTATTTTCAAATCCCCGGCTCAGCCCGGTCGGCGAATGAGGTTAACGTGATCATGCCCGCCAACGCATTCACGCCACCCCCACCCGCCACCCTCCCGCCGAGCACGGCTACCTACACACAGTCGAAATGATCCGTCGCCCGCCGCCGCCTTCCCGCATTTTCGCCGGCCTTGCGCTGCTCGCGCTGGTCATCGGCGTCCGCTCGCGTGCAGCGGAGGCGCCCGCCGCCACCACGCACGCTCCCGCCAGTCAGGCGCCGGCGGAACCGGCGGCACCGCTGCTAGCCGAAGCCTCCAAACCCGGCGCGCCTGCTCCCGCGGCTGCGCCCGCACCACACCCCCCTCCCCCGCCCGCTCCCGCCACTCACGCCCAACCGAAACCGGTCACCGCCCAACCATCCACGCCGACGGTCGCTCCGTCCACTCCGGTCGCGCCCGAGAGAAAATCGTCCGCGCAGCCTACGCGCCAGCCAGACGCCCAGCCCACGCCCACAGCGGCACCCGCCGCTGCTGCGCCCGCTCACTCCGACCACGTGACGCCAGCCAAAGCAATCGCGGCCGACAAAGAAGCTGCGACTGAAAATGAGGGTATCCAAAGTCTCCTTAAACTCGGGAAAATTCTCTCCGATCGCGCGGACTACGAATCCGCCGAGATCGCCTACTATCAAGTGCTCAATAATCACCGCGCGCCCGTCGTGGACATCAAGAGCGCGCTGCTCGGGCTCGGCCGCATGTTCCGCGTCCAGGGCGCGTTGACCAAGGCGGCCGCGATCTACGAGCGCTTTCTCAAGGACTACCCGAACGATGAGCGCACCCCCGACGCGCTCCTCGACCTCGGCCGCACCCTCCGCGCGCTCGGTGTCTACAAGGGCGCCATCACCCGCTTCTACAGCGTCATCAACTCAACGCTCAAACTGCCCAGCGAGGGCTTCGAGCACTATCAGATTCTCACGAAGACCGCGCAGTTCGAGATCGCCGAAACCCATTTTCAATCTGGCGACTACACCGAAGCCGCCAAATTTTACGCGCGCCTGCGTCTCCTCGACCTCGCACCTGACGACCGCGCCCGCGCTCATTTTAAGTCCGCCTACTCCCTCCGCCTCAAAGGCGACCTCGAGACCGCCATCACCACGCTGCGGGCTTACATCGATCAGTGGCCCGCCGATGAAAACATCCCCGAGGCCCGTTACCTGCTCGCCATCACCTTGCGCGAAATGAAACGCCCCCAAGAAGCGTTCCTCGCGACGCTTGAACTGCTCCGCACCGAACAGTCCCGCGTCGCCAACGACCCGAAGCGTTGGGCCTATTGGCAGCGGCGCACCGGCAACCAGCTCGCCAACGATTTCTTCGAAACCGGCAACACCCTTAACGCCCACGCCATCTACACCGGCCTCGTCGACCTCGCGCCCGAGCCCACCTGGCGCCTGCCGCTCGTCTACCAAATCGCGCTCTGCTACGAGCGCCTCGGCATCCAAGATCGCGCCCGTACCGCGTATCAGACGATCATTGACACCGCCGGCGCGACGCCTCCCGCCGAACTCGCCGAGCTGACGCGTATGGCCGCGTGGCGGCTCAATCACCTCGCGTGGCGAGATGACGTCGGCCGCCAAGTGAACGCGTTTTTCGAAACCACCACGGGCCAACCCGCACCCGCACCCGCCGCCGCCGCTCCGCCGCCTCCCGCCTTGGCCGACGTCCACAAACCGACCGCCACCTCCGCCGATATTCATAAGCCCGCTGCGGCTCCTGCCGACATTTCCAAGCCCACCGCGACGCCCACTCACGTGCACCAGCCCGCAGCTACAAGCCCACTGCCCGCCGGCCCCAAAACCGCTTCCACGCCATGACCCAATCCGAAACCCTCCAAGCTCACCATCGGCTCTGCGACGCCATCCACCAGTGCGCCTTGGAGGAAAACCGTTTCCTCCGGCAACACCAACGCGCACCCGGCGCAGATTTTCTCACACGCAAACGCACGATGCTGGAGCAACTCGACGCGTCGCTCGCGGCCCTCCGCGCCCTCCCCGCCGCTTCGGCCCGCGACCCGGAGGCCCGGGCCCAACTCGAAAACACCCGCGCGCGTATTCTGCAAATCCTCCAGCTCGACAAGGAAAACGAACAGCTCCTCCTGCGGTGCAGTCTCACCGGCGCCCGCGCGACGCCGGCCGCCGCTCCCGCCGCTTCCGTTTCAATGCTCCAGAAAATCTACGCCCGCTGCTTGTGAAGGCCGTTCAGATCGGCGGCGGGAGAGAAATAGACTTCATTGGGTGGCGGCGGGACCGGGCCAGCCACATTTGGCCAGACTGATCCGATTTAGCGGAACGATTCAGTCGAGCCCAAGTTGAAATGCCGATCGCGCCGCCTCAGTGCGGCAGAGCCTCGATCGTCGTCTTCAACGTCGCGTATTCGGCGGCCGTGATCTCCTTGAACCCGAGCCGGCGCGCACCGAGCAAGATCGGTTCCAACGGCAGGTCGTGGTCGGCGCTGCGCAACGATTGGTGGAGGCCCCAAAAACGACCCGCACCCGAATAGACGCGCAGCGTCCACGGTTCCATCGCCACCCGACTCTCGAACATCGCTACCAGGCCCCCGCGAATATATAGCCCGGTGCCGGCCCACTCCTCCGAGAGGCGCGGAAAATTGTGAACCCCACCGCTCGTCTGCCCGTTGGCCACCGAAGCGGGCGGACCATCCACGCCGGTTATCCCGGAGGCATTGTGATTCGTCGGGACGATCCCCACGAGCAGACAGGCCGAAATTTCCGTCGGTGTCGGAAGGAACTTCGTGGTCCGCGCAGTCCCCACAGTCGCGGGCGTATTCCCATTGAACGGCATCGCGGCTGCCCTCATCGACGTGGCAACACCCTCCGCCGCATTACTTCCACTCGGTTGCATCGTCGCCCACGTCGCAGTCGTTGCGCGCACGCTGTGCGCGCTCAGCGAGTCCGACCATCCGCTGGTCTGGGTATACGGCGTGGTGGCATTGGTGTAGACCGGCGCGGAGAGAATCGTGACCGCGTCGCCCATGACCGAGGTCAGCCGCTCGCTGGTGTTCATCACCGTGGTCGTGTCTGGATAGCGGGCGCTGTAACCACCGGGATTTAACGTGCTGGAACTGGTGCCGTTGATCGTGCCGTCCGCATTGAAGTGGCCCACGATATAGACGGCGTCATTGGTCGCGAAGGTGCAGCCGGTCATGCTCGGGAAGGTCGTAGGGTCGAGAGAGATCACCTTGCCGCGGCCGTTCCACAGACGCACCCCGGAATCGATGCGCGGCGTCTTGGGGTTGGCGGTCGGCCCGGCCACCCGCGAGCGCACCTCGGCATCGACCGAGTGGATATAGACGGTGATCCCGTCAAACCACGGCTTGGGCGTCGATGTGTTCGCAAGATCGCTCGCGCCCACTGCAAACAGCCCGGGATTCGATAAGATATTGGGGTCGGCAGGATTCGCCGGGGCAAAATACATTCGGTAGGGATCGCGCGCCGTCAGCGTCGTCGCGGTGGGAAACGTGGTGTAGGTTGCCGCCCCCAAGCCTAGTCCGCGGGCCACGGGCAGGGTGCTGCTGGCTGGGTTATAAATCGAACTCGCCCAATTTACCCCATCCGGCGCACCGGGATGGTAAACGAGAGCGGTCGTGTCAGAGGCCGTGTAGCTCCCGCTCGACCCTGACATCGTGCGCTCCACCATCATGCGGAATCGGGTAAAATCAAAGTCGATCTTCACGATGGGCCTCGGCGTATAAGGATTCGAAGCACGAAAACTACCGGTGGACAATTGCGAGCTGGCCCCCGTGTTGTTCGTGGCCCGACGGAGATCGTAGAAGTAAGCGTCGGAGAAACTTGTCAGGGTGGGGGCCGCCCCGGCCGGATAGCCCGTGCCGGCCACATCGACGCCGCCGCCTTGAATCGTGCGCAGCACCTGGTTGTGCCCGATCGACGTAAGCTCAGCAGGAAGCAGCGGAAATTTATTGGGCAGATTGTTCACGTTGGCGTTCAACGTTCCATAGCTGGGCTGACCGGGCAAAATGACCTCGTAAAGGGTGTGCGAGAGATCGG
>CAMBVX010000214.1 GCA_945871085.1 Opitutus sp. GAS368 | reverse complement strand
GTGAGCCGTCGCGAGAAACAGCGCGCAGGAGGCGAGGGCAGATCTCACAAGAAAGCGGAGGCGGCGGCCGTCACTTGTAGCCGCCGCCGGCACCGTCGGGGGCGCGGCGGATGCGGCGGTCGGGCTTGAGGACGACGGCGATGGTCTGCATCGACGAGTCGCCGACCGCGATCGTGACTTCGCGGCGAGCGTCCGTGGCGAGGCGCGGGTGCCAGACGTCGAGACGATAGCGGCCCGGTGGGAGCGATGAGATCACGGTGGAACCGTCGGCGGGGGTTTTTTTGAAGAACGGGGTGGCGAGGATGACGAGGTGGGCGGACATCCAATCGTGGATGTTGCAACCGAGGGAGACGACGCCGGGTTGGTCGAAGGTGACCGTCTGGTCGGCGCCGGGACCGTAGAGCGGAATCTCGAAGGGCTTGGGTTTGGAGAGGGAATAGACTTGGTGGCGCACGGTGTCGCGGTTGGGAAAGGAAACCTTCGAGCCGACGACGATGGCCGTCACGTAGGGATCGAATTCTTGGCCACGCTGGGCGATGATCAGCGGATCAGGAAACGGGGCGAGTGTGGGTTTCGTATCCAGCGGCATCAGGGATACAACGGCATCGGCGACGGCTTGGCCTTTGTTGTCCTTCACGCTGACTTGGACTCCGCCCTCCGCGAGCAGGTGAAGGGCTGTGGCAAGAGTAAGCCCGATAAACGGGAGGCAACGAGTCGTGAAGAGGGCACGCATGGGGAAAGAACTGGGTTAAAAACGATGGAGGAGGCCGAGGGTCCAAAGATCTTGGCGATAGACGACACCGCCGCGGTTGACGGTGTAGGTGCTTTCGTAGCGGAGCGGGAGAGACGTGTTGCGGCCCAGCGCGGGGGCGAGTTCGAGCCACCAAAAGTCCGAGCGACCAGTGACGCGATACGTCACCCAACCGGGGCCGTAGGAGTCGGTGGTTTCGTAGGCGACGGTGTTGTAGTATTGACCGATGGCGGGGCTGACGAGTCCGGCGAGGGCGCGGGCCCAAACGGCGCGGGAGGCGTGGGCGCTGAAGTCGCCGAAGAGGCTGCCGCGTCCGTAGGTGAGCTGCCAGGTGTCGTTGAGATCGTAGGTGAGGGAGCCCAAGACGCGATGGGCGCGGACGTCGAAGGGGGCGTGGGCGGCGTAGTGTTGTGACCAGTCGCCGGTGACGGAAGCGCGCCAGGCAGGGGTGAAGCGTTGCGAGAGACGCAGCGCGCCGGTGGCCAGCCAGCCGTTGTCGCCGGAGATCCGCGCAGCGCGGCGGGCGAGGCCGACTTCGCTGGAGAACACAGGGGCATAGGCGCCAAGGCCGAACTTCCACCGGAGGGTGCCGTGGAGATCGGCGGTAAAGGCGTTGTTGCGCGCGTAGCGAGGGACGATCGCGGTGGCCGCGCCGACCTCGGTGATGACGCTGAGGCCGGTGGCGATGGGCGTGAGCAGGCTGGCCGTGACGCGGGCGTCGGCGCGCTGCGTGTCGCGCCAGTCGGAAGGGGCGGAGGAGCGGCTGATGTTTTCCGCCCACGTGGTGGTGGCTTCCATCCGCGCGCTGAGCGGAAGACGCAGCGGCTCCGCGCCCGTGACGGTGCGCGCGAAAAACAGCAGGGCCGAAAAAATGAGGGAGAACGAGAAACGCGAAAGCCTCATGGGGTGAGCAAAGGCTGGATAGCTTTCCACACGGTTTCTGCAACCACGGCTTGGCCTTGGGCGGTGGGATGAATCTGGTCGGGTTGGTTGAGAGCGGGATCGCCCCCGACCCCTGCGAGGAGGAAAGGGATGAGGCCGGCGGAGTTTTTCTTGGCGAGCGCGGGATACATCGCGGCGAATTCGTGCACGTAGTCGGCGCCGAGTGAGGGTGGCATCATCATGCCGGCGAGGACGATTTGAGCGGCGGGATTTTTTTCGCGCACGCGGTCCATGATGCGTTGGAGACTGGCCCGGGAGATGGCGGGCTCAATGCCGCGGAGGCCGTCGTTGCCGCCGAGGGCGAGGACAAAAACGTCGATGGGCTGGCGGAGAATCCAATCGATGCGGCGCGCACCGCCGGAGGTGGTTTCGCCGCTGAGGCCGGCGTTGACGACGCGCCACGGCAGGCCGGCGGCGTCGATTTTTTTCCGGATGAGGGCGGGGTAGGCCTCGGCGGCGGGCTCTTCGAGGCCGTAGCCCGCGGTGAGGCTGTCGCCGAAGAAGACGATCGTGCGGGGTTCGGCGGACCGGGCGGGCGTTGGGCCGGCGGAGAAGCCGCGCGGCAAGGTGGTGAGGGCAAACGCGAGCAGCGTGAGCGCGAGAAGACGAAGTGGACGGCGGCGCGGAGTCATGCTGGCTTTTGTGTCGTTCGTGTCTTTCGTGGGCGGTTCCCATGACAAGTGTTCAATCCATGCTGAAAGTCGAGCGGCTGACCAAAGCGTATCGCACCGCCGCGGGCGGCGAACTCACGGTGCTGCGCGAGGTGAGTTTCGATATTCTCGCCGGCGCGAGCGTGGCGATCGTCGGGCCGAGCGGCAGCGGCAAGACCACGCTCCTCGGGCTCTGCGCGGGCCTTGATCGCCCCAGCAGCGGGACGGTGGGTATTGCGGGCGAGAGTATTGGCGAGATGAACGAGGACGCGCGGGCCTTGGTGCGAAACGCCCACGTGGGCTTCGTGTTTCAAAATTTCCAACTGATCCCCACATTGACGGCGTTGGAAAACGTGCTCGTGCCGGTCGAGCTGGCGGGCGATTCGACGCGCGAACCGGAAGCGCGGGAGTTGTTGGGGCGGGTGGGACTCGGCGAGCGGTATGACCACTATCCGGTGCAACTTTCGGGCGGTGAGCAACAGCGCGTGGCGCTCGCGCGCGCGTTCATGAACCGGCCGAAGATTTTGTTTTGTGACGAGCCGACGGGGAACCTTGATGGCGACACGGCGGCGGCGATGGTGGAGCTGATCTTCGGACTGAATCGCGAGAAGGGCACAACGCTCGTGCTGGTGACGCATGATTTGGAACTGGCGAGGAAGTGCGGGCGCATCATCCGACTGAAGGGCGGGGCGGTGGTGAGTGATGAGACGGCGTGAGCGTGGGACGGAGAAAGACGGAACGGAGGGAGGCCCACGGAACACACGGAATACACGGAAAATCGGAAGTAGAGAAAGCGGAACAGATTCGGGACGTGCGGCGGAAATATTTTCGGCGAAACCAACAACCAACGAAAGGACGAAAACCATGAGCAAACTAATGCTGGAAAAAGAAACCTATGAAATCCTGGGAGCGTGCTTTGAGGTGTATAAGGAAAAGGGGTGCGGATTTTTGGAGGCGGTCTATCAGGAGTGTCTGGAGATCGAGTTTGAGCTGAGAGGCTTGCCGGCGCGGGCGCTGGTGCCGTTGCCTCTGACTTACAAGGAACGGTTGCTGAAAAAGAAATACGAGGCGGATTTTATCTGCTTCGATACCGTGTTGGTGGAGCTGAAGGCCGTTTCAAAAATCACCGACGAGCATCGCGCCCAGGTGCAAAATTACCTTAACGCGACGGGGCTGCGAGTCGGGTTGCTGGTGAATTTCGGGCACTTCCCCTTGGTCGAGCATGAGCGGTTCGCGCTCTGATTTTTCCGTGTCTTCCGTGTGTTCCGTGGGCCACTCCTCCTTCTCCGCATGAATTTCATTCTCAAAATGGCGTGGCGGGATTCGCGGGCTTCGCGGCGGCGCTTGGCGCTTTTTTCGCTGTCGATTGTGCTCGGGATTGCGGCGCTGACGGGGATCGGATCGATGGGCGAAAATCTGCGTCGCACGGTGGAGTTGCAGACGAAATCACTGCTCGGGTCCGATCTGGCGATTACGGCGCGCAAGCCGTTTGACGAGGAGGCGATGAAATATTTTCGCGGGGTCGGGGGCGAGGTGGCGACCGAGGTAGCGTTTCCCACGCAGCTCAATTTCACGAAGGGTGCCGGCGAGCGGAAGCTGGTCCAGTTGGTGGCGATGGCCGGCGCGTTTCCCTTCTACGGCGATTTGGTCACGGAGCCCGCCGGTGCGCTGGCGCAGTTGGCTGACGGAAAATCTGCATTGCTCGAGGAAACGCTCTTCGTGCAGTTCGGCGTGCAGGTGGGCGACGAAGTGCGGCTGGGCGCGGGCTCGTTTAAGGTGGTGGGGGCGCTGAAAAAAATCCCGGGCGACGCGGCGGTGATCGCCTTGTTTTCGCCGCGCGTGTTCATTTCGCCGGTGGGCATGGCGACGACGGGTCTGTTGAAGAAAGATGGGTTCGCGCGGCATCGCGTGCATTTCAAATTGCTGCCCGGGGTCGACGGCGACGCGCTCGCGACGGCCATGAAGGAAAAATTCAAGGGTTCGCGTTTTCAGTTCGACACGGTGGAAGACCGCAAGCGTCAGCTCGGGACGACACTCAAGGATATTTATTCGTTTCTCAGTCTCGTCGGGTTCGTCGCGCTGTTTCTCGGGGCGGTGGGCGTCGCGAGTGCGGTGCATGTCTACATCAAGCAGAAGGTCGCGACGGTGGCGGTGCTGCGTTGCCTCGGTGCGAGCGGGCGGACGGGGTTCGCGATCTATCTGGTGCAAGGCCTCGGGCTGGGCGTGGTGGGCTCGGTGGTCGGCGCGGCGCTGGGCGTGGCAGTGCAGTTTGTATTGCCGGTCGTGATGAAGGATTTTTTGCCGTTCGAGGTGGAGCTGTTCATTTCGTGGGTCTCGCTCGCCAAGGGCGCGGCGGCAGGACTCGTGATTTGTGTGCTGTTCACCCTGCTGCCCTTGCTCACGGTGCGACGCGTTTCGCCGCTGGTGGCGCTGCGTTCGGCGCTGGGTGAGACGGCGCGGATGGACCCGCTGACGCCCGTGGTCTACGCCGCGATTACGACGGCGGTGTTGGGCTTTGCGATTTTACAGACGGGAAACTGGAAAACGGGCCTCGGCTTTACGGGCATGATGGCACTCGGTTTCGGACTGCTCGGCGGCATGGCGAAACTCGTTTCGTGGGCCGCCAAGAAATTCGTGCCGCGCAAGCCCCTCGCCTACGTCGTGCGGCAGGGCCTCGCGAATCTCCATCGTGCGAACAACCGCACGGTGCTGCTGCTGCTGTCGCTCGGGCTCGGGACGTTTTTGATGATCAACCTCGTGCTCGTGCGGGCGACGATCCTCGATAAAATCATGGGCGTGGGGGCGGGGGCGCGGCCGAATCTGATGTTCTTCGATGTGCAGGACGACCAGTTCCCTCGGCTCGAAAAAATCCTCAAGGACAACGGCACCCCGATCACGGTATCGGCGCCGATTGTGACGATGAAGATTGAGTCGATTAAGGGGCGGCCGGTGGCGGAACTCTTGAAAGACGAAACGAAGGTCATCAATCGCGCGCCCGGCGGCGGGACTGACGGCAAAGGCGCGCAAGGTGGCGGCGGCTTCCAAATGCGTTTCGGCTCGGCGGCCAAGGGCGACCAAGCGGTGCGCGACGGAGCGCGCATCCCGGCGTGGACGCTGACGCGCGAGTATCGCTCGAGCTATCGCGCCAAGATTGACGAGGCGGAAAAAATTTCCTCGGGCGAATGGATTGGTCGTGCGAAGGCTGGCGAGCCGCGCGTGCCGGTGTCGGTGGAGGAAGGTCTCGCGAAAGATCTGCAACTCGCGCTCGGCGACGAGATCGTGTTCGACGTGCAAGGCGTGCCGATGCGGACGTACGTGGCGAGTTTTCGGACAGTCGAGTGGCAACGGATGCAGCCGAATTTCTTCGTGCTCTTTCCCGCAGGGGTGCTCGAGCCCGCGCCGAAGACCTACGCGGCCGCCCTGCGGGCTGCGACGCCGGCCGAGGCCGCGCGCGCGCAGGCAGCGGTGGCGCGGGAGCTGCCGGGGATCTCCGCGATCGACCTCGCGTTGATCCTCCAAACCTTTGACAGCATCTTCGCGAAGGTCGCGTTTGTGATCACGTTCATGGCGGGCTTCACGCTGGTGACGGGGATTGTGGTGCTCGTGGGGGCGATTCTCACCGGGCGCTTCCAGCGTATCCGGGAAACGGTGCTGCTCCGCACCCTCGGCGCGACGCGGCGCCAGCTGACGCAGATACAACTCGTGGAATACGCCGTGCTCGGTGTGCTGGCGACCGTCACGGGCGGAGTCCTCGCGATCATGGGCAACGCCTTGCTCGCGAAATACGTTTTCAAGACCAGCGTTTCATTGCCGGTGCCGGCGCTGCTCGCCTCGATGGCGGCGGCGGTCGCGGTCACGGTGATCACGGGCTTGCTTGCCAACCGGGGAGTCGCTGACCATCCGCCTCTCGAAGTCCTTCGCAACGAAACATGAACCGCCGCATCGTCTCCTTTCACTACACGCTGCGCGACCCCGAGGGTCGCGTGCTTGATTCCTCGGCGGGCAACCCGCCGATTGCTTACCTGGAGGGGGCGGGACAAATCATCGACGGACTTGACGAACAACTCCGCACCGTGGCGGCCGGCGTGAAAACGCGGGTGCAGGTTCCCGCGGCGCGGGCTTACGGCGAACGCGATCCGGGGCAAGTGCAACGCGTGAAACGCGCGCTGCTGCCGGTCGAGGGCGAGTTGCAGATCGGCGAGACGTTTCGCACCGGTGAGGACCGCCAAGCACCGGTCGTAACGGTGGTCGGTATCGAGGGGGATGAGGTTTTACTCGACGGGAATCATCCGCTCGCGGGCGTCGAGTTGACGTTCGAGGTGGAGATCATCGCGGCGCGCGAGGCCACGCCGGAAGAGTTGAGCCACGGGTACGCCCAGAGTGGGGCGGGCGGTGGTGGCGGCTGCGGCGAGGGCTGCGGCTGTCACTGAGTTTCCAGACGCGATGACCGCACGGGACGTGGCGAGCGAAGGGATTTCCCTTCGTTCCACGTGCCGACGACCAACTCCACTTTCGGAAACTCCGGCGCGGCGAAATCACGGAGCAGCAGCCGGCTGAGCAAGAGATCCACGGCGGCGGCGCCGATGCGCTCCGGGCTTTGACAGATACCGGTGTATCGGGAGGTGTCCGGATTTTTGTCGAGCAGCGCGAGTCCGACATCCCGAGGCACGCGGAGATTGTGGCGGGCGAGATAGCCTTCGATTTCCGCGAAGTAGGTGGCGGATTGGTGCCCGACGATCACGTCGGGCCGGTGGCGGGTGAACCACGCGTGAAACTCCGCTTCGTTCCAGGTCTCCGCGCGCAGGATCGGCACGGTGGGCTCCGTCCCCGCGCGCTCTTGCTCGCCGAGGAATGTTGCCGAGTAGAGATGGTCGGTGCGGCGGTCACCCGAGCGGAGAATGGCCAATCCGGGACGCTCATACCCGCGCCGGGCGATCTCCGCAAAAACGATCCGCGCGTCGGCGGCAAAGTGACTCACCACGCGATGCATCCGGCCGGGGATGCTGGCGCCTTGCGTCACCACTGCGAAGCGCTGGAGCGCAGCGGGGAAAACTTCGTCGGGTTCGAGACTGCCGAGGCAAAACAGCCCGTGAATGCCACGGGCTTCGAGGATGGCGGCGAGGCGCCGCGGTGTCATGCGCGGAGCCTTGAGCCAGAAATTCTCCAGTTTGTAGCCGCGCAACGCGGCCCGGGCCCGCGCGCCGCCGAGCAGGGGTTCGAGGTGCCCGTAGGTCGGGTTTTGCCGCCACGGCTCTTCCTCGGGAAAAAGTGAAATTGCGCCGAAGGTCGCGTGGTAGCGGGGTTGGGCGGAGCGCCTTACCTCGCTCATCAATTCGGCGAGTTTGGCGTTGGGCACGTGGCCCTCCGCCCGAGCCGCCTGTTTCACCTTGGCGCGCAGGTCGGGGGAGATCCGCGGGCTGTCCTTAAGCGCGAGGGAAACCGCGGTGGCAGAAATGCCGAGTTTACGGGCGAGGGAGCGGACGCTCATGATTGGTTGACGTAAACTAAAGTGCGGTTTGCGAGGGCTCGGCAATCGCTAAACGTGTTCATGGGCCGTCGTCTCCCTCGGTGGCCGAATCACCCCCAAACTGCCTGAATCTACGCTGCATTGACCATGTCCAATTACCTCCCAAATACCCTGTTTCTTGCTCTGCGAAGCGCCGTTCTTGCGGCCGGTTCTCTGCTGAGCCTTGCGTTGAGCGGGCAAACGGCTCCGAAAACCGGCTCGTCGGGTGCGACGACCGCGGGGGAAGAGACGATCGTCCTCACTCCGTTCGAAGTCTCGACGAATCAAGACACGGGTTACGCCGGTCAGGACACACTGTCGGGGTCGCGGCTCCGCACGAATTTGAAGGACGTGGCCGCGGCGATCAGCCCGATGACCGCGGAGTTTTTGCGCGATATCGCGGCGACGAGTGTCGAGGGTGCGATGGAGTATGGCGTCGGCACGCGCATGGAAACCGATGATGCCCGCGCGGCCGGTCCGGTGGCCGACGGCTATAACGACGGTGTTCGATCCATCCGGATACGCGGTCTGCCGGGCGGCGGTCGGAGTATCAATTTCTTTTCCGCGCCGGGGGAAGTGGACCTCTACATGATCGAGAGTCTCGAAGTTTCGCGCGGGCCGAATTCCATTCTCTTCGGTTTCGGTTCTCCCGCGGGGAAGATCAATATTGCGAGTAAGCAGGCCCGCACCGACAAGCACGCCTACAGTCTCACCTCGCGCACGGATTCGTGGGGCGGCCAGCGTTGGTCGGCCGATGCCAATCGCGTCCTGCTCAAAAATACGCTCGCCCTCCGGGCGGTGGTTCTCCGGGGGCGGGAGTCGTCCTGGCGGGCCGCCGGCCACAACGATCAAGACCGCGCGTTTGTCACCGCCAAGTGGCAACCCGACCGACGCACCAACGTCCGGGTCGAATTTGAGCACGGCGAAATCAACCGGTTTGTGCCCCGTCCCTTTTTCGCGAACGATCTCAAGTCCACTTGGGAGCAAAGCGGCCAGCCATTCTTCAATAATTTCCCGGCCAGCTACGTTCCCGGCACATCCGGCACGGGCGCGACGGGCACGCCCGGAACGCCGATTCGCGACACGGGCAACACCAATGTCGTCGGCGTGCTGGAGCGTTCCGGCGGCGATTGGGTGGTCGTCAGCCCCAGCTTCCCCTTGGCGCAAAATTATCGGCAGTTTACCTATAGCGAATCGCCGACCGGCGGAAATCTCGCCAACGATTTCGCGATGGGCCGCAGCAATCCCGAGGCCGTGCTGGAGGCCAATTGGGTGCGCGGCCAGTTCCGCGTGAAGAATGCTTCCGCGTTCGTCCAGCGCGAGCTCGCGCGCGATCTGAACATTGAACTCGGCTTCAACCGTCAGCTGTCGCGCGGCGACACGCACAATCTCGCGACGTGGAATCATTACGGAGTGGCCGCCGATACCAATCGCTACACCCCGACCGGGCAGCTCAAGCCCGCCAACCAGCTCTACTATTTTGATGTCTCGCCGGACCACCGGCCGACCAGCTCGGCCGTCAGCCAGGGCCGGGTGACCGTCTCCTACGAGCGAGCCCATCGCGATCTCATCCGCCTTCGTCTCGCCGGCTTGGGTGAGATGTCCGGCTCCAAATCTCGCAGTGAAATTCTCCAGCAATACTGGCTCAAAGGCCCGTCGCTCACAAGCGGAGGCGTCTTCAACGCCACGCCGGAAAACGGCGCCAACCAAGCCTTCCAACGTTTTTATTTCCCCAATCTTGCGCAGTTCAACGACCCGAATGTTCGCATCCCCGGTCCGATCAACCTCACCGATCCGGTTAAGTATCAGGATCCGCGCACGGGGGCCGTTTCGGATATCTACATGCGTGAGTTCAATCGTTCGCAGGGCAACATCGGCTACGCGGACCGTGAGACTGGTGCGTGGATGGGCGTCGCGCAGGCCTTTCTTTTTAAGAACCGGTTCGTCGGCACATTTGGCTATCGCAAAGATCGCCTGAAGAGCTGGGTGGGCTTGGCCCGCCGCGATCCCGCCGGCGAAGCCCTCGCGCCCAATACCGGCGTGTGGACCCCGGTTGATCCGCGCACGTCTCCGTTCAGCGTCTTCAGCGGCCAGACCCGCACGCTCGGGGGAGTGCTCCACGTCACGTCGTGGGCCTCCGTGTTTTTCAACACGTCCAACAGTGTCAGCACGCCCGGCACCAATTACATCACGCCCGCCGATCCGCGGAAAACGACCATCGCCGATCTCGTCCCTTCGCCCTCGGGGAAGACGACGGACTACGGTGTGAAGCTCAGTCTGCTCAAGAACCGCCTCTTCCTCACGGCCACGCAATTCCACACCGTTTCCCAACGCGAATTTGGTTTCTCCGGATTCAACAAGGGCAATCCGGTGAATATCTGGAACGCGCTCGCCACCTCCACGGCGCTCAACGCCGAAGAGACGGCGTTTGCCCGACGTCAGGCCGAAGTGATGAATCAGGTCCAAGGCTACACGCAGGATTCGGAGAGTAAGGGCCGTGAATTCGAAGTCGTCGGCCGCCTGACCGATGGCTGGTCGCTTTCGGTCAACTATTCTCAAAACAACACCACGCGCACGAACATGGCGCCCGAATACCGCGCCTATCTCAATCATCATAAACCCTACTGGAAAAAACACGGGGACCTCTCCCTCACGCAGAACATCAACCAGCCGCTACCGCAGCGTGCCCCCAGCTCAACCGACTGGCGCACGCCGGCTGACATCTCGGCGACCGGCGATTTCACGATCAACACCGACAGCGTTAACGAGGCGATCGCCGATGCCGAACAGCTCTTCTTTGACAACCCCTACGTGTTCGAAGGCAAACGTTTCGTCGGTGATCCGCTGCACAACATCAATCTGCGCACGCGCTACGATTTCCGGGACGGAGTGCTCAAGGGGTTTTCGGTGGGGGGCGGGACCCGTTGGCGGCTCGGTCGTGTGGCCGGCGCGCGCACGGACTATTCGATCAAGGCCGGCAGTGACTACACCGACATGTGGAATGGCCGCACGATCGACAAGGTCAGCACCGTCGACGCCAAGGACCAAAACGTCTACGATCTTCAGCTGAGTTATTCGTTGCCCATCGCCCAGCGGAAAGTCCGGTGGTCGGTGCAGCTCAACGTCAACAACCTCCTCGATCAGCGCGAACTCATCGTAAACAACGTTCATTCGCGCACGTTGGTGCCGCTCACCTACCGTTATCAGGACCCGCGGCAGTATATTCTGACGAACACGTTTTCGTTTTGAGCAAAGGTCGGCTTGTTGCCGCAGCGGAAGCGTGCCGCGCTGTTCCGGTCATGCGCACACGAAATGAGGCGAAGACTGCGCGCGCATTTGGCGGCACCAAGTCTGACGCGCGGGTTGCGGTTGGGCGGTGGTTTTCTTCGCCGTGAGCGCCGCTCCGTCCAGTCGCCGATCGAAACCGACGCTGTGGGAGACCGCTCGACTGGCGGGGGGGGCGCACGTGACGGTGTCGCTCGCGCTGCGGAATGATCCGCGGATTACGGTCGAGACCCGTGACCGGGTGCAGGCGTTGGCGAAGCGGGCGGGCTATCAGCCCGATCCGCACGTCGCGGAGCTGATGGGCCGGTTGCGGACGGGCTGACGAGGAGCGGGTGCGGTCGTCGTGGCCTTCCTCGATTTCGTCCATGCGCACGACGGCAAGCCGGGCAGCCCGCCGTCGCGGCGGTTTCGTGCGGGTGCGGAGGCGCGCGACGCAGCTCGGTTATGAACTGGAGCGACGGCTCGTCGGCGCTGACGGAC